>JBKDSZ010000227.1:0-21637 GCA_046340375.1 Cyanobacteriota bacterium | reverse complement strand
TATTTGGGTGCTTTCTGCTTCTTATTCAACAGGCGCTTTAAGATGGCGGCAATGACGGAACGCATCGCCAATGCAGTCTGCGTGTGTAGGCCCTGCCCGGAGAGGGTCCTGAGGTCTGCGGAGCTTTATGCGTAATCAAGTGCGCGGTTGAACATCGCTGCAGGTCGATGGCGTGCTTGCAGGCCATCAAGTTGATATGGACATCTGCAGCCTGCCGGGTGGTCAGTTCGGCCTGCATCGGCGCCAGCGTGACGGAATGCCCTGGGCCATCTGCGTCGGGATTCCCTGCAGGAATTCCAGCACTGGGGCCGGGATGCGGACGGATGGGCATTGGCCCCCCTTCTCAATTCAGGGAGAGGCTGGCCTGACCCAGCCCCTGGCTGGCGCGGAAGCTGACGAGCTCACGCAAGCTCGCACCCGCGGCTTCCGCGAGGACGTCGGGTTGGGAGGAGCTGGGAATGCGGTGGTGGACGCCTTCGAGGCGAAACGGGATGACCTCGGCACCTGATGCTCTCCTGCGACATTGGCGTGCCGCAGGATTTCAAGCGCAGCCTGGTGCCCGTGCCAGCGGCAGCGAGGCCGCGGCTGCAGCGGCGGCCCAACGGCTGGGCGTGGATACAACCCACCACCGCCTGCCGTGATCGCGATGGCAATGGGGCACCGGTGGATCTGTTCGACGAACGGGACGGGACCCGGGCTGCCAAAAGCGGCTGAACTTGCTAGGAAAGGGAGGCTTGGCTTCTCTCATGCCGAATGTTTTGCGTGCCTGGTTTCCCGTCCGGAGGCCAGCCAGGTTCTTGCTGCTCAGTGCCCTCAGCGGTGCCCTGTTGGCCGCTGTCGAGGCCAATGCTCCCCGCGTCCTGATGCGCCCGGCCCAGGCCCAAGACACCACCCCGCAGCTGGCTCCGAACTGCCCCCTGCCGGTCAATCTGGCCGCCACCTTCCTGGACTCCAAATGCACCCGAACGGTGCTCACCCGGCCGCAAATCTTTTTCCGCCACTTCAGCACGGAAGGCAATCGCTACGGCCGCTATCTGACCACGGATCGCTTCAAAGCGAACACCGAAGTGATTCGCGCACTGGCCTTGAATCAGGAGTGGGGCAATCAAGCCACTCGAACCCTGCTGGTGACGCTGCCCGCCGGCACCGTGGTTTATCAGGGCGTGGTGGCGCCACAGACCCCATCGGCTTGCTACCCGGGCGGCGGTCAGCAGACCTTCATCGAAAATTCCAAAGATCCGCGCATCACCTGGGTGGAAGGTCCGCCCCTGACTGTTGAATCCTTCTCCTGCCCCTGAACCGTCATGGATTCCCGCAACAGTGATTTTCTCGGTCTGATCGATCAGGCCGTGGCCGTGGCTGGCAAGGCCGCGGGGGGGCTGGACGCCGGCCGACGGCAGCAGCTGCTGGCCGTGTTGCACGCGCTCAAAGACAGGATCCAATCCGGCCAGCTGGAGCCCTCCGGCGGTGTGCTCACTTTGGGCCTGACCCGGCAGGTGGCCGACAGCGTCGATTCCCTCGCCGCTCCGGTGCTGCAAGCCGTGGGCGAGATCGAGCGCTTTTATCAAGAACGCTTCAAGGATTAAGCCACCTCGGCACCTTGACGAGCGCCCGGAATTCAGCCATGGGTGGGGTGGTGGTCACGGCCGGGGCCCGTTCTCCTCTTCTCCCTCCTCTCCCGGACCCGCCACGGGCCGCAGGTGGAAGGCCGCCAGCCGCTGGTCCAGATTCGGCGGCGCGCCGGGCTGCTCCAAGAAGGGGCCCAGACACCGCAGGGCCCGAAGTTCCAGGAGGCGGTTTTTCACGGGCGTGCCGGTGAGGGCGCCGCGCCGTCGGGCCTGCAGGGCGGCGGCGCGGGCCATGGCGGTCAAGGCGGTGGCATCCCGGCTGAGCACGCCGTAGCTCGTGAGCAGTAGGCCCCCGGGCCTCAGGGACTTGAGGGCGCGCTGTGCGGGGCCGTTCCGGTCCGTGGTGGAGGGACACCCTCAAGGTCGGGGCGAAGCCTTCCAGCACCCGCCGCCAGCGGATCGGCGAGCAGGGCCGCGATGCGTTGGGCGGTTTTGCCCGGGCCCATGTCGTCCGACTGGCAGGCGCCCAACCCGAGGCATACATGGTCTGAGAATCTTTTCAAAAATCGAGGCAGCACTCGCAGTCCATACGGCCGGCCACCCGCCATGCCGAGTTGGCCATCCAGGCGCAGCCAGACCAGCTCAGGAAGGAGACAGGATGGCGCTAGATGGAGCCATGGATGACAGTACAGGCGTTTTGCTGTGCTAAAATTAAAAATCAAATTTGTTGTGACGCCAATAAGCATGCAATCTGTTGTGTCGACAACTTCCCTTTTTCAGTCCGTCCAAACCTTCCATACGCCTTTTCACTATTGCCTGGGTCGGTTGGAACCGTCCTGGCTTTCCCTTCTGTCCAGCCCGCTGAAGCCGTCATCGAACGAAGCGCTCTGCTCTTACGGTTTTGGCAAGCGTCGGCAATACACACTGGACAACCCTTCTGACACACCAGATCCCTGTCAGTTGCTCGCGGGTCATGACGACCTTCGCACCTTTGCCCTGGAGCATTCCCAGGCCTCTCTGGCCTGCGATCTGCAGGGAGAGGCGATTCAGATCCAAGTCAGACGTTGCCAGGATCAATCGGATTATTTCCTCAGTCCCCATGCGGATTGCCCGAAGACGATCTGCGCGATTCTGATCTATCTTTGGACTGGAAACCGCGGCACGAGCCTCTACAGATTAAAGGGGTATTCTGCGACGCCTCCAGTTCCAGAGTCCGGCTGGCTGGAACGGGTGAACAACTTCAATGGCCAATCGGAATATCAGTGCGAAAATCAGGATGTGATCACGAGGCTCAAGCCGGATTGTTTTGCCTCTTTTGAGCATGTGCGAACCATCCGCCCTGTTCTCGGTTCATTTCTCTTCCTCCCCAACTCACGCTTCCGCAAGGCCCTCCCCGATCTGCCCCCGAGCTATCACGGCGTTGCCTCCGGCCAGGCCGAAGGTGAACGCCCGGAAGCCAGGGATCTGATCCTCATCGACGTCAAACTGGCCAACCCCTCCCCAGCGCGTCTGCGTTCGATGCTCAAGACCCGCCTGCGACGCCTGATCCACTGAGGCTGCGCCCTTCCGGCAGGACAGAGCCGTTGGATCAGGACCGGTTGCGCGGTGGCTCCCCATCCCCCTGCAAAAGCTGTCTCTCCCAATGGTTGAGCTGGCGACCGGCCCCCCAGCCCAGCAGGGCCAGGGTCAGCCCGGCGGCCAGGGCCCGGGGAGTGTGCCACCAGGCCACCGCCACCAACGCCAGCCAGGGAACCAGGGCCAGCCAGGGACGCCAGCGTTGAATGCCGGCCAATGCGCCGGAGCAGGCATGGCAATGGACGGTGTGGCTCTGGTGGCGCTCCATCAACGCCTCCTGATCCAGCCGGAGCGGCAGGGGTTGGCCGGGGAAGGGCGGGCCGGCATGGTCGTTCACCCATTGGTGCAGGGCCAACACATAGCGGTCCGCGGGGCTGGCCAGGAAACAGGCTCGGCTGAGGTTGGCGCTGCCCCCCCGTTGGGCGAGCACCCGTTCCTGCCAATGGAGAAACAATTGATCGTCCTCCAACACCACATGGTTGCCGAGATGTTGCAGCCAGATGGGCCGCAGTGGCAGCAGCAGCCGGGGCAGGGGTGAAGCGAACTGGAAGGGGAAGCGGGCAAAGAGGCGGCAGACGCCGGGACGGATCGGGGTGGCATACACCACGGTCAGGATGCGGGCAAAGCCCGGCGCGGTGAGGTCGTGCCACATCAGGCCTGGGGCCAGAAAGGTGGTCGCTTGGCTGCCGAGCTTCCCGCGTCGAGGCCCCTCCGCCCAGAACCCCGTGAAGCCGGAGGCATCCGCATGGCTCACCTCCAGCTCCACCGGGCCCGCGTTCTCCCGCCGTCCCACCGTGCCATGGTGCGTGAACGGCACATGGCTCACATCCAGCACATTCTCCAGCAGGGTGAGTGCGTCATAGGGCAGGTCGCGAAAGGTGTCCTGCACCACCCAGGGCCGCTGCCCCGCTGCGACGGGCTCCTCCAGGGCGGGCACCAGAGGCAGGGGCACCTCTCCTTGATCCGCCGGATCGCCGGCGAACACGAACAGCAAACCCTGCCCCGTGGCGGTGGCGTAAGAGCGGCAGCGGGCCCGAGGGTTGGCGGCGATCTCCGCGCTGGCCTGGGGGATGGCGGTGCAGTGGCCATCGCCGCGGAAGGTCCAGCCGTGGTAAGGGCATTCGAGCTCACCAGCGCCATTGAGGCGGCCTTGCGAGAGGGGCACGAGCCGGTGCGGGCAAACATCCGCAAAAGCGCGCCAGCGCCGCTCCGCCCGATCCCACCAGAGCACCAGATCGTCGCCCAGCAGGGTGAAGGGGGTGGGACGGGCCGGATCCAGATCACTCAGGTAGGCCACTGGATACCAGGCCTTTCGCCAGGGGGAATCGAGCGGCGTGAGGGGCAGATCGGCTTCCACCCCGGGCGCGGAGACAGGGCTCATGAACGGCCCGGCGGGAGCCGGCGTGTTGCGGAGCCCCATCATGGCTGCGCCTTGGAAAGAGCGTCGGCCAGGGGTTGGGGGGCACCCCTCAGCCTTCGCCGCCTTCTCCTCCCTCGCCGCCCTCATCGCCCTTGTTGTCTTTGGCGTCATCCCCCTTCTCGTCCTTGTCGCCGTGGTCGTCCGACCCCTTCATCGGGGCGGCGGTCTGCCCGGAAGGGTCGCCATCCCCCCCCTTCTCATGGGCCTCCTGCCCCCCGCCGCAGGCGGTCAGGCTGGTGATCAATCCGGTGGTGGCCAGAAAGAGGGCAACACTTCTGCGGGACATGGGCGGCGTGGGCCAGTGGCGCAAGGGCCAAAGCCTACGCGGGGGTCTTGGAGAATGGGAGGCCTTCCGGCCGAGCCGCCACCGCCGCCCGAGGATGTCCTTCCTTCTTGAGCCCCTCTTCTCCCCCGACGACGCGGAGCGTGTCCTCCAGCGACTGCTCGGGGCCCCCGCCCAAGCCTGGAGGCCCGGCGCGGAGACGGCGGGATGGCATGCCCGCACGGTCAAGCACAACCGTCAACTCGATCGCACCACGGCCCTGCATGGCGAGCTGGCGCGGCAGGTGGTCGCTGCCCTGGAGGCCCATCCCCTGGTGGGTGCGGCGGCCTTTCCGCGCCGCGTTCACGGTCTGCTCTTCAGCCGGATGGGACCCGGCGAGGGCTATGGGCGCCATGTGGACAATGCCTGGATGACGGGCGGTCGGGCCGATCTCTCCTTCACCCTGGCCCTCTCGCCGCCTGACGCCTCCACAGGAGGCGACCTGCTGCTGGAGACCCCCGGTGGAGAGGAACGGATCCGTCTGCCCGCAGGCCACGCGATCGTCTACCCGAGCACCTACCTGCATGCGGTGGAGACCGTGAGCCGGGGGGAGCGGGTGGTGGCGGTGGGCTGGATCGAAAGCCGCATCCGTCACGCTGAGCAACGGGAGCTGCTCTTCGAGCTGGACACCGCCCGCCGGGCCCTCTTCGCGCAAGAGCGCAAGGGGGAGGTGTTCGACCTGATCAGCCGCAGCTACAGCAACCTGCTGCGCTGGTGGGATGGCTGAACACGGGCCGGAGGCGGCGGCCAGGGGCGGCGATTTGGTAGTAACGCTCACAAGACATCCCCCCGGGGCTCCATAGGGTCCGGCGGCGCTTGACCTCCCCCATGGCCCTCTCCGCCCTCACCCCCACCCTGCTGGCCGCCAAACAGCGCCTTGATCTGAGCTTCGCCGTTCTGGGAGCCCGCCTGGGAGCCGATGAGGTGTGGGTGGCGGCGTTGCTTTATGGACAAGCCACGGCCACCCCGGAGCAGGCCGCCACCCTGCTGCACGCCCTGGAGCTGGATGCCGCTCTGGCGCCCCAGCTCACCCACTACCCCGTGAAGGGCGCCCTCGATCCGGTGATCCCCACCGATCCTCTCCTCTACCGCTTCTACGAAATTCTGCAGGTCTATGGCCTGCCTTTGAAGGATGTGATCCAGGAAAAGTTCGGCGATGGCATCATGTCGGCCATCGACTTCACCCTGCACGTCGACAAGGTGGCTGACCCGAAAGGCGATCGGGTGAAGTTGACGATGAATGGCAAATTCCTGCCGTACAAGACCTGGTAGCCCCTTCCTGGTCATACGCCACGCCAGCGCGGGCAGGGCGCCAAAAGAAAACCCCCGGTTGACACCCGGGGGCAAGCTGTTCTCAGACGCACCACTCGGGACGCCTAGGGCCAATCTGCCACTCAGCCCTCCACTTTCACCGTCACCGTTGTGGCTCTCTGCGCCTTGGGGGCTTTCAGCGTGAGCAGGCCGCCCTGGTAGCGGGCGTCCAGCTGGTCACGCTCGATGGGCTGGGGGAAGCGGAAGCTGCGGCTCCAGGTGCCGTAGCGAAACTCACTGAGCAACGGGGCTTTGGGTTCCGCGTTGGCGGGTGTTTCGCTGGACCCCTCGGCGGCGGATGGCACGGGCACCTGGCGGTGGTTGCGCCGCTCGGCGCTGATCACCAGGGTGCGGTCGGTGGCCTTGACCTCAATGGCGTCCTTATCGACACCGGGCAACTCCAGAACCACCTCATAGGCCTCTGGCGTTTCATGCACCTCAGCCGCGGGAACCCGCTCAGCGGTGTGCAGTTGCTGGCTGAGTTGCTGCTCGATGCGATCAAACAGGTCGAAGGGGGATGGGGAACGAAGTGTCAACATGGTTGGGATGGAGAGGGGTGGATGGCGGGGCCGTCAATCGCCCCCGATGGATTCAGTGTCGGGCAGGGGTTCAAAGGCCCGGGTGATGACAACCGAAGCCCATGTTTCGGCCCTCCCCACTCGTTGCGGCAGACCCCACCGAGAAGCGCGCAAACCGACCCTCCCCCGTCCGTGGGGTGAATGCCTGCGGTCCCTCAGGGCCCGCCAACGCCGGTCGGCCGGCCGGCTCGGATGCCGGAAGCCCTCGCGCCAGCGGCGATCGCGGCGGAGATTGGAAAACATTCCGCAGATCCTCCGCAAGCCCTTCCTTGCCCGCGGCCATGCCCCTTAAGGTCTTTCGAACATTTGTTTGCCGGGCCATATCTCCCCCGTGCCTTCCATGCCTGAATCCCGCACGCTTCTCAAAGACGGTTTGAGCACTCAACCCAAGCTCATGGTCGACCAACTCAACAGCACGGCTCTGAAGTGGGGCGACGACGGGGAGCTGTCCGAACTCGATCTGCAGCGCATTCTCAAGCTGCTCTCCCAGGCGGATCCCGTGGCGGAGGCCCTGGTGTCTCAGGTGTCGGAAGCCATCCCCTGAAGCCGACGGGCCACAGCCCGCGCCAGCCCATCCCGGCTGGCGAGCCCCAGGAGGCGCTCCTCCGGCAACCCTCCGCCAGGCAGCCCCTGGGGCAGAAGCCCCATGCCTTCTCCACTGATCCCGAACACGGGCACCTGACGCAGGCCTCCAGGCAGCAGTTGATCCTCCAGCTGGCTCAAGCTCGCGTTCTTCGGCAGCCATACCAGCTCCGAGCGGAGGCACTCCCGCAGCGTGGACTCCCGCGAGCCACCACCACCGAGCTCTCGCTCCCGTTGCAGACCCCGTTGCAGATCCGCCAGGTTGATGAGTCCGATCATGACTCCCGCATCGGCGACCAGCAGGCAGTGGCCATGGACGTCGATCAGGAGGTTGAGGGCCTGGTCGGTGGGGGTGGAGGCGGGCAGCACAAGAGGGGCCTCCGGTTCCAGCGCCTCCAGCACCGACACTGAGGCCATCAAGGCACGGCGTCGCTCTTCGACCCCATCCCGGCCCAGCAGATCCGCCGCCTGAAAGCCCTGCCAGCGCTCCACCAAGGCGGCGCTCAATCCCGCAGCGGCCATCAGCGGCAACACGATGCGGATGTCGTGCGTGAGCTCGAACAACAGAAGCAGGGAGGTGATTGGCGCCCGGGCGCTGCCCGCGAGAACGGCCGCCATGCCCACCATGGCGTACGCGGGCGGCTCCGCCACCGGAAGGTGCAACCCTCCCTCGCCCAACAGCTGCCCATAAACATTGCCCAGGACGGCGCCAAGAAACAAAGCTGGCGCAAAGCCCCCACCGACGAAACCACAGGCATTGCTCACGGTGGTGGCCAGCAGCTTGACCACCATCACCCCCAGCAGGGTGAGAAGGGGGATGGCGTCGTCCTGACCGAGGAGGCTCTCAATCGTGTCGTAACCCACCCCTAACACCTCGGGGAAGAGGAGGGCGAGCCCGCCGACAGCAGCGCCGCCCAGGGCTGTGGCCAGCCCGGGGGGGAGCCGCTGGACCAGACCGGAGACCCGTGGATGGCGGCCGAGGGCGATCAGGCGCACCAGTGCCAGGGAGAGGAGACTCGCCACCAGGCCGAGCCCCAGATAGAGCGGCAGTTCCAGCGGCGAACGCACCTGATAGGCGGGCAACCGAAGAATCGGGGCATCCCCGAGCACCAGCTGGGTCACCAGGGCGGAGGCCACGGCCGCCACCAACACCGCCCGCAGGCTCGTGCGGTTCCGGATGGCGTTGAAGCTGCCCTCAAAGGCGAAGAACACCCCGGCGATCGGTGCCTTGAACCCCGCCGCCAGCCCCGCCGCGATCCCCGCTGCCACCAACGCCTTCTGGGCCTGGGGCGTCAATCCCGCCCGGCTGGCCACCCACAGGCCCAGGTTGCCTCCGCTTTCCACACTCGGGCCCTCCGGCCCGAGGGAGGCGCCGCTGCCCAGACTCAGGGAGGCGGCCACGAGGCGCAACAGGGGCAGGCGGGGAGCGGAGACGGCGGCGCCGTCGGCCATCGCCAGCAGGCTGGGAATCCCGGGGCCGATGGAACCGGAGAGCCAGCGCAACACCCCCACGGCCAACCCCCCCAGGGTGGGCACCACCAGGACAGGCCAGAGGGCCAACCAATCCGCCAGGGTGTCCGAGAGGGGGGGGCTCTGGGGCGCCGGTGCCACGGGCGGAGGAGCGGCAGCAAGCCAGCCCAGGCCATCCAGACCGAGCTGCACCATCGCCTTCAACGGGGTGCCAGCGTCTGGGGCGAGGGGGGGCAGGTCGAGGCCCCCTCCCTCCGCCAGACCCGCCGCGACCGGGGAGCGGCCGATTACCAGCAGCCCCTCCACGAAGGGGCCGTAGAGAAAATTGTTGATGAAGCCGAACAGCTCATGAAAGCCAACGATGGCGAGCCCCGTCAGGGTGCCCACCAAAGCGGCCCATCCCACCAGGCCCCACTGGAAGGGACTGGCCGCTCCTGAGGGTCCCGGCTCTGCGGAGGCGGACGCCGATTCAGCTGCCGGGGCGGACGCTGGCAAAGATCTCCTCCAGGATGGCCGTCGCCCCTTGCTGGCGCAGGGCGGCCGCCAGGGCCACGCCGATGGCCTCCGGATCCGTCTGATCGCCGCGGACCTCATCCCGGATCAGACGCTGGCCATCCAGGCTGGCCACCATGCCGGTCAGCACCAGGCTGTCCCCCTCCAGGCGACTGTTGACGCCGATCGGCACCTGGCAGCCCCCCTCCAGGGACCGGAGAAACGCCCGCTCGGCCAGGCAGCGTCGGGCTGTGGGGAGGTGTTCCAGCACCTGGATCGTGGCCAGAACAGCCTGATCCCCCTGCCGGCATTCAATGCCCAGGGCCCCTTGTCCCACGGCATGGAGAGAAATCGCGGGGTCGATGCGTTGATGAATGCGATCCGCCAGGCCCAGCCGACCCAGCCCCGCCGCGGCGAGGATCAGGCAGTCGAACGCTCCCGCGTCCAACTTCTCCAGGCGGGTGATCACGTTGCCCCGCACATCCTTGAAGATGAGGTGGGGGAAGTGGTGCCGGAGCTGGGCCAGGCGCCGCAGGGAGCTCGTGCCCACCACGCTGCCCTCCGGAAGGGTTTCCAGGGTTTTGTCGCGGTGCTTCTCGTGCACCACCAACGCGTCGGCTGGGTCCTCCCGCTCCGTGACGCATCCCAGCATGAGCCCATCCGGCAGCTGGGTGGGCAGGTCCTTGAGGCTGTGCACGGCGATGTCGGCCTGATCCACCAGCATCTGGGCCTCCAACTCCTTGGTGAAGAGCCCCTTGTCGCCGATCTTGGCCAGGGCCACATCCAGGATCTTGTCTCCCTGGGTGGCCATGGCCTCGATCCGGATCTCCAGACCGGGGTGGGCGTGGATCAAGGCATCGCGCACCCAGTGGGTCTGCACCATCGCCAGCTGGCTGCGACGGGAGGCGATGCGCAGGGGGGATCCGTTCATCGGCGGCGTGGTCCGGCAGGGGATCCTGCCTGTTGAGAGCTGTTCAGCCTAAAGACCAGTGGCCCCATCCTCCTCCCCTGGAGCGGGATCGGCGGCAAACAGGTCGAGGGGCAGGGGGCCCCAGGTGTCTTCCGCGTCGGGGTTGCCATCGCTGTGACCACTGATCAGAACCCCTTCCCCGAGACCCGCCTCCTCCCGCAGAAACGCCGTGCCGTTGCGTTGGTGCCCCTTCAGAAACACCGGACCCTTGGCCTGCTCGGGGGTGGAGGGGGCGAGGGGGGACCAGCCGAGGGCCCGCTCGTAGCCGCGCAGGGCCTGCCAGGCCGCCTCGCTGGTGGAGGCCATCACGCCGATGGTGCACCAATCGCAGGCGGCCACGCGCTGGCGCAACTCCGCCTGAAGACGAAGGCGCTGGGCTGGGGCGAGGGGGGGGGCGCCGCGGAAGCCCCGCAGGTCGTCGAGGCGCGTGATCTCCTGTTGCGTCATGCCCGCACCCCCGGTCTCCAGAAGGCCAGGCAGAAGGTGAGCCAGGCCAGGCCAGCCGCCCCGCCCGCCACCAGATCGGAGGGCCAGTGGGCCCGGGCGATCAGGGTGCTCAGCCAGACCATCCCCACCCAAAGGCTGGCCACGAGAACGATGGGGCGTCGCAGGTGGGGGTAATGGAGCGAAAGGATGGCGACCATGGCGAAGTAGAAGGCGATCGATCCGGCCGCGTGGCCACTGGGGAAGCTGCGGCCATCCACCACCAGCAATTTCGCATGGGGTCGCGCCCGATCAAAAAAGGGCTTGAGCCCGAGATCCACAATCGCGAGAATGCCGGCGGTGGACATCACCAGCAGCTTGAGGTCGTTCCACCAGCGTTTGAGCAGCAGATACACCAGGGAGACAGCCACCAGCACCGCCGTGAAGCCGACGCCACTGAGGCGATAGACCAGCAGCAAGAGCTTGGCCACCGGACCCGCCAGCAGGTGCCCCAGTCCGTCGAGGGCGGCCTGGTCGAGGGGAGGGGCCTCCTCACTGGCCGTGACCAGGTGGCCGAGGCCGAACAGAACGACCAGGCAGAGGGGGAGGATCACCCCATCGCGGCGGAGGAATTGCGGTTTCACAGCGGATCTGGACGGGTGGCGTTCGGAAGGCGCACGCGCCAGAGCTCCTGCTCGCCGATGCGCGCCAGCCGCCGCACCCGGGCGGCGGGCCAGTCCAGGGCTTCGAGATGGCGACGATCGCCGAACAGGCGAGCCGTTTGGCTGTAGGAGGAGAGCCGAAGGCCGGCAGGATCCTCCCGCAGACGATCCTCGAGACTTTCCCGCCCGGAGACAAAGGCGGCCGTTTCACCGCCATAGAACAGCGTGCTGTACCGCTTGGTGCCCACCACCCAGAGGGGTTCCGCAGGCCGGGCCAGGCTCTTGGCCTGACGGGCCAGCTGGCGGATCGGCCACAGCCGCTCCCGATCGATGAGGGGGGCAAGCGGCGCCACCACCAGGGCCAGGATGGCCAGAAATCCCGCCACATTCGTCAGTCCCAGCCAGCGGGCATCCGTCGCGCGGCCAAGGGCCAGCCAGACGGCCAGGCTGGTGAGGGCCAACACCGCCGCCAGGAGGACGGGCAGACCGGAGCGGGCCAGGGCGGCGGCGAAGGTGGGGTGGGCGGGATCGGTGGCCACCCACCGGGGTGCCAGGGCCGCCGCCACGGCCATCAGGCCCAGCAACACGCCCTCCACGCCCGCACCGGCGCGCTGCCAGCGATCCAGCCCGCCCGCCCGGGAGTCCAGCGGTCCCGCCGGCAAGGGCCAGAAGGCCAGCGCGACCAGCAGGGCACCCGCGGGCACGATGGGCAAGATGTATCCCGGAAGCTTGGTGGCGGCGAGGGAGAAGAAGGCCAGGGGGATGGCCAGCCACAAGAGCAGGAACAGTCCGGCCGTGGCCTGCGGTGAGGGGGGGGTCACCCCGGTACGCCAACGGTCCAGGCGCCAGAACCGCTGCCGCGCGATGGCCCCCGGGAGGAAGAGCGACCAGGGAAGGAGCAACAGCACCAGCCAGGGCAGATAGAACCAGGGGGGTCCCGGATGGTCATAGATCACCTGGGTGAACCGCTGCAGATTGCTGAACCCCAGAAATCCCCCCAGGAAGGCGATGCCATTGGCCCGGGTGGCCGCCCCGTACCAAGGGAGGCAGACCCCGAGGAAGAGAACCAGCATCGCCACCAGCCGAACGGGATGGAGCCAGGGCCGCCACTGACCGCTCAAGAGCAGGAAGGCACCGACCACGAGCAGGGGCAGGAGCAGCCCCACCGGACCTTTGGCCAACACGGCGATGCCGCAGAAGAGGGCCAGACCGATCCGGCCGAGGACGGCCAGAACGGAACGCGGTGGTTCGTGGTGGGCCAACAGGAAGGCCAGGAGGGCGAGGCTGATGGCGCTGGACAGGAACATGTCCGTGGTGGAGGTGCGACCCCAACCGATCCAACCCGGCGCGGTGGCCAACACCCCGGACGCCCCCAGGGCCCGCCCCCAGCGGCGCAGGGGAGGTTCCCCCCGCTCGCCCCAGTGAAGAACCAACAAAAAAGCCGCCACCACCACCGCGCTGGCGGCCAGGGCCACCGGCAGGCGCGCCGCCCATGGCGTCACCCCGAACCACCGGAACGAGAGCGCCACCATCCAGTACCCCCAGACTGGATAGTCAAAGAACCGGTCTCCGTTCCACCAGGGGGTCACCCAATCGTTGCGAATCAGCATCTGATGGCCCACTTCCACGAAGAGAGCTTCGGTCTTGTCCATCAGCCCCAGGGATCCGAGGCCGTTGAAGAAGGCCAGCCAACACAGCAGCCCCAACCCCGCCAGAGAAAGCAGGGCCCAGAGGAGAGAAAAGGGTGCGCCGGTCTCGGGTGCTCCGGTGCCTGATCCCGTGGACGGATTCACAGCGGAGTGTGTCATTGCAGAGGGAGGTTCCGCAGCAGATGGGTTGGAATGGGTTGGGAGAGGGTTGGAAACGTGTTGACAGAATTCAAGGCGGTATTCCGTCCAGACGCTTGGTTCAGGGGATGTTAAGCAACGACTGATGGCAAAGCCTAGCCCACGGCATTATCCCGGCCGCAAGGTTCACTCAAAAAAACTGATCCTGCCCGTAGAAGAACTGCTGTCAAGGAGTGTTCCATACAAAGCGTGAGTAAGCTGCATACTTCCAGACAAAATCCACTGCAATACCAGCAAACATGGCCAAGAGCGGTTGACCAGCAGTCTGATGATAGAGGGCGGAAGACACGCCCACATTGGCCACCATGCCCATGGAAGTGACCAAAAGAAATCGCAACAACCCCAGCAGGAGCCGACCGCCCTTCAGCTGTTGATTGCGAAAGGTAAGGATATTGTTGATCAAAAAATTAGTGCTCGCAGCGCCAACGACCGCAAACATCTGGGCCAGCTCAAAACTGGATCCAAGGAAGTGTCTGGACAGGTAATAAATGAACAGATGCGTGGCGATTCCTGTGGTTCCCACCAGGGCAAAGCTGATGGCGCGACGAGGCACGCTGCGCAATAACAGCGTATGGAGAATGGAGATGCCCAGGTCCCAGACCACAGCCAGGTTGAGCTTGGATTCTCCGCTGATGCGCGGCTGAAACTTCAGGGGAACTTCGCCAACCTTCAGCCGACCAGCGCTGATCGCCAACAGCTCATAAAGAAACTTGAATCCATTGACATCAATTTGCCGGACATAAGGGAGCACGGCTTGAAGCCGACAGACAAAAAAGCCACTCATGTAGTCGGTCAACTGTCGGTAGCGGGGCAGGCTGACGCGCGCAAGCGCGTTGGCCCAGGTGGAATTTCTTTCCCGCTTGGCGCTCAATCCCCGGATCTGAGCCTGGGGATGAAAGCGACTGCCGATCAGCAGATCCGCCCCTGTCTCCTGCAGGCTCCGCAGCGCCAACAGCACGGTGGAGGGTTCATGCTGACCATCGCAATCCATCACGACAACCAGATCTCCCGTGGAATCCAGGATGCCTTCCTTGATGGCGCTGGATAGTCCCGCGCGGCCCACGCGCCGAATCAGACGCACCTGTGCATACGTGTGCGCCAGATCCCTCACCACTTCCGCCGTGCCATCCTGGGAGTCGTCATCAACAAAGATGATTTCCAAGTTGAAACGATCTGCCAGGCTCAGCAACTGTTGCGCGATGGGGATGACATTTTCCCGTTCGTTGTAGGTTGGCAGAACAACCGACAACTTGGAAGAGTTCGTTGAAGCCGGGTTGAGTTTGCTCAAGAGAAACTCGGATCAACTATTTAATATACTCCTTCAACACACTGTTGCGGTTGGGATGCCGCAGCTTGCGCAATGCCTTGGCCTCAATCTGACGGATCCGTTCCCGGGTGACATCAAAGATCTGGCCAATCTCCTCCAGGGTCTTCATGCGACCATCATCCAACCCATAGCGCAGGCGCAGCACATCCCGCTCGCGCGGGCTGAGGGTGGCCAGCACCCCCTCAAGGTCCTCTCGCAACAAATTCTTCGCCACGTCTTGTTCCGGATTCTCAATATCAGCCTCGATAAAATCTCCCAGTCGCGAGTCTTCTTCCTTGCCAATGGGTGTCTCCAAAGAGATCGGTAATTGGGCGGATTTGGCAATGAAGCGTAATTTCTCGATCGTCATTTCCATGCTCTCAGCGATTTCCTCTTCCGTCGGCTTGCGCCCGAACTCCTGGGAGAGGGTTTTCGTTGTCTTCTTGATGCGAGAGATGGTCTCGTAAAGGTGTACAGGCAGGCGAATGGTTCGGCTTTGGTCGGCGATGGCTCTGGTGATCGCCTGGCGAATCCACCAGGTGGCATAGGTGGAAAACTTATATCCTTTTTCGTGATCAAACTTCTCTGCTGCTCGGATCAGGCCGAGGCTTCCCTCCTGGATCAGATCCTGGAAAGACAAGCCGCGATTCATGTATTTCTTCGCAATCGACACCACCAAGCGCAGGTTGGATTGCACCATCTTTTCCTTTGCCCTTCGGCCCAGCATGAGGCGGCGGCGGAATTTGATCGGCGGCATGTCCACCAGGGTGGCCCACTCCTTGTTGTCGGGCTGGCGACCATGATCCGACTCAAATTGGGCCGCCAGCTCCTCCAGCTGCAGCAGGTCAGCGATCTTGCGGGCCAGTTCAATCTCCTCGTCAGGTCTGAGAAGGCGAATCCTGCCGATCTCCTGCAGATATACCCGAATCGAATCCTCGGTGTAGACCCCTTTCGGCCCGATCTTGATGCTGGCCAGCGCCTTGGCCGAGCGGGCGTCCTTGCCCTCCCCTTTCTCATCAAGAGGCAACAGCCCGTCGCCCTCGGGCAGGTCTGCTCCGTCCAGAAGCGCATCCGCCGCTTCCGCCAACGGATCCTCCGCCAGGCCATCCTCCTCCGCAGACGCGGCCTTCGCGGCTTTGGCCTTGGGTTTGGCCTTCGGCTTCGCCTTGGGCTTGGCCTTCGCCTTGGGCTTGCTCGGGGCCGGCGCGGACGCCTCCGACACCGGAGCGGCGCCATCTGAAACGGCCGTCAATGCGGCGGTGGCGAGGGCCGGGGTCGCGGGCAGGTCGGGAACGACGGCGGAGGTTCCCTCTGGTGAACGGGTCAACGCATCGTGGCTGGCCGTCTCCACCGGCGTGGTGGACACCAGGTCAACGGTGGGCGAGGACGTGGAGAGCGGGCTCATATGCGGGCGGGCAGGAAGGTGCGAGAGACGAAGAGGGAGAAAGAACAAGTCGCAGGCCAAGGCCCGTGATCAGCTGCCAGTGGGCGCCTGGACTTGATTCGTGGGATCAGCCGTCGGCGACGGCCTCAAGGGGAAGACAAGGTGAACGCCGAAAGGTTGGGGAGGAGGGCTGCGGAACCGTGAGCGGCGAGCAGCGAACAGCGCGACGGGGGTGCGGCCAGGGCAGGAGACAAGGACGGAGGGGTCATCGGATTCGATGATGGCGGGACGCGGAGTCCCTTCCTTGCGCCGAACACTGCCTGGCTGATCGTCAACCTCTCGGACTGGCTCTCTTCATCTTAGGAATGGTGTGAGACGTTTGCAAGAATCCTTGCCACCAGGGCTGGCGCCAGCCGACGACACCCAAGCCGACACCCCCCCAGCCGTCAGCCTTTCCGCTGGCCTGAAGCCGGAGGCGCTTTCCCCCCTCGGCGCTCCACCCGCCTTCTTGGAGGTCTGGCTGGAAGCGGGCTCGGAGGGGCGCGTGTTCACCTACGCCAATCCCGAGGGCCTCCATCTGGCCCCCGGTGATCTGGTGCGGGTTCGGCTCCAGGGCCGGCCCCATGCCGGCCTGGTGGTGGCGGTCCTGAGCCAGTGCCCGGACGCCCTGGCGGGCAAGACCCTGCAACCGGTGCTGGCCCTCCTGGAGCGGGCCGCCGTCCATCCCGACTGGCAGCGGCTGATCACGGAAGTGGCGCGCCAATGCCACACCAGCCTCTTTCGCACCCTCCGCGGCGTACTCCCGCCGGGCTGGCTGGGGGGCGGCCCCGACAGGGGATCCGGCGCGGGACGGAAGGTGGTTTTGATCCAACGCAGCGAGCAGCCCCTTCCCGATGCCCCCCCCTTGCCGCCAAGGCAACAGCTGCTTCTGGAGCAGCTGGAGGCCCTGGGCGGCCAACGCCTGCTCAAAGAGCTCCTGGAGACCGACGGCTTCGGGCGCGGGGTGGTGCGGAGCCTGGAGGCGCGGGGCCTGTTGCGTCGCTCCTTCATCCTCCAGCCCGCCGCTCCCGCCGCTCCGCCCCTCCCGCTCCGGCTCCCCTCACCCGATCAAGCCCTCACCCCTGCCCAGGCCGCAGCCGTGAGCCATCTGCTGGCGGCCCCGGCGGGCAGCGAAGCCCTGCTCTGGGGCGTGACCGGCGCCGGAAAAACCGAGGTCTATCTGCGCGCCACCGCCCACCATCTCGCCCGGGGCCGGAGCGTGTTGCTGCTCACGCCGGAGATCGGCCTGGTGCCCCAACTGCTCGATCGGGCCCGAGCGCGCTTTGGGCCTGCGATCCTCGAGTACCACAGCGGTCTGACGGAGCGGGACCGCATCGCCTGCTGGCGGGCCTGTCTGGCAGCGACCCGGGACGGGGTGCCGCGCGTGGTGGTGGGCACCCGCTCCGCGATCTTTCTTCCCCTCTCGCCCCTCGGGCTGATCGTGCTGGATGAGGAACACGATTCCTCCTGGAAGCAGGAGAGCCCCATGCCCTGCTACCACGCCCGGGAGGTGGCCCGGCTGCGCTGCCGCCTGGACGCCAGCCAGCTCCTGTTGGGCAGCGCCACCCCCTCTCTGGAGAGCTGGCTGAGGGTGCAACCGCCCGCAGGGCAGGCCGCCCTGTTGACCCTGCCGGAGCGCATCGGTTCGCGGCCGCTGCCCGCGGTGCGGGTGGTGGACATGCGTCAGGAACTGGCGGAAGGGCATCGACGCCTGCTCAGCCGGGCCCTGCTGGATCGGCTGGCGGCCCTGCGGGAGCAGGAGGAGCAGGCGGTCGTGCTGGTGCCTCGGCGGGGCTATCGCCGTTTTCTGAGCTGTCGCGGTTGCGGCACCGTCGTTCAGTGCCCCCATTGTGATGTGGCCCTCACGGTGCACCGCCGCGGCTCCGGCGAGGAGTGGCTGCGCTGCCACTGGTGCGACCATCGCCAGGCGCTCACCTCGCTTTGCCCCCACTGCGGTTCCACCGCCTTCAAGCCCTTCGGGGCGGGCACGCAGCGGGTGATGGAGCGCCTGGTGGAGGAATTGGCGGGCCTCCGCGTGCTCCGCTTCGATGCCGACAGCACCCGGGGGCGGGAGGGCCATCGGCGCGTGTTGGACGCCTTCCGGAACAGGGAGGCGGATGTGCTGGTGGGAACCCAGATGCTGGCCAAGGGAATGGATCTCCCCAGCGTCACCCTGGCGGCGGTCCTCGCCGCCGACGGCCTCCTGCATCGGCCCGACCTGCGCGCCGGGGAACACTGCCTGCAACTCCTGATGCAGCTGGCCGGCCGCGCCGGCCGCGGCGAGCGGCCCGGCGAAGTGCTCGTGCAGACCTACTCCCCCGACCATCCGGTGATCCGCCATCTCGTGGACGGCCGCTACGGACAGTTTCTGGCGGAGGAGGCCACCCTGCGGCGCGGCGCCGGCCTGGTGCCCTTCAGCCGGGCCTGCCTGCTGCGCCTCGCCGGCCCTTCCGCCAGCGCCACCGCCACCTCCGCCACCGCCCTGGCGGAACGGCTGCGTCCCGAGGCGGAGGCGCGGGGGTGGAGCCTGATCGGCCCGGCGCCCGCCCCCGTGGCCCGGGTGGCCGGCCGCAGCCGCTGGCAGGTGCTCCTGCACGGTCCCGCCGACGCCTGCCTGCCCCTCCCACCGGAAGAGGAGCTGCGGCGGCTGCTCCATCGGGAGGTCTCCCTGGCCATCGACCCCGACCCGCTCGAACTGTGAGGGTCGCGAGCGGTCGCGCTAACGGGGCAATTCGGGCAGGCCCATCCCCAGGCGCACCCGCATCCGCTGAAGCTGCACCACAAGCACCAGACCGCCCAGAATCACCACTCCGCCCAGCCCCAGTGGATTCCAGCGCCAGCCGCGGATCTCCAGGGTGTTGACCTCCCCCGGGCTCAGGGGCCAGACCACGGCTCGCTTTCCCTCCACCGCCTCTGCCGCCAGGGGGGCGGCGCTTTGGATGGCGCTCGGGACCAGGGGGCTGAAGCGCAGGCTGAGCCGCAGGCCAGGCAGAGAGGGGAGAGGGCGCAGATCCAGGCGGAGGAAAAGGTGCTGGCGCACGCCGAGCAGCCAGTTGGTTTCCCGCAGATTCAGAGTGGGATCGGGCAGGGAGAGGCCCGCCTGGGCCGCTGCCAGCCGCAGAGTGCCGGCCAGGGTCGCCTCCGCCTGCGACAGGGTGAGCAGAGGGCTGCGGATCTCGGTGGCGGCTCCCCGGGTCTGCTCCTCATGGGGCGGATCGCCGGTGCGCAACGCCGCAGCCAGCCGCTCCTGAAACGGCAACGGCGCGCCCGCGATGGCCTCCAAGCGGTGGTGGAGCCGCAACCGCCCCGGTCCGGCGAAGGCCAGCTCGGTTTCCACACGCATGCAGCCGGACAGCAGGGCACTGAGCAACCACACGACCAGCAGGCCAACGACGAGGGCCCCGAACCCTCGCGGGCTGCGGGTGGGCCCCACCGGCGGGAGCGGCGGTTCCGCCGGGGCGGCTGGCGGCGGGGTGCGGCGCCCACCGCCGCCCATCCCTTCCAGCGGCTCGACCTGATCCAGGCGAGGCAGGGTGAGCGACCACTCGCGAGGCCGCCGCAGCGCTGGCGCCTCCAACACCCATAGAAGATCCCGGGCCTCCGCGCGCCGCTGGGGATCCGCGCACCCGAGAAGGGCCCGGCAGCAGGCCTTGGCCCGCTCCCCCTGCCCCAGACCCATCAGCGCCGTCACCAGCAGCAGCCGGAGCCCATCCCCGGGGGGGTGGGAGGCGGGATGGCGCTCGCAGAGGGGTTCCAGCAGCTGAACGGCCCGGGCGTAACTCCCGCGGGCCACAGCCTCCCTGGCCTCGGCAAGAGCGGATGACAGAGGATCGGAGGCGTTGGCCATGCTCCGTCAGGGTTGCAACAGCCGGGGACTCCCCAACACCATGGTGCCGATCCCCACGTCGGTGAACACCTCCAGCAGAAGGGCATGGGGAACCCGACCATCGACGATGTGCGCTGCGGCCACTCCCTGGGCCAGAGCGCGGATGCAGCACTCCGTCTTCGGCGTCATGCCCCCCTGCACCACCCCGTCGGCGATGAGGGCCCGGGCCTCGTTCAGGCTCACCTGCCGCACAAGGCTGGCCGGATCCTTCCGATCCCGCAGGATCCCGGGTGTGTCGGTGAGCAGGATCAATTTCTCGGCCTGCAGGGCAGCCGCCAACTCTCCGGCCACCGTGTCGGCGTTGATGTTGAGCATGCGGCCGCTGTGATCGGGGGCCACGCTGGAGATGACGGGGATGTAGCCCGCCTCCAGCAGTGGTGTGAGCACGGAGGGATTCACGGAGGCCACGTCGCCCACCAGCCCGAACCGCTCGCCGAGGGAGCGCGCCGCCACCAGGGAGCCATCGCAGCCGCTGAAGCCCACCGCCCGGCCCCCGACCTGGTTGAGGCCATTGACGATCTGCTTGTTGACGCGCCCCACCAGCACCATCTCCACCACATCCATGGTGTCGGCATCGGTGACGCGGAGACCATCGCAGAAGCGCGGCTCGATCTGAAGCCGATTCAGCCAGTGGTTGATCTCCGGTCCTCCGCCGTGCACCACGACCGGCCGCAGGCCCACACAGGCCAGCAGGGCCAGATCGCGGAAGACCGCGTCGCGCAAGGCTTCCTCCGCCATGGCCGCTCCGCCGTACTTCACCACAACCTGGCGGCCGGCAAAGCGCTGGATGTAAGGCAGCGCCTCACTCAACACGGACACCCGCGAGGAATCCGCTGCGGGGATGGTGGAATCAGGGCTCACGGGGTGGGAAGGGCGGAGGGAGATTCGGGGGGCACGGCCAACGGGCGGAGGGTGAGGGCCAGGCGATCTTCGGAGAGCGCGGTGAGGTCCGCCTGCAATCCAGGACCGAAAAAGCGGCCGAGCCGCTCCTGGCAAGCCTGCCAGCGGGGGAACGGAACGCCGCCGGTGGCGAAGCGGAACGTCAGCCCGTAGCCCTCCGGCAGCGACAACTCCTCGACGGAGAGGAGGGTCGGTGGATCCTGCTCATCCCAAAGCCGGAGGGCCTCCAAGGAACTCTCCAGGTGCACCTTCTGGCCATAGCGCCAACGGGTGACGTCCGCCAGAAGCTTGCGCAGGGGCTCGCTGGCGGGGGCCTCGCGCAGGTCTCGCCACTGGGCGGGGGGGGTGAGGCGTTAGGGCGGAGGCAGTTAGGACGACTTCAGGGCCAGTCCGCACAGGAGGATGGGGATGCCGTAGAAGATCGTCGGCAGGCTGAGATTGGGGTGATCACTCACGTAGGCCAGGGAGCCGATCACGGTGAGCGTCACGCCGGCGAGGGTCACCAGGGTGCCGGGGGAGCGAAGACGTTGCATGGGAACCATCTTCCTGCAGGAGACGCCAGGATGGGGAGGCCCTTCACCGTCACCATGACGCGCACCCCCTCTCCGCCGCCGTCGGCTGACCCCTCCTCCGAGGAGGGATCCAAAGGGGATCCGCGCCAGCTTCTGGTCGCCCTGCAGGAGGATCGGCTGTGGTTGCTGCGCCAACTGGACAGTGGACGCTGGCCCGAGTGGCGGTTGGATCTGGCGGCCCTGGAACGGGAACTGGGCCAGCTCCTGGATCAGGCGCTGGAACGGATCGATTGAGGCGTCCGCGGCGATCAGAAGGGAATGTCGTCTTCGCCTTCGCCCAGATCCTCGGGCACCAGAGGGGAGGTGTTCCACACGGGCGGAGGGGCGCCC
>JBKDSZ010000226.1:0-8916 GCA_046340375.1 Cyanobacteriota bacterium | reverse complement strand
GGCAATGATCCAATACTGCAATGATCCAATACTGCAATGATCCAATACTGCAATGATCCAATACTGCAATGATCCAATACTGCAATGATCCAATACTGAAAAGAGCCACTACTGAAATGTTCCAATTCGGCCTCTGAAGTCGGACGTCGCTTCTTGTCATCACCACCGCTTTTCATCGCTTGACCGGTCGCTTCTGGGGCGATCCCCTCAATCGTCCAACGTGCCGAAGAGAGGTTCCACCCGCAGGCCGATCACACTGCCCGCCCGCACCAGCAGATATTCCCCCTCCAGATCGCTGATCGGCACATTCACGAAGGAGTCGGCGGGGGCGCTGCCGTGAAGGGCGCTGGTGTACCACTGCTGGAAGGCTTCGAGCGTGGCGAAATGCACGATTTCTTCCTTGCCGCTGCTCAGCAGCAGGTGGATGGCGTAGCGGCGGGGAACCCGGGGCATGAAACGGACAACCAAAAACGAGCAAGGTCGGGAGACGGACCCGCGCGGGTGAGCCCCCCGCACCCATCTCCCGTCTCCAGCATCGCAGCCTCCCTCGCCGGGGGCCGCAGCCCCCTGGAACGGATCTGGCAGGCTGAGGCGATTCGGGCGAGCGGCATCAGGTGGACATGGCGGATCCCAAACCTCTCCTGTTGCTCGTGGATGGGCACTCCCTTGCCTTCCGCAGCTTCTATGCCTTCGCCAGGGGGGGCGACGGCGGTTTGGCCACCAAGGATGGGGTGCCGACCAGCGTGACCTATGGCTTCCTCAAGAGCCTGCTGGACACCTGCGCCGAGTGGCGGCCCGATGGGGTGGCGATCGCCTTTGACACCGACACGCCCACCTTCCGCCACGAGGCGGATGACACCTACAAGGCGAACCGCGACGTCGCCCCGGAGCAGTTCTTCACAGACCTGACCAACCTCCAGGAGATTCTGGGCGACCATCTCGACCTGCCGCTGGTGATGGCTCCGGGTTTTGAGGCCGATGACGTGCTGGGCACCCTGGCGGAGCGGGCGGCGGCGGCGGGCTGGCGCGTGCGCATCCTCTCCGGTGATCGCGACCTCTTTCAGCTGGTGGATGACGGGCGTGACATCGCCGTCCTCTACATGGGCGGCGGACCGGGCAACAAGGGGGCGGGCCCCCGGGAGATCCGGCGGGAGGGGGTGGTGGAGAAGCTCGGCGTTCCGCCGGAGGATGTGGTGGATCTCAAGGCCCTCACGGGAGACAGCTCCGACAACATCCCCGGCGTGCGGGGGGTGGGACCGAAGACGGCCATCAGCCTGCTCCAGGCCCACGGCACCCTGACGGCGATCTACGACGCCCTGGATCAGCAGAAGGGTGCCCTGCGCACCAAGTTGGAGGCGGGACGGGAGAGCGCCTTCCGCTCGCGGCATCTGGCGGCCATCCACCGGGATGTGCCCCTGGCTAGCTCGCCCCGCCTGAACCTGGGCCAGGTGAAGCGGGAGCCCCTGGAAGAACGCCTGCGCCGTCTGGAATTGTTCAGCCTGCTGCGCCAGGTGGAGCGCTTCGCCACCACCTTTTCCGGAGGGCAAGCGGCCGGGGAGGAACCAGCCCAGCGGGAGAACGGTTCAGCGGAGATTTCTCCTGAGACGGACACCTGGGGCCTCTCTCCTGACGTGGCCCCTCCTCCCGACAGCGGGGCCCCCGGCGCCCCGCCCCCGCTGGAGCCCGAGCTGATCCAAACCCCCGACGCCCTGGAGGCGCTCCGCCTCCGCCTGCTCGCCCTGGGGGAGGGTTCCCCGCCCGTGGCGCTCGACACGGAAACCACCTCCCTCAATCCCTTCCAGGCGGAGCTGGTGGGCGTGGGTCTCTGCTGGGGGGCCGGCCCCCGCGACCTGGCCTACATCCCCATCGGCCACCGGCCGGAGGAACTGCCCCTGGAGCGCGCCGACCAGCTGACGCTGGATGCGGTGCTCCAGGCCCTGGGGCCCTGGCTGGGGAGCGCCGACCACCCGAAGACCCTGCAGAACGCCAAATACGACCGGCTGATCCTCCTGCGCCATGGCCTGCCCCTGGCGGGTGTGGTGATGGACACCCTGTTGGCGGACTATCTGCGGGACCCCGCTGACCGCCACAGCCTGGACGCCATGGCCCAGCGGGAATACGGCTTCACCCCGGAGAGCTACAGCGCCGTGGTGGGCCGCAAGGAGAGTTTCGCGGTGGTGCCGATCGCCGCCGCCGCCCGCTACTGCGGCATGGACGTGCACCTCACCTGGCGGCTCACCGGCTTGCTGGCGGACGCGCTGGCGGCCCTCGGCCCCGCCCTGCCCGCCCTGCTCCAGGAGGTGGAGCTTCCCCTGGAGCCCGTGCTGGCGGCGATGGAGGCCACGGGCATTCGCATCGACCAGGCCTATCTGCGGGAGTTGAGCGTCGAACTGGCGGAGCAGCTCGCCCATCTGGAGGCTGAGGCCCAGCGGGTGGCCGGCCAGAGCTTCAACCTGGCCTCGCCGAAGCAACTGGAGGCCCTGTTGTTCGACACCCTGGGGCTCGACCGCAAGAAATCGCGCAAGACCAAAACCGGCTGGAGCACCGACGCCACCGTGCTCGAAAAGCTCGAAGACGACCATCCCGTGGTGGCCTTGCTGATCCAGCACCGCATCCTCAGCAAGTTGCGCAGCACCTATGTGGATGCCCTGCCCAGCCTGGTGGAGCCGGAAACGGGCCGGGTGCACACGGATTTCAACCAGGCGGTGACCGCCACGGGTCGCCTGTCGAGCAGCAATCCCAACCTGCAGAACATCCCCGTGCGCACGGACTACAGCCGGCGCATCCGCAAGGCCTTCCTGCCGGAGGAGGGCTGGCAAATGATCAGCGCTGATTATTCGCAGATCGAGTTGCGCATCCTGGCCCACCTCTCCGGGGAGGAGGTGCTCATCGAGGCCTACAACGCCGCCGATGACGTGCACGCCCTCACGGCCCGGCTGCTGCTCGAAAAAGAGAGCGTGAGCGCGGAGGAGCGCCGCCTGGGGAAAACAATCAATTTCGGCGTGATCTACGGCATGGGGCCCCAGCGCCTCGCCCGGGAGACGGGCCTGAGCCAGGTCCGGTCCAAGGAGTTTCTGCAGCGCTTCAAGGAGCGCTACACAAAGGTCTTCGCCTTCCTGGAGTTGCAGGAGCGGCTGGCCCTGAGCCTGGGCTACGTGGAAACGATCCTCGGCCGGCGGCGCACCTTCCACTTCGATCCGGGGGGGCTGGGGCGCCATCGGGGCAAGGATCCCCTGGAGATCCCCCTGGAGGGCGCCCGCCGGGGGGGGCTGGAGGCCCAGCAGCTGCGGGCCGCCGCCAACGCCCCGATCCAGGGCTCCAGTGCGGACATCATCAAGCTGGCGATGGTGCGGCTGCACCACGAGCTGGAGCGGCGGGGCCTGGCGGCCCGCCTGCTGCTGCAGGTGCATGACGAGCTGGTGCTGGAGGCCGCCCCGGAGGATCTGGAGGCGGTGCTGGAGCTGACGCGCCGCACCATGGAGGAGGTGATCACCCTGCGGGTGCCGCTGGTGGTGGAAACCGGAGTGGGCGCCAACTGGATGGAGGCCAAGTAGGCCAGCGGCGGGCCTGGAAAGATCCCCCGGAGGGAGGACTGCGTTTCATGAGACACTCAGCCCAACTTCTGACGTTTCGTGGCGTCCTTGATCCTTTCGCCAGGCCAGGTCCATGCAGGTTGAGCGTTATTCCATCGCCGGTCCTGTGAAGATCACACCCCGGGTCTATGGCGATGACCGGGGGTATTTCCTGGAAACCTGGAATCAGAAACGTTTCGCCGAAGCGCTCCAGCTCCCCCTGGACGACTGCCCCACCTTCGCCCAGGACAACCAGTCCCGCTCCAGTCGTTTGGTGCTGCGCGGTCTCCACTACCAGTTGCCCCCCCATGCCCAGGGCAAGCTCGTGCGCTGCGTGCAGGGAGAGATCTTCGATGTGGCGGTCGACATCCGCCGCAGTTCACCAACCTGCGGGCAGTGGGTGGGCGCCCTGCTCAGCGGCGAGAACCACAGCCAGCTCTGGGTGCCGGCGGGCTTTGCCCATGGCTTCCTGGTGCTCAGCGACACGGCGGACGTGCTCTACAAAGCCACCGACTTCTGGCACAAGGATTCGGAGCGGTCGATCTGCTGGAATGATCCTGCCCTGGCGATCGACTGGCCCTTGCCCGCCGATGGCTCCGTCCCCAGCGTGTCGGAGAAGGATGGGGAGGCGCCCACCCTGGCGGAAGCGGTGGCGCAAGGGGAGATCTTTCCATGAAGGTGCTGATCACCGGTTGCGGCGGCCAACTGGGGCAGGCCCTGCTGGCCGCCCTGCCCTCAGGGGTGGAGGCCATCGCCACGACCCGCGCCTCCCTCGACCTGGCGGACGGGGAGGCCTGCCGCGCCGCCGTGCGCGAGCACCGGCCCGACTGGGTGCTCAACGCCGGCGCCTACACCGCCGTGGACCGGGCGGAGAGTGAGCCAGACCTGGCCAGACGCGTCAATGCCGGCGCTCCAGAGGCCTTTGCTGATGCCCTCGCCGCCAACGGCACCGGCCGCTTGTTGCAGGTCAGCACGGATTTTGTGTTCAACGGCTGCCAAGGGGCTCCCTATCGGCCCGAGCAGCCCCACGACCCCCTCGGCGTCTATGGCGCCACCAAGGCCGAGGGGGAGCAACGGGCGACGGACTTGCTCCCCCCCGAGCGTCTCTGCGTCCTGCGCACGAGTTGGG
The DNA here is from genome assembly GCA_046340375.1 of Cyanobacteriota bacterium. Classification (GTDB taxonomy): domain Bacteria; phylum Cyanobacteriota; class Cyanobacteriia; order PCC-6307; family Cyanobiaceae; genus Cyanobium. The sequence continues at coordinate 4,215 of JBKDSZ010000226.1, read as the reverse complement.
TCTATGGCCCGGTGGGCCACAACTTCTGCTTGACGATGCTGCGGCTGCACCGCCTCAAAGCCGCCGCAGGCGAGAGCCTGGGGGTGATTGCTGATCAGGTGGGCTGCCCCACGGCCACCCACACCCTGGCCGAGGCCTGCTGGCGGGTGATCGACCGGGAGGTGAGCGGCTTCCATCACTGGAGCGACGCCGGGGCCGCCAGCTGGTACGACTTCGCCGTGGCGATCGGTGCGTTGGGGGTGGCCCAGGGTCTGCTGCCCGCGGCCGCCGCCGTCCGCCCCCTCGGCACAGAGGACGACCCCACGCCCGCCCGTCGCCCCTCCTACTCCCTGCTGGAGTGCCGCGCCACCCGGGCGGCCCTGGAGCTGCCGCCGCGCCACTGGCGGGAGGCCCTGGCGGAGGTGCTGGTCCGGATTCCACCAACTCCCTGATCCCTCCCCGCCTTCGTTTTCGTCGCTTTCCCTGTTTTCTTTTCCCATGATTGCGCTCTCCACCCTCCTGGCCGGTCGCCGTCGTCTGTTGGTGACCGGTGGCGCGGGTTTCATCGGGGGAGCGGTGGTGCGTCGGCTCCTGCGGGAGAGTGACGTCACCGTGTTCAACCTCGACAAGCTCGGCTACGCCAGCGATCTCTCCAGCATCGAGGCGGCGTTGGCGGAGGCGGGCGGGCCGGCGGACCGTCATCAGGTGTTGCGGGTGGATCTGGCGGACGGGGAGGCGACGGCGGCGGCGGTGCGCCAGGCCGATCCCGACCTGGTGATGCATCTGGCTGCCGAAAGCCATGTGGACCGCTCGATCGAGGGGCCTGAGGCGTTCATCGCCAGCAACGTGCAGGGCACCTTCTCCCTTTTGCAGGCTGTGCGCGCCCACTGGGGCAGCCTGAGCGGCGAGCGGCGCGACGCCTTCCGCCTCCACCACATCAGCACCGATGAGGTGTTCGGCTCCCTCGGCGCCGAGGGGCGCTTCTCGGAGGACACCCCCTACGACCCCCGCAGCCCCTATTCCGCCAGCAAGGCCGCCAGTGACCACCTCGTGCGGGCCTGGCACCACACCTACGGACTGCCGGTGGTGCTCACCAACTGCAGCAACAACTACGGCCCCTGGCAGTTTCCGGAGAAGCTGATCCCGGTGGTCATCCTCAAGGCCCTGGCCGGGGAGCCGATCCCCCTCTACGGCGATGGCCTGAACGTGCGCGACTGGCTCTATGTGGACGACCATGTGGACGCCCTGCTGCTGGCTGCCACCCGCGGGGAGCTCGGGCGGAGCTACTGCGTGGGCGGCCACGGGGAACGCAGCAACCGGGAGGTGGTGGAGGCGATCTGCACCCGGATGGATGCGCTTCATCCCGAAGGGGCGCCCCATGCCCGGCTGATCACCGCTGTGACCGACCGGCCCGGCCACGACCGGCGCTACGCCATTGATCCCGCCCGGATCGAGACGGAGCTGGGCTGGCGGCCGCGCCATTCCTTCGAGGCCGGCCTGGCGGAAACGGTGGCCTGGTATCTGGACCATGCCCCTTGGTGCGCCTCCGTACGCGATCGGGCTCAATACGCGGGAGAGCGCATCGGCCTCGCGGGCCGGGTCTGAGAGCGGAGCTGAGCCGGGGCACGGGTGAGGGCGGCTCGGCCAGCACCTACCGTGCCTGCTGGAACACAGTGCCGGCGGATCGGCCGGTTGCACCCTTGCCGCTGCGGCTCACCAACACCCTCACCCGCCGTCTGGAGACCTTCGAGCCCCTGGTGCCCGGACGGGTGTCGATCTACTGCTGCGGCATCACGGTCTACGACCTCTGCCATCTCGGCCACGCCCGCACCTACATCGTCTGGGATGTGTTGCGGCGCTATCTGATCTGGCGCGGCTATGCCGTCACCTACGTGCAGAACGTCACCGACATCGACGACAAGATCCTGGCGCGGGCCGCGCGGGAGGGGCGAACGATGGAGGAGGTGAGCGAGAGCCATCTGCGGCTGGCTCAGGAGGATCTCGCCCGCCTGAACATCCTGCCGCCGGATCGGATGCCCCGCGCCACTCGCTGCCTGGAGGGCATCCGCCAGCTGATCGCCGACCTGCAGGCCAAGGGCATGGCCTATGCCGCCGATGGCGATGTTTATTTCTCCGTGATGGGCTGGCCCGCCTATGGCCGATTGAGTGGCCGCGATTTGGAGGCGCAGGAGGAGGGGGCGAGCGGTCGGTTGAGTGCGGAGGAGGAGGCCCGCAAACGCCATCCTTTTGATTTCGCCCTTTGGAAGGCCGCCAAGCCCGAGGAACCCAGCTTCCCCTCCTCCTGGGGGCCGGGTCGGCCGGGCTGGCACATCGAATGCTCCGCGATGGTGCGCCAGGAGCTGGGAGAAACGATCGATATTCATCTCGGGGGAGCTGATTTGATCTTTCCCCACCACGAGAACGAAATCGCCCAGTCGGAAGCGGCCACGGGAAAGCAGCTGGCCCGCTGGTGGCTGCACAACGGCATGGTGAATGTGGGTGGGGAGAAGATGTCGAAATCCCTCGGCAATTTCACCACGATTCGCGCGCTGCTTGACAGCGGCGTCAGCCCGATGACCCTGCGCGTCTTCGTGCTCCAGGCCCACTACCGCAAGCCCCTGGACTTCGCCCCGGCCGCCCTGGAGGCCTCCGCCACCGGCTGGAAGGGCCTCCATGCCGCCCTGGCCCTCACCGCCCGCCATGGGGAGGTGCTGGGCTGGCCGCCCGCCAACGCGCCCCCGCCCCCGCCCGTCGCTGAGAGCGCGGCCCTGGCTTTGACCCCTTCGGAGGCCATCGCCGGAATCCTGGCGGTGGATCCGGAGCTGGCGGGCTGCCACGAGCGCTTCATGCGCGCCATGGATGACGACGTCAACACCGCTGCCGCGCTCGGCGAGCTCTTCGAGCTGGCCCGTCCCCTGCGCGCCCTCGCCAATCAACTGCAGATCAACGAGGCTCCCACCCCCACCCAGCTGGCCCTGCAACCCCGCTGGCGCCTGCTGGTGGAGCTGGCGGGGGTGCGGGGGCTGGTGGCGGAGCCGGAGAGCGCGTCGCCCGCGGCGGAGGGCCTGAGCGCCGACGCGATCGAGGCCCTGGTGGAGCGGCGCAAGGCGGCCAAGGCCGCGCGCGACTTCGCCGAAGCCGATCGTCTCCGCGAAAACTTGCGCCAGCAAGGGGTGGAGCTGGTGGACAAGCCCGGAGGCGTCACCGTCTGGATCCGCGCGTAAGCCCGCTGCAGCTGGTGGGCTTCGGCCTGGCCAGCGTTGCCGTGATGGGCAATGACGCCCTGCAGACCTTGGGGCCTTTTCTGGCCAGCCAGCGCGGGCGCGGTGGCCGGTGGCGGCAGGGCCTGGCGCTGGCGGCTGTGCTGTGTGTCGTGTTGCTGCTCAGCTGGCGGGCGGGCGCGGGGGATCCGGCCTGGGGCCGCCTGGATCGCTTTCCCCTTCCCGATCCCTTCCGCCCCCGCGATCTCCTCCCCCTCGGGGCCCTGCTGCTGCTGACGCGATTGGGCCTGCCCGTGAGCACCTCGTTTCTGGTGCTCACCGCCCTGGCGCCGGCGCGGCTGGGGGCGATGGTGCGCAAATCCCTGGCGGGCTACGGGGTGGCCTTCGCCGTGGCCGCCGTGGCCTACGGGCTGTGGAGCCCCTGGCTGGAGGGGCGGCCGGCGGAGGTGCCGCCAGCCGAGGTGCCGCCAGCCGAGGGGGAGGAAGAGGAGGCGGTCCCCGGCGGACCCGATGGCTGGATGCGGCTGCAGTGGTTGGCCACGCTGGCCCTTTGGAGCCAGTGGCTGGTGCAGGATCTGGCCAACATCTATGTGTATCTGCCTCGGCGGTTGAGCCTGCCGGAGCTGCTGGCCACCCTGGTGGTGCTCTGCGGCGCCGTCGCCCTGATCGTCGCCCTCGGAGGCGGACCGATGCAGGAGCGGCTGCGGAGCAAAAGCGGCGTCAACGATCCGCGCGCCACGGCGGTGATCAGCCTGCTCTACGGGCTGGTGTTGCTGGTGTTTCTCGGCGGCGATCGGCTGCCGCTGAGCACGTCCTGGCTGTTTCTCGGCCTGCTGGCCGGCCGGGAGGTGGGCCTGGCCGGCCGGGGGGCGGGGCAGTCGCTGCCGCTTGTGGTGCTTGAGCTCTGCGGGGTTCTGCTGGTGGAGGCGGCGGGGTTGGCGAAGATTCTGGCGGTGGCGCCGGATCGGTGATGGGCGGCCATGGGGTCAAGTCAGAGGGTGCCCCTTTGCGAGGC
>JBKDSZ010000225.1:0-18009 GCA_046340375.1 Cyanobacteriota bacterium | reverse complement strand
TCCTCCCGATCCTGAGGCGTGAGGCGCTCCGGCTGGTTTCCGCAAGCTTCCAGCGTGGCCGCCACGGTGGCGCGATAGCGGCCCAATTTGGCGTCGTAGTCGCGGAAGGGCTGCAGCACCTCAGCCTCGATCCGCTCCGCCCGATCCGGCGCCAAGCCGAGCTCCTGCCGCAGGACGTCCAGGATGGCGCGGCCCGCCGCTGTGATCACACCCGCCTGCTTCTCCACCAGCTCCTGCACCTTCTGTCGATAGGCGGTGCCTGGATCCCGCCGCACCCGACACACCCGGATCAGGTCCCCGTCCTCTGTGTGGATGAATTGCGGAGTCATGGTTGGCGCCAGATCGCCCACACGCTGGGCCGCGTAGAGATGCAGATCCCTGGGGCTCAGCCAATCCCTTCCCTCGCCCGCTGCCGCACCCGTCTGGATCCCCTCCACCAGAAAGCGGGTGTACACCGACAGCCCTTCGCCTTCCTCCGCCGCCTGCGACGTTTCGATCGCATCCGAGGAGGCGAGCACCGCCCGGCCCCTGCAGCCCAACAGCTCCTCGATCGCCAAGCTCCCCCCATCCTTCTTCAACTCCCACCCCAGCGCAAACGCGGCGCTGAAGCAGCAATCCAGGATCACCACCTGGCGCCTGGAGCGGCTGCCATCCATGTAGGCCCGCACATCCCTCGCCGAAAGCGTCGTGGGCCGGTGCACATGCGTTCGGCCGTCCCGCGTCACGTTGGTGCTCTGGCTGCTGCTCAACAACAGCTGGCGATCGTTCTGCCGAAAGCCGTGGCCGGAAAAATAGAGCAGCAACAGATCGTCCTGATCCTTGTCGGCGAAAAAGGCCTCGATCGCGCTCTCCATCTCCATCCGGCCGGGGTTGGTGAGCACCCGCAAGCGATCGTCCGCAAATCCTCCAAGCTCCGGATCGAGCAACACCTCCTTCAGCGCGTCCACATCCTTCAGCGCACTGGGGATCGGCGCTAGTCCCTCTCCATAGGAACTGATCCCGATCAACAGCGCATGCTTGCCCGCCATCTCAGCCCAACCGCCGCACCACGTCCTCCGCATCGAAGAGCAGAGCCTTCATCGTCTCCTGATTCCGTGGCGACCCCTCCAGCTCCACCACCACCTCTTCCCCATCACGTCCCTTGCGCGAGAGCTTTAGCCGGACCGGGTGGGGCTGCTCCACCAGTCGGGAGCACAGAAACCGCACCACGTTCAAGGCCACCCGTTCGCCGTGCACCTCAGCGGTCAGGGCACCAAGCAGCAACGCCCCCAACCCTTTGCTTCCAGGGTCTGCTTCCTCTGCCGACAGCGTGGCGGCGCTGCCCGGCTCGATGCCGTTGAGATCGGCCACCAGAGCGGCAACAAAACCATCCACCGCCTGCTTGTCCTCCACGCTCCCCTCCGCCGTGTCTTGCAGCGTCAGGGTGAGCAGCAGGCCGGCGGCCATGGAGAGGTTTCGATTGGGCCCAGGATACCGAGGCGGGGCAGGCTTCACGGCAAAGGCCCATCCGCTGGCCACAAGAAGAAGGGCGCCCCGTTTGGAGCGCCCTCGAGCCTGTTGCAGAGCGAGCGTTCACCTGGCCACGCCCTGGTCATGGCCTCTGATCAACAGATCCAGACGATCCTGATGGACCAGACGATCCGGACGGTCCAATCACTCTCCCTGGTGTGGCAGCCCCATGGGGGATGGTGCCTCAGCCCAGCAGCAACCGATAGGCGGCATCCAGCCGATGAAAGGCCTCCGGGTGGCCGCCGAGGTCGGGATGGTGGGCCTTGGCCAGGCGGCGGTAGGCCCGCTTGATGGCCTGGGGGCTGGCGCCAGGCTCCAGCCCCAGCAGCCGCAGGGCCTCGCGGTGGCGCGGATCGCCCGAGGCGCTGGACGAAGACGCTCCAGCGGCCTTGCGTTCCCGCGCTCCCTGGCCCGCCTGCGTGTGATTCTCCGTGCGCGTCCCCCGGCGCCGCTCCTGCCGCCGGTCGAGCCGCTCCACCCGCTGGGCCAGCTCCGCCACCACCCGCAACGGCTCCTCGTTCAACCACTCCGCCGCTCGCGGTCCATAGAGGGCGAAGGCGGCCCGCACCGCCCAGCGGCCCCGGCTGTGGGGCCCCCGCAGGGCGACGGCCAGCTCGGCGCCCAGGCCCGGGCTCTGCCGGTCCAGCTCCTCCTCCAGGGTGAGGGAGGGATTCCACCAATGGCGGCGCAGCTCCTCCACCAGCGCCCGAAGACCGCCCGGTGGCCCCAGCCGCAGGGAGCTCCAGGCGGGATGGCGCCCCATCGCCTGGCACCAGCGCGCCACCCGCTCCGCCGTCAGGCCGGGCGCGGGGCTGGTGGTGAGCCGCTGGTGCTCCAGCTGCTGACGCAGGGCCCGCACTTCCCGCCGCAAGGCCTCGTTGTCCGCCAGCAGGGCATCGACGTTGGCGGTGATCGGCCGGCCGCGCGGGGGAGGCTGCCAGCGGCGGGGATCAAAGCCCATCCGGGAGGGAAGGCCAGGGGGAGGCCATTGTGACGCGCGCCCTCACCCCAGCTCCAGGCAGGCCAGGCCGTAAACATCCGCCAGCGGGGCCGTCGGCGCCTCGCCCCGATACATGCGCAAGGTCCGGGAGAGGGGCGCGAAACCCAGCCCTTCCAGCAACGACGCGGCTCCCGGGTTGGCAGCGGGCGCGTCCAGCAGCACCACGCCGGGATGGTGTTGCAGCAGGCCTTCCAGCAGCGCCCGGGCGGCGGCGCCATGGTCGGCCAGCAGGGGGCCGATGCGCCAACCCGTTCCCTCCTTCAACAGGCAGGGCCGGATGCGCCCGTAGCCGTGGCAGGTGCCCTGCCGATCCAGAAGGGCATGCACCGTGCCCGCCGGATGGTGGAGCCAGTGGTGCAGAAAGTGGGGGCGGGGGGAGGGTTCCCGCTGGGCGTCGAAGCGTTGCACGGCCTCCTCGGGGATGGCGGCCCCCTCCAGGAGACACCAGGCCGGCCCCGTCGCGGGCGCTGCCGCCGCCGCCTCAGCGCATCCTCCTGGAGAGCGAGCCCCGCCGGGGAGGCGTTGCCAGCGGGTGGGGGGCGAGGCGGGCGTAAACCCCCAACCGGCGTAGTCGTTCACCCGATCCGGGGCGGCCTCCAGGCCGACGCAGGGCAGATCGGCCAGATGGGCCAGGGCATGGCGCCAGAGGGCCACCCCATGGCCCCGGCCCCGCCGCTCCGGCACCACCAGGAACAGGCCGATGAAGCCATAGGCGGCGTTGTAGCGCACGCCGGCGATGCACCCCACCGGCTCCGCGCCCAGCCAGCCCACCCAGACGCCCTGCCGATCGGTCTGGCGATAGATCGCCACATCCCCCGCGCCGGGAGCGAATCCCTCCTGGCGCGCCCAACCGGTCACGGTGGGGATGTCCCGCGGGGTGAGGGGACGAATCGTCAAGGCGGGCTCCATGGCGCAACCCTCCCACACGCCGGCGCTCACGCCTCCCCTTCCGCCAGCAGCCGCGCATACAGCCCCTCGGCATCGGCCAGCAGCGCGCCATGGGATCCGCGCTGCACCACCGTCCCCCTGTCCATCACGAGGATGAGGTCGGCATCGCGCACCGTGCTGAGCCGATGGGCGATGACGATCTGGGTGCAGGCCCGGCGGCGCAGCGCGTCCTCCACCCGCTCTTCCGTCGCGGCATCGAGGGCGCTGGTGGCCTCATCGAGGATCAGGATGGAGGGATCGAGCAGGAGGGCGCGGGCGAGTTCCAGGCGCTGCCGCTGACCGCCGGACAGATTGCGGCCCCCCTCCGCCAGGAGGGTGTCCAGCCCATCGGGCAGCGCCTCGATCACCTCCAGCAATCCGGTCTCACGGCTCACCTCCAGCAGCTGATCCTCCGTGAGCTCGCTGCGCCAGAGACAGAGATTGTCGCGGAGGCTCATGCCGTAGATCGCGATCTCCTGCTGCACCATGGCGATGGACGCGACCGCCACCGGCCTGGGAATGGCGTTGATCGGGTAGCCATCAAACCGGATGGCACCGCCGCTTGGCGTCAGCAACCCCGCGATCAGACGCGCCAGGGTGCTCTTCCCCGACCCGCTGGCCCCCACCAGGGCCACCCGCATCCCCGGCATGATGGACACGCTCAGCTGGTCGATCAGCGGGGGGCGCACGGGGGCGAAGCTGTAGGTCAGCTCCTGGATGTCCACCTGGCCGGACAGCTGGGGACGATCGGCGGGCCAAGGGGGAAGGGCGGAAGGCGTGACGGTCAGCAGCAGGGGATCCCGCGGATGGTCCAGCACGTCCTGCAGGCGCAAGACGGCGGTTTCCAGCCGCGGCAGGGCCACAACAAAGCCCACCAGCCGATCCACCTCCCCCTTCAACCCCGCCGCCACCTGCTGCGCCGCCAGCAGCATCCCCAGGGTGAGCCGCCCATCCAGCACCAACACGAACCCCACGAACAAGACCCCGAGGGCGTTGAGCTGGTTCAGCAGGGTCGGCACCAGGCCAAGGGCGGCCTGCCGCAGCGACAGGCGGTGCTGAAACGCCTGCACCTTGCGCTGATGGCCATCAAACCGCTGCAACACATCCGCCTCGATGGAGGTGCTCTTCACCATGTCGATCTGAAAGAGCGCCGCCATCAAGGTCCCCTCCGCCTTGCCGCTGTCCTTCTGCAGCTGCAGGGTGGCGTCGCGCTGCTGCCGCAGGCTGATCGCCACCATCCGGGCGTTCAACGCGGTGGACACCGCCACCACCAGGCCCAGCAGGGGGCTGTACGCCAGGGTGAGCAGCAGATAGAGCACCAGCAGGAGCAGGCCGTTCAGCAGGGGGAGCAGGCGCTGGGCGATGAAGTCGGCCACCTCCTGGTTGAGCGCTTGCCGCTGGCTGATGTCTCCGGCGTAGCGCTGGCGGAAGAAGTTCTCCGGCAGGGCGAGCACATGGGTCTCAAAGGCGAGCGCCCCGCGGCTTTCCAGGCGGCGGCTGAGGTGGCGATTGCCCAGGAGCTGCAGTTGGCCGCCGATCGCCTGGAGCGCGATGGTGAGCGCCATGGCCCAGAGCATGGGCTTCAGCCACTGCCGCAGCGCCGATCCCCAAACATCGTCGATGTAGATCTGGGTGAACACCGGCATCGCCAACTGGGGCAGGATCAGGAGAAGGCCCGCCAAGAGGCTGAAGAGGGCGGGGCCCCAGTCCTGCCGCAGCCTGGAGGCCACCAGCCCCCAGGCGTTGGGCACGCGCCCGCCAGGGCGAAAGGCGGGCCCGGGACGAAGCTCCAGCACCACGCCCGTGAAGCCGGCGCTGAAGGCCTCCAGGCTCACCCAACGGGGGCCGGTGGCCGGATCATTGAGAGCCACCCTCTTGCCCTGGAAGCCCTCCAGCACAAGGAAATGGTTGAACTCCCAGAAAAGGATGAGCGGTGGCCGCTGCTGGCGCAGGGTGGCCAGATCCATGCGCCAGCCCTTGCCCTCCAGGCCATAGAGCGTCCCGGCCCGCAGCTGGTTGGCGGCGTCGCTGACATCGCGGCTGACGCCGCACGCCTGGCGCAGGTCCAGCAGGGGCACCACCCGGCCGAAGTGGCGCAGCACAATCGCCAGGCAGGCCGCCCCGCACTCCGCGGCCTCCATCTGCAGAACGGTTGGCGTGCGTACGCGGCCCATCGTCAGTAGATGCCGGAGATGTCGCGCAACAGGGGTATCACGTAGCTGATCGGCTGTCGATACTCCACCAGCACCGACACCTCAGTGCCAGTCCCTGGGGTCAGGCTGAGGTTCGGACCTGGACCCCCACCCCAATCAAAGCCGCTGCGGGTGCGGGGATCGCGTTGAAGGCTGGTGACCGCTTCGATCAGGGGTTGGTTGCCGTCCGGGCCCGGAGGTTGCACCGTCGCCACGAGGGAGTCGAGCCCCAGCCGCTGACGCAGGCCCTCCCGACTGACGGGCAGGGGGCTCAGGCGCAGAATGCGTCCTTGGATGCCGCCATGGCGCTGGGCGCGGGTGGTGGTCGGGGTGACGCGCACGACCTGGCCGAGCTTCAGCCGCTTGCCATCCGAGGTGGGGAAATAGGCCAGGCTCACCAGCTCCCGGGGCCGATCGCGGCGATCGAGGGAAAAGAGCGCCGCTCCCTGGCTCACCACCGCTCCCGGTTGCACCAGCTGCTCCACCAGGCAGCCCGTCACCGGAGCCACCACAACGGAATTGCGCTGCCACTCCTCCGCTTGTCGCGCCATCACCAGCAGCTCATCGTTGATCGCCTGGGAGCGCTGCTGCCCCTCCGCCAGCTGCTGGCTGTCGATCCGCTGCAGCTGGCGCTCCTTCTCGCTGATCGTCTCCTCGGAAATGGCGCCGCTGCCCCGATAGGGGAGCAGGCGCTCGAGATCGGCCGCCGCCAGGGCCCGCTCGCGCCGGGCCTGAAGCGTGGCCACCGCGTCCTGCCGCCGCAACTGCAGCAGCCGGCGCTGCCCCGCCTCCATCCGCCCCCGCAACTCCACCAGATCGATGCGCGCCAGGGGTTGACCCGCCGACACGCACTGCCCCTCCTTTGCCAGGATCTCCAGCAGGGGACCAGCGCTGGGGCTCTGCACCGGCACCAGGGCCTCCGGAAGCAGCAACACCCCCCGCCCCTGGAGCCGCACGGGCACCCGTCCAAGCACCGACCAGACGAGGATGGCGGCGATGAAGAGCAAGAGCGCCGCCAGCAGGGCCCAAAGACCGGGCCGGAGCAGGGGGAGCGGTTGATCGAGCTGATCCGGCGCAGTGTGGGCCCGCAGGGCGTCGTCCCGGAAGCGGATCATGCCGTGTCCCCCTCGGCGTCCGCCCGCTGCCGCCGCATCATCTCCGCGAACGGACCCGCCTCCGCCATCAGCCCCGCGAAGGAGCCCTCCTGCACGATCCGGCCAGCCGCCAGCACGACGATGCGATCCGCCTGGCGAATGGTGCTGAGCCGATGGGCGACGACGAGGCGGGTCAGGCCCAGCTCGGCGAGGTGGCGGGAGATGATCGCCTGGTTGATGTTGTCCAGGGCGCTGGTGGCCTCGTCGAGGATCAACAGGGCCGGTTGGCGCACCAGGGCCCGGGCGATCGCCAGCCGTTGGCGCTGCCCCCCCGAGAGGTTGCCGCCCCCCTCCGACAGGAGGGTGTGCATGCCCATCGGAAGCGCACGGATGTCGTCGGCGATGGCCGCCTGCTCCGCGGCTTGCCAGATCTGCTCCAGGGGCACCATGGCGCCGCCAGCGATCACCTCCTGAATGGTGCCGGCCAGGAGAGCGGCGTTCTGGGGAACGACGCCGATCTGACGACGCACCAGGTCGAGCCGCAGGCGCTCCAGCGAGCGACCATCCAGGCGGATCACGCCCTGCTGGGGGGTCTCCAACCCGAGCAGCAAGCGCACGAGGGTGGATTTGCCGCTGCCGGAGGGACCGACCACGGCCACGAACTCCCCGGGCTGAATCGTGAGGTGGAGCCCATCGATCACCCAGGGCCCCTCAGCGCCGTAACGGAAGCGCACACCCTCCAGGGCGACGCCGCCGCGCAGGGGGCCCGGGTCCAGGCGGTTGAGATCGGCGGTTTCCGGGGTGGCCTCGAGAATGGGCCGGGCGCGCTCCAGCAGCACCGGCAGTTCAAAGGCCTGCACCAGCAGCCCGGCGGTGCTGACCACGGCGCCGATGAAGGTGGTGAAGGCCGAGAAGAACCCCAGCAGCTCGCCCACATCAGGCACCCGTTGCGCGGGCTCCAGGGCGGCATCGGCCACAAGGCGCGTGATGAGGATGAAGAGCAGGAGCACGCCGAGGTTGGGCACCACGGTCTGGGGCAGGGCGGCCAAGGCCGTGCGGACCTGCACGCGGAAGCCCGCGCGGATCGCCTCCTGATAGGGCTGCCACCAATAGCGGGCGGCGGCGGCCTCCACCCCCGCCAACCGCAGCTTGGACACGCTCGTGATCAGCTCCAGATTGCGGCTGGCCGCCTCCGCCAGATGGACCTCCCGTTGCCGTTCGAGGCGCAGCGTGCGCCGGCCGATCCACACCGTGGGCCCCACCAGCACGGCGGCGAGCACAACGGCCAGGGCGGTGAGCTTGACGCTGATGCGCAACATGAAGAGCAGAAACACGCCACTGAGCAGGGCCTGCAGCGCCCCGCCACTGAGGGCCGTCTGGATCTCCAGCTGCAGTTGGGAGAGCGCGCCGAAGCGCAGGGCCAGGTCACCGGCCTTGCCGCCCTTGAAAAAGGTGGCGGGGAGGCCGAGCAGCCGATGCAGGGCCGCCAATTGCAGGCGGTGCGCCCCCCGTTGCTGCACGGTGAGCAGCGAGCGGGACTCCGTCCAGCGGAGGCCCACATCCGCCAAGGCCGCGGCCAGCAGCAGGGCCGCCAGCTGCAGCATCAGGTGGAGATCCTTGTCCGGGAGCGCCTGGTTGGTGAGCAGGGTGTTGAAGGTGGGCACCAGCAGGCCCAGCAGGGTGCTCAGCAGGGCGGCGATCAAGGCCGGGCGCAGGGGATCGCTGAGGAGGGCCAGGCCGAGCCCGAGCAGGGCGCCCAGGCCCCCCAGGCCGGGGATCCAGCGGGCGGCACCCACCTCCTTGCCGATCGCGAGCAGGAAACCGACGGCCAGTCCAAGGGTGGTGGCGGCGATCAGCGCGACCGCCGCGTGGGTGGCCTGGCCGTAGCTGAAGCGCAGCAACGCTTGCGGAGAGGCGTCACGCCCGATCAGGCTGGGCGAGACGCCGAGGGCCGGCCAGGGAGGCGCCACGTCGTTGAGCTCCGACGGCCGCAGCCGCCGTCGCGCGGGCGGGGACGCCGTCGGATCGCTCACCCACCACCCCCCGGGTTCCGAGAGGAGCAGCAACGGGCCGTCGTCGCGCAGGAGGATGAGATCGCCGCAATCCCGCCGCAAATCCTGCGGCTCGATCCGCAGCGGAACAGCGATCAGCTGGGCGCGATCCAGCAGGGCCCGCAGGTGATCGACGGGCTGGGCGGGGGGGTGGGCGAGGGGGACCGCCGTGGTGCCATGGCGCTCGGCGAGAACGCGCACCAGCGCGAGGAGCGGCTCCGCCTCAGCCGGCCGGGGGGAGGCGACGGGGGCGTCGGCGTGGAGCCGCCGCAGCAGCGCCTCGGGATCGGGGCGGTGGACGGGGAGAGCGGCGGGATGGGCTGCGGGTGGGGAGACCCCGTCCCGCCAGGGGGTGAGGGTGGCGGCGCGCACCACCTTGAAGCGGAGCTCCAGGCCCGGGGCGCGGGCGGGCGGGGCTTGCAGGATGCACGGTGCTTGGAAGGCGCCGAAGGAGCGGCGCCGCAGAATCGTGCCCTCCGCTGAACGAAGGATGCCGATCAGGACAACCTCCCCGTCCAGCAGGGCCAGCTCCGGATCGCAGCCGCTGGCCAAGGGCCAGGGGTGCTCGCCGCCGGCCCGGTGCGAGGGGGACTCCGGCTCGGCGTCCTCGGCCATCAGTGGGTCGTCGGATGGGAGGCGGAGGCCTGCACCTCCTTGTCGATGGCCGGGTGCAGATCCTCCAGCCAGATGACACTATCTGCGTAGGACTGAAGATCTGGCGAGAGATTGTCCAGGGAGCCGCACATCCAGACCTCCTTCAGCCGCTCAGATTTGACATAGGAAATGGCGTCTTCAAAGTCCCCATCCCCAGCCGAGAGAATCAGACGATCGTAGCCACCCTGGGCCGCCATCTTGACGATGAGGGTCGCGATGCCAACGTCCACACCTTTCTGCACCTCCCGCACAAATTCCGTGCCGCAGTGCTTGCAGGTGACATGCAGATCCTTGAGGCGGTAAAGCTGGACACGGATCTTGGGCCCCCGCGGCGGGGCGGACTTCAACCAGCTGTGGAACGAATTCTGGGCTTCCGTGGCCGGATCCCGGGTGGAATTGAGGTAATAGGCCTCATGGATGGGCCCCCCATTGAGCCGTTCGAGTTCCGATCTCAGTTTCAGATAGTCGAAGGGATGGGCGCGGCCATGGTTGAACAGATAGGCGCCATCAATGATCCAAACCGTCTTCATGGCGCCCTCAACCTCCCTGGCCCCGCACGAGCACCGGCACGCGCTTGTAGGCAGGCGTCCCACTGTCGGCATCGATCAACGGTCGCATCAACACATTGGCCTCCGGGTCGAACATCAGCGCCGCACCCCGGCGGATCGAGCCGGGAATCACCTCAATGTCCGCCAACGCTCCGGCCTCCCCTTCCACCCGCACCAGGCGATGGGCGAAGAGTCCGCTGGCGCTGATGTCGTCTGGATTCATCAGGATTGTCTGGCGGTGGGGCATGCCGCGCGTGCGGTCGGCGGTGTTGTAAACGACCGTGTTGTGTTGACCATAGCTGCGGGCCGTGATCAGGCTCAGCACCAGACCTGGTTCCCCGGGCGCCAGGCCACCGAAGTGCGCCGGCTCCGGCAGGGTCAACTCGGGCAGGGGGGTCGCTGTCAGTTGGGCCCGGCCCGTGGGGGTGGGGAAGGGCGGCGCCAGACACACCCTGCCGGCCACCTCAAACTCCCGCCGACTCGCGTCGATGTCGGCCATGGCCCCATAGCCCGGCACGGTGCGCGCGATGAGCTGGCGCACATAGGCTGCGTCCTGAAGGCGACGCCAATCGATCGGCGTGTCGCCATGGAGGCGATGGGCCAGCTCCGCGAGAAAGGCCACCTCACTGATCAACTGCCCCTGGCGCAGGTGGGTCGTGCCGGGTTCGTTGAGACGCACCCAGTTGTTGCCCGATTCCACGGTCGTGCGGTGGGGGGTCTCGAAGCGATTGAAGACCGGCAGCAGCAGGGTCTGGCGTGCGCCCAGGCCATGGAAATGGCCGGTGTTGGGCTTGGTGGCGAGATAGACAATGGTGTCAACGCGGCCCAGGGCGCGCCGGGCCTGGCGGCTGTCAGGGTTGGCGCCATACAGGTTGCCGCCGAGGCAGAGCAGGGTGTCGACCGCGCCCCGATCCGCCGCCTCCACCAGGGCACGGGTGTCGTATCCCCCCACGCGGCTGAGCGGCTTGCCCAGCAACCGCTCCAATGCCAGCCGCATCGGCTCCCGCAGCCGCACCGTCACCCCCATGGAGCCGAAGCCCTGCACATTGGAATGGCCGCGGATCGGCATCGTGCCCGCCCCGGGCCGCGCCACGTTTCCCGTGAGGACGGCCGTGTTGGCAATGGCCCGAACGTTGTCGGTGCCGTTGGCGTGATGGGTGATGCCCATCGCCCAGGCGAACACCACAGCCCGGCAGGCGGCCAGGCGGCTCGCGGTGTGCTCCAGCTCCTCGCGACTGAGGCCGCAGCAGGCCGTGATCGCCTCCCAGGAGGTGGACGTGATCTGGGCGATCAACTCCCGCCAGCCGTCGCTGTGGGCCCGCACGAAGTCCCAGGCGATGGCGTCCCGCTCGAGCAGCGCCTTCTGCAGGCCGAGGAACACGGCCACATCGGAGCCGGGGATGGGCTGCAGGAACAGGGAGGCGATCGGGCTGCCCCCGCCGAGCATCGAGCGGATCGGGAAGGCGGGCGAGCCGAAGCGACGCAGACCGCCTTCCAGCACAGGATTGATGACGATCACGGTGCCGCCGCGCTCCCGCAGGCGGATGAGCTCGTTCATCAGGCGCGGGTGGTTGGCGGGCGCGTTGGAGCCCACCAGCACCACGCCATCCGCCTCCCGCAGGCTCTCCAGGTTGACCATGGAGGTGCCGCTGCCGAACACCTCGCTGAGGCCGACGGTGGACGGGGCGTGGCAGAGATCGGAGCAGTCGGCCAGATTGTTGGACCCCAGGGCCCGCAGGAGCAGCTGCAACAGCCAGGCGGCCTCGTTGGAGGAGCGGCCCGAGCTGTAGGAGGCCACCCGCTCCGGGGCGGGCGTGCGGAAGGCCACGGCCGTGAGGGCATGCACATCGTCCCAGGAGATCGGCTCGTAGTGGTCGCGTCCCTGGCGCCGGATGAGGGGCCGATCCAGACGGCCCAGCCGGTCGCATTCGGCCGAGGTGAGCTGTCGCAAGTCGGCCAGCGAGCGGCCGGCGAAAATCTCTCCGGGCACCGCTGGCTGGAGTTCCGCGTTGATGGCCTCCACGCTCTTCAGACAGCGCTGCAGCGGTTCGCCCAGCTCATCGCGAAAGCCACCGTTCTGGCCACCCGTTCCCCAGGCGCAGGAGAGGCAGGCGCTCTTGTGGGTGAGGGTTTGCCAGAGGCGGGGCCCGGTGGGCGACAGGGTGGCCCTGGCCCACCCGTCGATCAGGGGCCACCCCCCGCCGCTGGAGGCATCCTCCGGGGTGGGGGGAGTGGCGGGGTCTGGCGACATGCGTGGCAATCCCTGTCCTCAGCGCACGGTAAGGACAATGGGTAAAGGGCTGACGACAGGGGGGTGCGCCAGGGTTTCTGTGTCTGACGCCCGGGTGCCCCCCTCTCAGCCACCCCCGCACACTGAGGCTTCCGGCCTTGTCGCCTCCATGGGTTTCGCCAGCGGGTTGTCGGTTCCGCCCCTGATGGCGGAACCTCGGGACAGGACCCCGCGCCTGTCGGGACCCGCCCCCCTCGCCGAACGCCTGCGGGACGACCTCAGCCAGCTGGCCCGGCCCCGCCACGCCCGCTGGGATCCCCTCGGCCTGCTGGCGGTGCGCGGCCTGCTGCGGGAGCGCCTGGGCGCCCTGGGAGCGGTGGAGGAGCTGTCCTTCGGCCGGGGATCCAGCAGGGGCGTCAACCTCCTCCTCCGCCTGCCGGGCCAGCGGCCGCGGTTGCCTCCCCTGCTGGTGGGCGCCCATTACGACGGCGCGCCCCACACCTCAGGAGCCGACGACAACGCCAGCGGCGTGGCGGCCCTGCTGGAGCTGGCCAACCGCTGGCGGGCCGATCCGCCCCGGCGGCCCGTGTGGCTGGTGGCGTTTGATCAGGAGGAAGAGGGGCTGCTGGGCAGCCGGGCGCTCGCCCACCAGCTGCGCGCCGACGGGCAACCGCTCCACCTGATGGTGAGCCTGGAGATGCTGGCCTTCACCGCCGCCACACAGCGCTACCCCCACCCGGCCATGGCCCGGCTCTATGGCTGCTGCGGGGATTTCATCGCCCTCGTGGCCAACATCGGCGCGGTCCCCCTGCTGCCCGGCCTCGCTCGGCGGGTCGGTCGCCATGTGAAGACCAAGGTGTTGCCGGTGCCGCTGCAGGGACGCCCCTTGCCCGACACGCGCCGCAGTGATCACAGCCCCTTCTGGGATCAGGGCTACAACGCGCTGATGGTCACGGACACCTCCTTCCTCCGCAACCCCAACTACCACCGGGCCAGCGACACGATCGACAGCCTGGATCTGCCCTTTCTAGCAGCGGTGTGCGAAGGCCTCAGCGCTGGTCTGGGAGCGCTCTGAGGCCTCAGGCGCGGAAGCGCTCGCCCCGCATCCAGCTGATCCAATCGGCGGAGAGGCCCTTCGGACAGGCGGCCTCGCACTCGAGGTGGCTGCCGCACTGGCCAAAGCCCTCCAGCTCCATCTGCCGTTGCAGGGCTTCCGCCCGCTGGCGACGTTCCGGCTGGCCCTGGGGCAGCTGGCCCAGATGGGCGAGCTTCGCCGCCACGAACAGGCTGGCGGAGGCATTGGGGCAACTGGCCACGCAGGCCCCGCAGCCGATGCAGGTGGCCGCGTCAAAGGCGCTGGCGGCCGTGCCGCGCCCCACCAGCAGGCTGTTGGCCTCCGGCGCGCTGCCGGTGTTCACCGAGCAGTAGCCCCCCGCCACGAGGATCCGATCGAAGGCGGAGCGATCCACCAGCAGGTCCTGCAGAACGGGGAAGGCCCGAGCTCGCCAGGGCTCGAGCACCCGCACCTGGCCAGCGCGAAACGTGCGCAGATAGAGCTGACACACCGTGGTGTCGGCCGCCGGGCCATGGGCCTGGCCGTTCACCAGAAAGCCGCAGGATCCGCAGATGCCCTCCCGGCAATCGTGATCAAAGCTGATCGGCCGTTCACCGCGGGCGATCAGGCGTTCGTTCAGCACATCCAGGGCTTCGAGCAGCGACAGGTCGGGGCTCAGGCCCTCCAGCCGGTGGGTGTCCAGGGCGCCGGCACTGTCCGCTGCCTCCTGGCGCCAGATCTTGAAGGTGAGCGACAGGGAGGGGGCCATCAGCGGTATGAGCGTGCCGTGGGGGTGAGGGTGGTGTAGGCGAGGGGTTCGCGGTGGCATCGGGGTGGACCATCGCCGCCCCATTCCCAGGCGGCGATGTGGGCGAAGCGGGCGTCATCGCGCAGGGCTTCCCCTTCGGCGGTTTGGTGCTCCTCGCGGAAGTGGGCGCCGCAGGATTCCTCCCGGGCCAGGGCATCGCGCAGCATCAGATCGGCCAGGCCAAAGAAATCCTCCAGTCGCAGAGCCTTCTCCAACTCGCTGTTCAGTCCAGCGGCTCCGCTGGCGTCCGCCACGCCGCCCTCCTCCGCAAAGCGCTGGCGCAGGGCCTCCACCTCCGTGAGGGCCTGCCGCAGCCGAGGTCCGGATCGACTGATGCCGCAGGTCTCGATCATCAGCAGGCCCAGCTCCCGGTGGAAGCCATCCACCGGCCGCGCCCCCCGCCCCCGGCCTGCGGGCGCCAGCAGGCCCCGCACCCGCGCCGCCGCCGCCGCCAGGGCCTCCCGGCAGGCGGGATGGTCCGCGCTCACCTCCGGCTGGGGTGCCCCCGCCAGCCAGGCGGGCACGGTGGCCGGAGCGATGAAATAACCATCCGCCAAACCCTGCATCAGGGCGCTGGCGCCGAGGCGATTGGCCCCGTGCTCGGAAAAATTGGCCTCCCCAAGCACAAACAAACCCGGCAGGGTGCTCATCAGGTGGTAATCCACCCACAGGCCTCCCATGGTGTAGTGGGGCGCTGGATAGATGCGCATGGGCGTGGCAAGCGGATCCTCGCCCGTGATGCGTTCATACATCTCCAGCAGATTGCCGTAGCGGGTCTCGATGGCGGCCCGACCATCGCGAAGGATCGCCTCGCCCAGGTCGAGATACACCGAGCGCCCCCCCGGACCCACACCGCGACCGGCGAGGCAAAGCTCCCGCGCCCGGCGGGACGCCACATCCCGCGGCACCATGTTGCCGTAGGTGGGGTATTGGCGCTCCAGGAAATAGTCGCGCTCCTCCTCCGGAATTCCCCCCGGCGCCCGCTGGTCGCCGGGTCGCAGCGGCAGCCACACCCGCCCGTCATTGCGGAGGCTCTCGCTCATCAGCGTGAGCTTGCTCTGGTGGACGTCGCCGCTTGGAATGCAGGTGGGGTGGATCTGGGTGAAACAGGGATTGGCGAAGAACGCCCCCTTGCGGTGGGCCCGCCAGAGGGCGCTGGCATTGCTCTTCACCGCATTGGTCGAAAGAAAGTAGACGTTGGAATATCCTCCGCTTGCCAGGAGCACCGCATGGGCGGTGTGCGTCTCCAGCTCGCCGCTGAGCAGATGGCGGCAGATCACGCCCCGGGCCACGCCATCCACGGTGATCAGCTCGACCATGTCGCGGCGGGGCAGCAGGGTCACCCGCCCCGCAGCCACCTGACGCAGCAGGGCCTGCACGGCGCCGTAGAGGAGCTGCTGGCCGGTCTGCCCGCGGGCGTAGAAGGTGCGGCTCACCAGGGTGCCGCCGAAACTGCGGGTGGCGAGGGTGCCGCCATAGTCCCGCGCGAAGGGCACGCCCTGGGCGACGCACTGGTCGATGATGGCGCCGCTGAGTTCCGCCAGGCGATAGCAGCCCGCCTCCCGGGCGCGAAAATCACCGCCCTTCACCGTGTCGCGAAAGAGACGTTCGACGCTGTCGCCGTCGTTGGCGTAGTTCTTGGCCGCGTTGATGCCCCCCTGGGCGGCGACGGAATGGGCCCGGCGCGGACTGTCGTGGTAGGTGATCAGGGTGACGGGATAGCCCTGCTCCGCCAGGCTGGCCGCCGCGGAGGACCCCGCCAGGCCGCTGCCCACCACCAGGATCCGCAGCTGGCGGCGATTGGCGGGGCTGATCAGGGGGAGGCCATCGCGGGCCCGCTGCCAGGCGGTGCCGACGGGACCCTCCGGCAGGCGTGGATCCAGGATCATGGCTGACCGCTCCCGAGCAACAGAACGGGCAGCAGGGTGAACCCCGTGCCGATGAGGAGCGCCAGGCCCCGGCCGGTCCAGCGGATGGGACGGGCGTTGCGGGGGTGCAGCAGACCCAGGCTGCGCTGGGCGCTCTCATGGCCATGGAGCAGGTGGAGGCCCAGGGCCACCCCGGCGGCGGCGTAGAGGGCCAGCCAGTGGGGCTGGCGCAGCACACCCAGGAGGGCCGCCAGCTCGGCGCCAGCCTCCGGACGCCGCAGCCGCAGCTGGGCCAGGTGCACGCCAAGAAAAAGCAGCAGCAGCCCCCCGCTCCAGGGCATCAGCCGCCCCGCGAGGGAGGCCAGGGGCTCCATTCCGCCGGTCCGCCGGCTTCGGGGAGCGGCGCCGCCACGGGCCGCCCGGTTGGTCACGGCGCGGGCCAGGGCCCGGGCGGGATGGAGAAGCAGCGCCACCAGCAGCCCCCCCTCCAGAAGGGGCAACCAGGGGGCCTGGTGGAGAGCGGTGGCATAGCGCTCGAAGCCCGCCGGATCCCACCAGGCGAACCCGAGGCCCGCCAGGTGAACGAGGGAAAACAGCGCCAGCAGGAGTCCGGAGGCGGCAATGGCCACGCTGGCGCCCAACCCGAAGTGGTCGCATTATGGCCAGCGGCCCCGGCCAGCGCTCCCGGGCGCCATGGGAGGCTGGGTCCTCCCCACCGGGCCTGCCCCCTGAGCCGCTCGCGCCGCACGATCGTCTTCAGTGCCTTTCTGACCCTGCTCAACGACCGGCTGGGGGAGACGCTTATCTTTCCCCTCCTCCCGTTTCTGCTGGTCAACCTGACCAATGACGGCAGGATTCTCGGCTTGCTCGCGGGCAGCTACGCCCTGGCGCAATTCGCCTTCACCCCCCTCATCGGCGCCCTGAGCGACCGTTTCGGTCGCAAGCCGGTGATGACCCTCTGCGTGTTCGGCACGGTGATCGGCCTGGGGCTGTTCGCCCTGACCCTCAGCCTGCCCTGGCAGCGCCTGTGGCCAGGGGCCGCCGCCAGCGGGCTGCCCCTGGCCCTGCTGTTCGTGGCGCGCCTCATCGACGGCGTGAGCGGCGGCACCGCCGCCACCGCCGGCGCCGTGCTGGCGGATGTGACCCCTGCGGAGCAGCGGGCGCGGGCCTTCGGCCTGATCGGCGTGGCCTTTGGCCTGAGCTTCATCCTGGGGCCCGCCCTGGGGAGCGTGCTCTCGGGCGTGTCGGTGCGCCTGCCGCTGGCGCTGGGGGTGGCCTTCGCCGTGTTCAACCTGCTGATGGTGATCCGGCTGCTGCCGGAGACCCACCCCCCGGAGGCCCGCAAGCCGCTGCCGGCGGCGCGGGAGCTGCAGCCCTGGCGACCGTTGTGGCGGGTGCTGCGCCATCCCCAGGTGGGGCGCCTCTGCCTGGCGTTCTTTCTGTTCTTTTTTGCCTTCAGCGGCTTCACCGGCATCCTGGTGCTCTATTTCAAGCAAGCCTTCGGCTGGGGACCGCAACTGGCCTCCATCGCCTTTCTGGTGGTGGGGGTGGTGGCCATGGTGGTGCAGGGGGGCCTGATCGGGCCCCTGGTGAAGCGCTTCGGGGAGTGGCGGCTGAGCATGGCGGGATTGGGCTTCGCCAGCACGGGCTGCCTTCTGCTGCCCCTCAGCGCACGCGCCACCGCCATCCCTCTGGCGTTTGTGGCCGTGGCCTTCCTGGCCATGGGCACGGGCCTGATCACGCCCTGCCTGCGGTCCCTGGTATCGCGCCGCCTGGGAGAGAACGGGCAGGGGGCGGCCCTCGGCAGCCTGCAGGGCCTGCAAAGCCTGGGCAGTTTTCTCGGCCCTCCCCTGGCGGGGCTGGCCTTTGAGACGCTCGGCCGCCGCAGCCCGTTCTGGCTGGGGGTGGGCGTGCTGCTGGCGGTGGGGATGCTGGTGGCGGGCGGCCGACCGGCTCCCGCGCCCATGCGCGGTGAAGCCGGGTGAGGAACAACACCTGAGCCTCGCGCCAGCATTGCTACGTTGACCGACGGTTCGCGGAGTTCGCGAACTGTTCCATCAGCGGTTTGGGAGAT
>JBKDSZ010000224.1:0-8714 GCA_046340375.1 Cyanobacteriota bacterium | reverse complement strand
GTAGAGCACAATCGCCATCCCCGCCTCGATCGGCACGATCTGCCCCACCAGGCCAAACAGCCCGAACAGACACCCCAGCCCCATCACCAACCCGTTGAGCCACGAATAGCCGAGGCGGGCCCCCATGGCCTTCCAGCCGGGATGGCCGATGTAGATGGTGGTGGGGAAGCAGGAGCCGAGCAGGGCGGCCACGCCGGTGCCGATGCCGTTGATCAGCAGGGAGGGGCGCTCGGGGTAGTGGTCGCCGGCGGCTTCAGCGCTTTCCAGGTTCTGGAGGGAACCGAGCACATTGAAGAGACCCATCGGAATCGTGACACCCAGCCAGGGCACGAGCTGGGAGCGGCCCTCCCAGAGGGCACCGAGCTGGGGCACCGGCAGGTGGAAGCCCGCGGAGGCCAGGTTGGCCTGCCAGGTGGCGCCATCCACCCGGAGCAGGCCGGTGCCCCAGGCCAGGACGATCCCCACCAGCACCGCGAGCAGGCCCCCGGGCAGGGGCAAGCGCACCTGGCCGTAGTAGGCCACGAGAATCACGGCGAGCACCGCCAGGCCGACGACGGGGTGGGCGTAGGTGCGCAGCAGAAAACCAAGGGCGATGTAGCCCAGGGCGATGCCGGCCAGGGTGGCGAGGAGGGCGGCGCGGGGCAGCCAGCGGCGCAGGGCGGCAGCACCGAAGGCCCCTGCCGATTCGATCAGGCCCGACCCGAGGCAGGCCAGCAGCCCCGCCTGCCACGACAGCCGCACCGCCGCCTCCGGGCTGGCGCCAGCCCCCAGGGCGCTGAGCTTCACCGGCAGCATCACCAGAAACACGTAGGCAAACAGGCTCACCGTGTTGATGCCATAGGGGAGGGCCGTGCGGCGGTTGCTGCCCTCGGCCTGGTCGAGGCGAAAGGCCTGCAGGGCATAGGCAACGTTGCCCGCCACCAGGCTCAGTCCGGTGGCGGGCAGGATCACACCGAAGATCAGGGGATCGGGATAGCCGAGCACGCCGCGGCACAGGGCGATGATCAGCAGGAGCTGAATCAGGTTGTCCAGGCCGAGGCCGAGGAAGCCGTCAAGATCACCGCGCACCCACCAGCGGGGGCCAGCGGCGGCGGGGGAGGAGAGCGGAGCGCCTGCCAAGGGGAAAGGAGAGGGATCGAGGGGAGCCTGCCAGGGGATGGACGAATCCGGGAGGGGGTGACGGGCGCAGGTCTGCCGTTCAACCACAAACCCGCGTGGTTTGGGATGGGCTCGCCTGTGCCTCCCTCCACACGAATCAAACGTTTCTCAGCGTACTTTTGCTCTGTTGATGCATTCAATCACCATGGCATCCGATCATTTCTATCTATTCACAGCCTGGGCCAGCTTCAGTGGGGAAGCGCAGAAACTGCTGCAATCGGTGAAATCACCCCAAGAGATCGTCGAGCTGGCGGCCCAAAGGGGCTATGACATCAGCGTTGAGCAGCTGCGCCTCTTTGCCCGGCGGCTGCAGGAGCCGCATTGGGTGTGGAATCAGCATGATGAAGATTGGGGGCGCGCGTTTTTCGCGGGCGAGAGCCCCGGGCAACCGTTGCGGTGGAGTGTGCGCGCCTGAACAGGGGGGCTGCGACCAGCGATCCGCTCAGAACACAGGGCGTCCGTCCCAGTTGCCAGGCGGGGCATAGCGACACACGAGCCGGGTGCGACCATCGCTCCCGGCGACTGCGGCACAGCCCAGAGCGGTGGTGGTGCGCCACACCATCTGGGTGTAATGCCCCACGTCCTGCCAGCGGCCTGTTTTGCTCACGTCAGGGAAGGTTCCGGGTTGAAAGTCACGGCGTTCAGCCGCCCAGAGTTCCGCCATGGCAGTGGGACTGAAGCGGCCGGTGGCGCCGATCCAGAGGTTTTCGCCAAGGGCGCAATGCTGAAACGTTCCGCTGGCCGCCAGGCGGCTGGCGCATTCCAGGGCTGCGGCGGCCAGGGCCCCATCCCAGCGCAGGGGATCCACCCCCACCGCCTTCCGCTCGGCGTTGTGCACCCGCAGAATCGCCTCCGCCGATCCCGGGGGCAACACGCCGCCCGGCACCTCTGCGGCCCGGACCCGCACCGCTGCCGCCGTCAGGGCGGCCAGCAGCACGACCAGTCCCAGAGACCGCAGCCACCCCGCCGGGGGGGACGCGTGGAACGGAAACCAACGGATCACGGTGGCCTGCGCAGCGGACGCTTGGAACGATTTCGAGACGAACCTTAAGCTGAACCGGGTGGCCAGCCGGGGTTCGAGCGCGGCGCTCTCCAGTCCACCCCGCCAGTGCGTCTCTAAGCTTTTCTTAAGATTTTTTGGCTGGTCTCGCACGAGACTCCGTCAACCATGGGGCTGCAACAGGTCATCCTTTGTTACGGCGATCCGCATGAACAACACTCTTTTGCGCTTTTCTGCTCCTTGCTAGGGGCACAAACGTGCAAACCTGCTCTGTTTGTGCAGTGGTGGCGCAAATGCGGAACATTTGTGGACCATCTAAGGCGAGAAGCGCTAAATTTTTTGAGGCTAGATTCAAAGCCTTTATTTTCTCATCATTCTTACCTAATGTCTCAACCTAAGACAAGGGCCGTCCACACCAGGCGCCTTTCCCAATCACTGGCCAGCTCCACCCTGGCGCTCTCAGCCCTCGCTGGGGGGATCATGATGTCTGGCGGGGCAGCCAAAGCCACCGTGTCTTGCGGCACCTTTCCGCCTGCTGCGGGGCTGATTACTTGCTCTGAAGGTCCTTGGACTGTTTCTGGTTGGACGTCTGATGGCAATGGATCCGGGGGTATCGATCTTGAGAATTCAACTGTCCTCGCTCCAGCAATAAGGACTGGAATTGTAGATATTGACTTTGACCCGATTACAGGTGCAAGCACAGCTGGAACAATTACGTACACTCTCACATACGACCCTACATTCTATCCAGATCCGCCCGGAACTAAAGTCACTGACATTTTCCTGACCCTCTCCAAGCCTGGCGGAGGCACTGGTTCAATCACCAAAACCGTCTATTCCTCTTTTGGCGGCACATTGTTCGGTACGCTTACCGCTGACTCCAGTACAACTACTGGTCCATTATCAGTCTCAGGAACCTCATTTTACATTGTTGACGTTTATACTGGCTCCGGCATCGATAGCGCGTTAAATGTTTTCCAAACTCCTGGGCCTTTGCCCATCCTTGGAGCTGGCGCTGCCTTCGGCTTCAGCCGGAAACTGCGCAGCCGCGTGAAAGCGAACCGCTCCGCTGCCTGAACCAGAGCTGCATTTGTTTCCGCGCTCGCTTCTCAGCCCCTGCCTCCGGCAGGGGCTTTTTTTCACTCTGCGCTCTCCCTTCTTTCCTTGGGTTCCGGGCCCTGCCCCCCTGACGGTGAGCCCGCCGCCCCTAGGTCCGCCATTGTGTCCATGAGCTCCCCGTCTTCTCCCGCGCCCCATCCCTCCGATTCGTTGTCCTCCCGAGAGGCTCTCCAGCGCGTGGAGGCTGCGGTGGACCTGCTCGACCAGGGAGAGCTTCCCGAGGCCATCGCCACCCTGCGGCACGTCCTGGCCCTGGCTCCCTCCTGTGCCGACGGCTGGCTGGAGCTTGGCAACGCCCACATGCACGGGGAGGATCCTGCCGAGGCGATCGCCGCCTACGAGCGCGCCATCGCCCTGGACTCCACCCTCAACGAGGCCCACGCCAATCTCGCCCTCGCCTTGCGGCAGCAGGGCCGGCCCATGGAGGCCATCGCGGCCTACCGCGCCGCCATCGCCCTCGATCCCGCCGATGCCGAGGCCCTTCAGGATCTGGGCCACCTGCTGCAGGAGCGGGAGTGCTGGGCGGAAGCCCTGGAGGCCTTGCTCCAGGCCCAGGCCCTGGCGCCCTCCGCCCCCCTGCACGCCCGCATTGCCGATGCTCTGTTGCGCCTGGAGGATCCAGGCGGGGCCGCAGATCATCTCCGCCAGGCCCTCAGTCTCTGGACGCCCGCCGATGGCGAGGACCTGCGGGCCGAGCTCCTCGCCCGCCGCGCCGTGGCGCTCCACCGCCAGGGCCGCCTTGATGAGGCCATCGACGGCTACAGCCAGGCCCTCAAGCAGCGGCCCCATCACGCCGCGCTCCACCGCTACCGCGACACGGCTCTGGAGCAGCTCAAGGGCGCCATCCACCAGCTCCGCCAGGCCCTTCCCGCAGCCGAAGCCCATCAGCGGCCGTCCCTGCTCAGCAAACTCGGGGTGGCCTTGCAGCAGGCGGGCTGCCTGGAGGAGGCCATCGCCATCTATGGCCAGGCCCTGGTCCTGGAGCCCGATCGCGACGACCTGCGCCTCCTCCAGCAGGCCGCCCGGGCACAGCTCCAGGATCCATCCATCCTCTATCCGCTTGCCCTGCGCCTCAACCTGCTCGCCTTCGCTGAGGAGGAGGCCCGGGTTCTGGCGCAAGCGGCCGCCCTCGCCCCCGATCGCCAGCCGATTCAGCAGGAGCTCGCCCTCTCCCTCCTCCGCCTGGGGCGCTTTGCGGAGGGCTGGCCCCTCTACGCCTGGCGAGGCGAACCCGTCTCCCGCAGCGCTTCCCTGCCCCGCTGGCGGAGCGGGATGGCCTGCAACCGTCTGCTGCTCCTGCCGGAGCAGGGCCTGGGCGATCAGATCATGTTTGCCTCCCTCCTGCCTGATGCGGTGGCCATTGCGCCCCGGCACACGCTGATCGTCGACCCACGCTTGCGCCCGCTCTTGGCCCGCTCTTTTCCCCACCTGGAGGTGGTTGCCAGGGGCCAGCCTTGCAACACAGCCACATGCCAGGCCCAGCTCGCCCTGGGCTCCCTGGGAGAGCCACTCCGCCCCAGCAAGGATCACTTCCTCGCCTCCCGCCGCGCCTACTTGGTGGCTGATCCGGCCAAAACCCAGGCCCTCCGCCGTCTCCATCACCCCAGTGCTGGCAGCGCCACCGGCCAGCTGCTGGTGGGCCTCTCCTGGAGCAGCGCCAGCACCGCCAATGGCTTCATGAAATCCATCCCCCTCGAAGCGCTCGCCGGCGCCCTCGCCCTCCCCGGCCTTCGCCTGCTCTCGCTCCAATACGGCGACACCCGAGCCGAACGCGACGCGCTCCACCAGGCCACCGGCTTGGAGGTGCATGCCGATCCCCAGATCGACACCTTCAACGACATCGACAATCTGGCCGCCTTGATCGCCGCCTGCGATCTGGTCGTTTCCGTCTCCAACACCACGGCTCACCTGGCCGGTGCCCTCGGCCAGCGCACCTGGCTGCTCATCGATTCCCGCCTCGACTGGCGCTGGGGGTTGGACGAACCCGACGCCCTCTGGTATCCCAATACGCGGTTGTTTCGCCAACACGCCGCTGGTGACTGGGCTGCCCCCCTGGAGGCCCTGCGGGCGGAGTTGGGCGCGTTGCACAGGCAGGAGTCTCGAAGCCCGTCGCCCAGTCCCGAGCCGCTGTCACCCCCGGCGAGCCGGTGGGTGTTTTGAGGGCGTGCCGCGACGCACCAGCCCCCCCGATTGAAGGGACAGGCCGTGGCCGGTTGGTCCAGAGTGCTGGAGGTGGTTGTTCCCTCGCACTCCTGCGGGTTCAAGGCCAACAGACCCTGCCTCATTCATGCGTTGCGTTTTTTGATCGCTGTAGGTCAAAACGTTTTCCTTGGCTTGCCGGGCGTTTCCATGGCGTCGCAACCTTTCGGAATCCCGTGGGTACTTTTTCGCGGTGTGTGCATGGTCCAGGCTGACCTCGGCAGTCACGACCTGTGGATCCTGGCCTCCGTCACTCCCATCTCGTTCATGTCCATGCGATTCGGGCACTGGCAGGCTCTCGAATCTAATTGGCAGTCAAAATGTGAACGAGCTCGTGCCGACTCAAGCCATCTCTTTGCGCCAGCAATGCAGCACAAGTTATCTGCAATATTCCTATGGCGCCGCCAAGATCGATAACGTCGTCAACAGTTATCCACCCCCTGGCCCTCTGCCCATCCTCGGCGTGGCAGCGCTTTCGGCTTCTCCCGCAAGCGGCGTGTCCGCAGCACGGGAGTCCGCGCCGCTTGAGCCGCGCCACGCTTGAGCCTCCCGGATCAGCGTCTCGTTTTGCCTCAGCGCCAGTCGCCGTCCTCCTCCTCCCCCTCGCCCTCCTCCTCCGGCGGCCAGGCCAGGTGCACCACCACCGGCGCGTGGTCGCTCGGCTGCGGTTGGCCCCGCAGGCTCTGGTGGATCACGCAGCCCGTGGCGCAACTCCGCAACACCGCATCGACATAGATGTGGTCGATGCGCCAGCCGCGGCCCGTCTCCCAGCCGCCCGAGCGGTAGTCCCACCAGCTCCAGTGGCCGCTGGCGGGTTCGAACAGGCGGAAGGCATCGCTGAGCTGATCACCGAGCACATCCCGCAGGGCGTGCCGCTCGGCGTCGCTCGCCATGATCGCGCCCGTCAGCCGCGCTGGATCATGGATGTCGCGCGCTTCCGGCGCGATGTTGAAATCGCCCACCATGCAGAGGGGATCGCCGCTCTCCGCCTGCACGCGCAGGTAGCGCTCAAGGCAGGCCAGCCAGCGCAGCTTGAACGCGTATTTCTCCGATCCCACGGCGGATCCGTTGGGCACATAGAGGTTGAGCACGCGCACGCCCTCGACGCAGGCACTCAACACCCGCTTCTGATCGTCCAGCTCTCCAGCGTCGCCATCCTCCGGCAACAACGCCGCCAGCCCCACCCGCACATCCTCCATCGGCAGGGTGCTCAGGATCGCCACGCCGTTGTAGGCCTTCTGGCCGCTGATGGCCGCCTGATACCCCAGCTCGGCGAGCGGCGCGTGGGGAAACAGGTCGTCGGCCACCTTCGTCTCCTGCAGGCACACCACCTCCGGCCGCTCCGCCTCAAGCCAGGCGCACAGCTGCGCCAACCGGACGCGCACGGAGTTGACGTTCCAGGTGGCGATCCGCATGGGCTGCTGGGGCGATCAGGAGGCGAGGACGACTGGCGGGGTCCAGGCGCCGGTGAGGTCCCTTAGCATGACGGCCACCGTTCCGAACCGACGCTGAACCAACGCCGATTCGACTCCAACTCGACACCGAATCGACACCGAATCGACACCGTCTCCCCGCCCTCGCCCCGGCCGCGACCAGGTGCCGCTCCCTCTTCCCGCCCCTCCCCCTGTTCCCATGCCCCCCTTTCCGAACCTCCGCCACTGGGCCCCCCTCCCCCTTGCCCTGGCCTGCGGGCTGATCAGCGGCCCGGGCCCCGCCCTGGCCCAGCAGAGCGGTTACGGCCAGACCATGGGCAGCTCGCCGATCGAGCAGGGCGTCTACAACTACGACCCGAGCGGCGCCAGCCGGCCCGGCGGCTCCTCCTCCGGCCTCAACCCCGCCAATCCCCTGGATTTGATCAACAAGATCCGCAAGGGCACCGCCCTGGACAACGCCACCTCGCCAGGCGACGCCGTGGATCAGGCCCTCAAGGAGCTGGAGGCCCAGAACCGCCCGCAGCCGGGGCCGACCCGCCCCGCGACGGCGGCAGCCGCAACGCCTTGAGACGCCAACTGGCGGCCAGCTGATCAAGGGTGGCGCGATCGGGAGCATCCGGGCCGCCGCGCTCGCGGGCCTGGTCCAGGGCCTCCAGGGCCCCCGCGACCTGCCCCCGTTGTTGACGAAGCAGGGCCAGGGCCAGGGCCGGCCGCGGATCGCGCGAAACCTCTTTCAACAAGGTGATGTAGGTGGCCTCGGCGGCATCAGGCTGCCCGCGGCGCTGACGGAGTTCCGCCAGCAGCAGACCCCGCTCCACAAGACCAGACCGGGCTGGATCCTTGCCGCTGGCGTCCATGGCCGCCTTCACCAGCGCCTCCGCCTCCGCTCCACGCCCCTCCTCCAGCAACACCAGGCTCATCAGCTGCAGGGCCTCCATCTGGCTGGGCCGTTGATGCAGGATCTGACGCAGTTCCCGTTCCGCCCCGCGTCGCTCCCCCTGGTCGCGACGGAGCTCGGCGAGCATCAGCCGCAGAGTCCAGCGCTGGGGCTCCCGATCGGCCCATCCCTCCAACAGGTTGATCGCCTCCGCCTTGCGCTCCAGGCCCACCAGAAGCTCCAGCAGGCGCTGGCGGTCCTCCGACGTATCGCCCAGGGTGCGCACCCGCTCCCGCAGCAGCGCCGCCTCCCGCGTCAGGGCCGCCTGGCGTGGGTCCCCGGGGGGCGCGGGGCGAGCCTGACGCTGGCCGAGCCACCAGCCCGCAGCCACCGAGATCGCCACCACCGCCACGGCGGGAAGCACCTGGCGGAGAAGGACTGGCCGAAGGGAGAGCGTGGGCATCCGAGCACAAAACAAGGTGGCGGAACGCCGGGGTGGAGACTACTGTTTGCGCCCATACTCACGCGACAAGCGTTCCGCCCCACGGGCCTTCTTCCCAACCCATGCGTCAGCACCCGATTTCACCGGTCAGCGAACCCCAGCAATACCGGGCCATCGGGCTGGTCCGTGGCGTCTTTGTGCCCGAGGACAACGAGCAGCCCACCCGCGGTCGTCTTCTCACCGCCGATGGGTCTGATCTGGAGGTGGTGGTGCTGGGGCGCCTGCTCACCCTGATGAAGCGCCATCTGGACATCAGCCAGCCCCACCTCTGGGTCGTTTATCCCCGCAGCCGCGACGACCACTCCCTCCACCTCCAGCTGATGGGGGTCTGGGAACCAAGCACCCTCGCCAAGGGCGCCAACGCGGAGCCCAGCCCCGCCGGCGACACACTGCCGGAGGGCGACGACGACTTCTCTCTCCGCGGCG
>JBKDSZ010000223.1:0-5940 GCA_046340375.1 Cyanobacteriota bacterium | reverse complement strand
TCTCCCGCAGCCGGATCAAGGCGGCATGAATCTCCTGGCTGTCCCCCACGGTGCCGCCCGGGCTGTCGATGCGGAGCAACAGGGCCGGACACTCCCGTTCCTCCACCTGGCGCAGGGCCTTGAGCACCCGCTCGCGGGTGCTCCCCAGAATCGGTCCCTCGATGGCGATGCGCGCCAGAGTGCGACGGGTCTTGCGGCGCCAGGGCCAGGGCATCATCACGATCGGCAACGGCAGGATCCTAAAAAGAGGCCTCACCCCTGCTCGGCAGGACACGACGATGGCCCTGCCCGCCCCCCTCTCGCGCGGCCTCCGCTGGCTGTTGATGCTTCTGCCGTTCGCCCTCTGGGGCACGGCCATGGCGGCCATGGCTCCCCTGCTGGAGGGCGCCACCCCCACCATGCTGGCCGGCCTGCGGCTCTTGCCCGCCGGGGCCGTGCTGGTGCTGAGCGCGGCCTGGATGGGGCGTCCCCTGGCGGTGGCGAGGTCGGATCGGCCCTGGCTGCTGCTGTTTGCCCTGGTGGACGGCACCCTCTTTCAGGGGTGTCTCGCCCGGGGGCTGGGCCAGACGGGGGCTGGCCTGGGTTCGGTGCTGATCGATTCCCAGCCCCTGCTCGTGGCCCTGCTGGCGCGGCTGCTGTTCAACGAGGCGATCAACCCGGTGGGCTGGTTGGGCCTGCTGCTTGGCCTGGTGGGGATCCTCTGCCTGGGCCTGCCGGCGGAGGTGCTGCGCCACTGGTGGTTGGAGGGACCGGCCGTGATCGGCGGCCATCCCTGGAGCCACGGGGAGTTGTGGATGCTGGCGGCGGCGGCGGCCATGGCGGTGGGCACGGTGCTCTGCCGCTTCGCCACCCGCCAGAGCGATCCGGTGGCGGTCACCGGCTGGCACATGCTGATCGGTGGACTGCCTCTGCTGGTGGCCAGCCTGGCGGGGGGGCTCGCGCGGGGAGCGGTGCCGCTTCCCGCGTGGACGCTCAGCCAATGGGGCTGGATGACCTATTCCTCCCTGGTGGGCAGTGCCCTGGCCTACGGGCTGTTCTTCTTCTTCGCCAGCCAGGGGGATCTGACCGGATTCACGGCGCTGACGTTTCTCACGCCTGTTTTCGCCCTGCTGTGCGGCATCGCCCTGCTGCACGAGCGCTTGCAGCCCCTGCAGTGGCTGGGGGCCGCCCTGGCGCTGGTGTCGGTCGTGCTGATCCATCGCCGCGAGGCGCTCTGGGGAGGAGGAGCGGGTGAGAAAAAGTTGACCGGCCAGGACATCGGCGTTTCATAACTTCACATCACCGCGTCCCGCGTCGGGAGGCGTGCAAGCCTGAAATGAATCTGTGCCCGTGACGATGCAGGAGTGGCTGCCTGCGCTGAATGCGCACAACCTGCAGTGGATGGACACGCTTCATCCGATCGTCGTGCATTTCGTCATCGCCATGGCAGTGATCAGCGTGGCGTTCGATCTGGCCGGGGTTTGGCTGGGCAAACCCCATCTTTTTGAGGTGAGTTTCTGGAATCTGATCGTGGCCACCCTGGCCATCTTCGTGGCGATCATCTTTGGCCAGGTGGAGGCGGGCCTCGCCCAGCCCTATGGCCAAGCCAGCGACCTCCTCAATTGGCACAGCACCCTCGGCTGGTCCTTGGCCGGCATCCTCGCCGTGCTCAGCGGCTGGCGCTATGTGGTGCGCGGCCAGGATCCTCGCCGGTTGCCCCTGCCCTATCTGGCGGCGGGCGGACTGCTGGTGCTGCTGGTGACGGTGCAGGTCGGGCTGGGCAACCAGCTCGTCTGGGTCTACGGGCTCCACACCGTGCCCGTGGTCGAGGCTACGCGGGCGGGCCTGATCTGATGGACGCTCCCTCACCCGCGACGACCCCCCTGATCGAGCAGCTGGCTCCCCTGTTGGGCCACAACCACCTGCCCTATGCCGTGCCGATCCATCCCACCCTGGTGCACTTCACGATCGGCCTGTTCGTGATCGCCATCACCTTTGATCTGGCGGCCGCCCTCTATCCGCTGGAGCGTCGCGTGTTTCGCTTCCTGGCCCTGCCCGTCACCCGGGCCGGCCTTCCTGATGTGGGCTGGTACAACCTGCTCGTCTGCGCGGTCGTGAGCTTTGTCACGGTGGCGGCGGGCTTCTTCGAGATGTTGCTGGCTGATCCGCTGCCGGGGGTGACCAGCGATCTGGGGCTGGGCAGCGCCGCCACCCTGCTCTGGCACGGGGTGGGGGGTGTGCTGCTGTTGCTGGTGATCGTGTTGATGACCGTCTGGCGCGGGTTTCAACGGTTTCGCTGGCGACGGGACATGGGGCGCCAGGTGCAGTGGCTCTACCTGCTGACGGGCCTGGCCCTGTTTCCGCTGCTCGGCCTGCACGGCACCCTGGGGGCGGAGCTGGCGGCGGAGTTCGGCGTGCACATCACGGCAGATCAGCTGCTGGCGGCGGGAGCCGACCTGCGCGAGGCCCTGCCATGAGAGCAGTTCTCCCGATTGTCCTCGCTCTGCTCGCCGACGCCGCCCTCACCCGTTGGGTGGTGGCCCGGGTGCCCCAGTGGCTGCCGGTGCAGGCCTCCACGGCCGCCCCCCATGTGGATGCCTTGTTTGCCCTGGAAACAGGGATCGGCACCTTTCTGTTCGTGGGATGCGTGGCCGTGATCCTCTACACCGTTCTGTTCCGTCGCGCCCCGAAATACGACCTGGTGAACGGGGATCCGATCGAAGGGAACCTGAGGCTGGAGATCACCTGGACCCTGATCCCCCTGGTGATCGTGGCCCTGCTCACCTGGCAAGCGATGCGGGTGAACAACACCCTGGCCACCCTGGGCGGCAAGCAGCGGGTGGCGGGTGGAGCAGAGGCGATGGCCGTGTCCGCGGAGGCGCGGACGGTGGCTGGAGCGCAGGCGGCTCTCCCCTATGGCCCCGTGCAGGTGATCGCTCGCCAGTGGTCCTGGGAGTTCGTTTATCCAGAGGGGGTGCGCAGCGCGGAACTGCACCTGCCCGTGGATCAGCTGGCCCAGTTGGAACTGGTCTCGCTGGATGTGTTGCATGGCTTCTATGTGCCCGCCTTCCGCCTGAAGCAGGATGTGATTCCGGGCAGCGTGATCGCCTATCGCCTCACCCCCACCCGGGAGGGGCGCTATCGGCTGCGGGATTCCATGTTCAGCGGAGCCTATTTCGCCAGCAATCAGACCAATGTGGTCGTGGAGGCGCCGGAGGTGTTCCAGACCTGGCTGCGGGAGGCGGCCCGCCAACCGCTGCAGCCCAGCTGGAATCCCGCGCTGGATCTCCATGCACGCCGGCTCCAGCGCGGCGATCAGGGCTGGGCGACGGTGCCCCCCGCTCCGCCGCCTGTCGTGAACGCGGGCCTCGATCCGCGGGCTCCCCACGAAGCCTGACCACACCCCTCCCATACCCCCCGCCGGCCCCCAACGCCTCTCGCCATGTCGTCCTCGTCTGCCAGCTTCGATCCCCGGGTGCTGCGCGCGCCCCATCCGGTGCCCGGGGCGCCCGACAACTGGAAGCGTTTTTTCACCTTCAACACCGATGCCAAGGTGATTGGGATCCAATACATCGGCCTCGCCCTCTTCTTCTTTCTAGTGGGTGGGTTGCTGGCCATGATCATGCGGGGCGAATTGATCACGCCACCGGCGGATCTGGTGGATCCGAGTGTCTATAACGGCCTTTACACGATGCACGGAACGGTGATGCTGTTCCTGTTTCTCTTTCCCATTCTCAACGGCTTCAACAATCTGCTGATCCCGCCGATGATCGGTGCGCCAGACATGGCCTTTCCGCGCCTCAACGCCCTGGCCTTCTGGTTGTTTCCCCTGTTCGGCACCATCTTGATGGTGAGCTTCTTCGTGCCTGGCGGACCCTCCACCTCCGGCTGGTGGGCCTATCCGCCCCTGAGCACCCAGAATCCCATGGGGATCTTCCTCAATGGTCAGTTTCTCTGGATCCTGGCGGTAGCCCTCTCCGGGGTGTCATCCATCATGGGGGCAGTGAATTTTGTCACCACCATCCTGCGGATGCGCGCGCCGGGGATGGGATGGTTTCGCATGCCGATCTTCTGCTGGACAGCCGTGGCAGCCCAGGTGATCCAGCTGGTGGGCTTGCCGGTGTTGACGGGGGGAGCGGTGATGTTGCTGTTCGATCTGAGTTTCGGCACCAGCTTCTACCGCCCCGAGGGCGGCGGCGATCCCATGCTCTATCAACACTTCTTCTGGTTTTATTCCCACCCGGCGGTGTATGTGATGGCCCTTCCCGTCTTCGGCATCTTTTCAGAGTTGTTTCCAGTCTATGCGCGCAAGCCGTTGTTCGGTTATGAATTCGTCGCTGTGGCTTCGTTCGGCATCACCTTTCTCAGTCTCATCGTCTGGGTGCACCATATGTTCTACAGCGGAACGCCCCAGTGGATGCGCAATCTCTTCATGGCCACCACGATGCTGATCGCCGTACCGACGGGCATCAAGGTGTTTGCCTGGATCGCCACTCTCTGGCGGGGCCGGCTGCGCCTCACCACCGCCATGCTCTTCTGCATCGGCGGTCTGATCAACTTCATCTTTGCTGGCATCACCGGCGTGATGCTGGCCACGGTGCCGGTGGACATCCATGTGGGCAACACCTATTTCGTGGTTGGCCACTTCCACTATGTGATCTTCAACACCCTCACCTTTGGCGTGTTTGCGGCAATCTATCACTGGTTTCCCAAGTTCACCGGCCGTCTGATGTACGAGGGTCTGGGCAAGCTGCATTTCGTGCTCACGTTCATCGGCAGCGCTCTCAACTTTCTCCCGATGCACTGGGCCGGCCTGATGGGCATGCCGCGCCGTGTCGCCTCTTACGACCCGGAGTACGCCCTGGCCAATGTGCTGGCGAGTTTGGGGGCGTTCCTGTTGGGGGTGGGAATGATCCCATTTCTGCTCAATCTGGTGAGCTCCTGGGTGCGGGGGGAGCCGGCCGGCCCCAATCCCTGGCAGGCCATCGGACTGGAGTGGCTGTTGCCCTCGCCGCCGCCGCTGGAGAACTTTGAGGAGGAGGTGCCCACCGTGCTCAACGGCCCCTACGGCTACGGACTGAATCGACCCCTGGTGGCCGATGAGGAGCGCTACATCGCTCGCGCCAACGGGGAGGAGATCTGAGCCATGGCGCTCACCCCAGCCCCCGCGTCGCACCACGCCCCCCATGGAGGCCACAACCTCACTGGCATGGTGATCTTCCTGCTCTCCGAGAGCGTGATCTTTCTGGCCTTCTTCGCCAGCTATGCGGTGTTGAAGGTGTCGTCTCCGATCTGGTTGCCGGAGGGGGTGGATGGGTTGGAGGTGCGGGAGCCACTGATCAACACGATCGTGTTGGTGAGCAGCAGTTTTGTGGCCTGGTTCGCGGAGACGCGCCTGCGGCGGGGGCAGCTCCGGGCCTTCCGGGCCGTGTGGCTGCTGACGATGGCGATGGGCACGTTTTTCGTCGTCGGACAGGCGATCGAATGGCGCCATCTGGCCTTTGGGTTGGGCAGCGGCGTGTTCGGCGCCACCTTCTACCTGCTCACCGGTTTCCACGGCTTGCATGTGATCACGGGCCTCCTGCTGATGGCCCTCATGCTCTGGCGTTCCTTCCGCCCCGGCAACTACGACGGTGGCGACGCCGGCGTGGCATCGGTGTCGCTGTTCTGGCACTTCGTGGATGTGATCTGGGTGGTGCTGTTCCTTCTCCTTTATGTCTGGCAGCGGTGATGACGGACCCAGCGACATCCAGCCCCGCCGAGGGCCTGATCTTGGACGATCAGCTCGCCGATGCGATCGTGATCGGCGCTGGAGCCGCCGGAGCCGCCGGGGCGGCGGAGCTGGTGGCGGCGGGGCGCCAGGTGGTGCTGCTGGAGCGGGGGGCCCCCCTGTCGCTGGCCGCCACGAACGGGACGGGCCTGCCGCTGTTCCGTGGCCAGGGCGCCCACGCGACGGAGAGC
>JBKDSZ010000222.1:0-11192 GCA_046340375.1 Cyanobacteriota bacterium | reverse complement strand
GTTCCTGGATGGCACCCGCCAGCCGGATGGCCGGGTGCGTCAGCCCCATGACGGGGCGGCCTATCTCGCGGCCCGGATGGGGGTGCCGCTGTTGCCGGTGGCGATCATCAACAGTCACCGGGCCCTCGGCCCCGGCCAGTCGCGCCTGCGCCCTGTGCCGGTGCATGTGCGCATCGGCACCCCCATCTCGCCGCCGGCCTCCACCCGCAGCGCCGATGTGAAGCGGGTGACCGCGGTTCTGCAGGCGGAGATCAATCGCTTGCTCGATGAGGGGCTGATCCAAGCACCCCGGCTCGGCGCAGCCAACCCGAAAGCTCTGGCGCCGTCGACACCCGCAGATACCGGCCACTGAGCACCCACACCACCGCCCGCAGTCCATCCCCCCAAACCTTGGCGCGGCTCTCCGTGATGCAGGCCGTCCCGCAGGGCACGGCCACCGGTGTCAGGTGGATGCCTCGACTGCCGGCGACGATGCGACCCACCAGCAGGGCGCGGTCCATGTGGTCGCTGCTGGTGACGAGGAGCGCATGGCGGATGCGCGAACGGCGCAGATCATCCACCAGGGACGTGAAGTTGGTGAGGGTGTCCCGCGCGCGGTAGTCCAGTCGCACTTGCGCGGCGGGGAGGCCCTCCCGCTCGCGAAACAACCAGGTGGCGTATTCCGGGTTCGTGCCCCCGCTCACCACCACGGGCAGGCCATCGGTCCGGGCCAGCTGGGCGGCGACCCGTTCCCGGTCGGCATCGCCTCCGAGCACCAGGATGAGCTGAGGGGCGGGCGGGGTCGGCCACCACAGGCCCTTGGCGAGGACCACCCCCGAAACCAATCCCATCAGGCCAAAGGCCACGAGGGGCAGCCGCGAGGGCCGTCGCTGGGGGCGCCGGGTGCGTTTCACCCTTCCGCCACGGGGCTCGTGGGGTACAGCGGCACAACGGAGGCCCAAGGGGCGTCCCGTCCGGCACGGGCGGCGGCCTGGCTGAAGACCAGCAGTTCGCGGGCGTCTTCAGGCAGATGGGGTTGGGCGGTCTGAAGGGCGTGGGCGCCCAGGGCTTGCGTCAGGTCGGTGTCGCTGCTCCAGAGGCGAGGAGGGCTGAGCTCCGCCACGCCGGCCAGCGCCGTCGGCTCCACCCGGTAGAGCCCGGCCACCACCCCATGGCGCGGCAGCTCCTGGCACAGGATCAGGCCCCGGCCCTCGGGTGCGCCCGCCAGCAGACGCCTGGCGATCAGATGGAAGCTGCTGTGGCCATCGAGGGGCAGGTTCAGCTGTTGCGCGAGGGTGCGGGCCATGGCCACCGTCAACCGCGTGCCCGTGAAGCCCCCCGGACCCGTGGCCACGGCCAGCCGCGCCAGTCGGGGCCACTCCCGCGCCGGCAGGAGCGTTTCCACGCAGGGCAACAGACTGTTGGCCAAGCCCCGGCCGAGGGGAAAGGCGGCCAGTCGCGGGGGGATCTCCGGCTGGTTCAGCGGTTGCAGGGCGATGCCAAGCGTCTCACTGGAACTGTGAAGCGCCAGGACCCAGCCGTCTGCCTCGGCCTCCCTCTCCGCCAGGGCCGGTTCCCTCCCGCTCATGCCGGGATGGCCTCGTCCGGCCTCAGGCGCCGCCAGTGCCCGGGATCGAGGGTGAAACTGTCACAGGCGCGCACATCCCACTCCAATCCCACCTCACCGCCGGGTAGCTGGCGGATCTGCACATGAACGCGGGGCTGTTGCGGCTGGAACGTCGGCCGCGGCGTGAGATGGGGAACTCCATGCTGCCGTTCGACAGCGTGGTAGGCCTGGCAGCGGTTGATCCAGTGGCAATCGACGCAGATGCACATGCCGCCTGATTCAACGGACGCCGTCATTGTGACCCGAGCGTCCAGCCTGCACCAGGGGCTGGTTGACGCGCTGGCCATGCCCACCTGGCCCCTGCCCCTGACCCTCCTCCCCTCCGGCACCGCCCTGGTGGGGGGAGCGGTGCGGGATGGGCTGCTCGGTCGCCTCGGGGAGCGGCCGGACCTGGATCTGGTGGTGCCCGGGGATGGCCTGGCCCTGGCGCGTCAACTGGCCCGGGAGCTGGGCGGCACGGCGGTGGCCCTGGACCCCGAACGCTCCATCGGTCGCCTGGTGCTCCAGGGCTGGACCGTCGATCTGGCCCGGCTCCAGGGGGAGACCCTCGCCGCTGACCTGGCCCGGCGGGACTTCACCGTGAACGCCATGGCCCTGGTCCTGCCTCTGGCCGACAAACCTCCTGCCCTGGTCGATCCCCTCGCGGGTCTGAACGACCTTCGAAAGGGGCAGCTGCGGGCCATCGCAGAGGCCAATCTTCTGGACGACCCCCTCCGCCTGTTGCGGGGACTGCGGCTGGCCGCCGAGCTGGGTTTCGCGCTCACGCCCCAGACCTGGGACTGGACCGTGCGCCATCGCGCCAGGCTGGCCTCCGTGGCGGGTGAGCGGGTGCTGACGGAATTGCGGCGCCTGGTGGAGGCCGCCGACGGGGCCAGGGGGGTGGAGCTGCTCGCCCGCAGCGGTCTTCTTGACGGCTGGACGCCGTCATCCGCCGCCCCTTGCTCCCCCGCGGTCCCTTCCCCCGCCACCCACCTCACCCCCGCCGCCGCTCGCCTGCGCGGGTTCACGGACGCGGAGGCCCGAGCGGCCCTTCCCATCGCCCGCCTGGCGATCCTGTTGGATGAGCGGGCCCTGCGGGCTCTGCACGCCAGCAACAGCTTGCGGCAGCGCTGCCGCCATCTGCGCCGCTGGCGGCAGCGTCTGGGAGATCTGAATCCGGGCGCGAGCGGCTTGGGAGCCCTGCCGGAGGCGGAGCGGCTGGCGATGCATCGCCAGCGGGCCGAGGATCAGCCGGCCCAGCTGCTGGAGCTGGTGCCTCCGGTGGCGGCGGAGGCGATCCAGCGCTGGCGTGACGCCGAGGACCCCTTGTTTCATCCCCGGCCCCCCCTGGATGGGCTGGAGCTTCAGAACGCTCTGGGGCTCCGGCCGGGACCCCGTCTCGGGGCCCTCCTGGATCACCTGACGCTGGAGCGTGCTTTCGGCCGTCTGCCCCGCGATGCTCATGGGGATCCCCTGACCCTGGATGTCGCTCGACGCTGGATCGCGGCAGCCGCAGTCCCTTGCCATGATTAACTACAACATGCATGGCGCCTTCCTGCAACGGCGTCGTCCACTGCTCGGCACGGTCTTTCTCCTTCTTCCGCATCCCTCCCATGAGTGTTCGTCTTTATGTCGGCAATCTGCCGAATGCTTTTGATGTCAAGGAGCTCGAAGCTCTTTTCAATGGTGTGGGGGAGGGAATCCGCTTCAAGGCGGTGAACGACCGTGACACGGGCGCTTGCCGTGGCTTCGGTTTCGCCAATGTGGACGATCCCAAGCTGGCCGAGGCCCTGATCGCCCGGCTCAACGGCCACGACTTCGGGGGGCAGCCCCTTCGCATTGAGGTGTCGGAGCGGCGTGACAGTCGGAATCCTCCCCAGGGCCGGGAGGAGCGGCGCCCGGTGGGCGCTGCCGCTGGCGGTTCCCGCAAGGCCGCCGACAAGGTGGTTCACGCGGACAGCGTGGAGACCAACGCCCCTGATCCCCGCTGGGCGGGTGAACTGGCCAAGTTGAAGAGCCTGTTGGCGAATCAGACGGTTGGTGTCTGAGGCAGGCGCGAGGACACTCCCCAGCCCCGCCTTCTGGGATTGGCGGGGCCATCGCATTGCCTGGATCCGCCAGGGCGATCCGGAGGCCAAGCGGGCTGTGGTGCTGATCCACGGCTTCGGAGCCAGCCTGCGCCACTGGCGGCACAACGTGTTCCCGCTGGCCGAGGAGGCCGAGGTGTTTGCCCTCGACCTGCTCGGCTTCGGGGCGAGCGACAAACCCCCCTCCCGGCTGGACGGGGAGACTCCGCGGCCCGGTGCCGTCCGCTATGGCTTTTCCCTCTGGGCTGAGCTGGTGGCCGATTTCGTTGCCACCGTGGTCTGTCCTCCCCCGTCGCGGCGGCCCGTTCACCTCGTGGGCAACTCCATCGGCGGCGTGGTGGCTCTGGCTGCCGCCCGTTTGCTTTGCGGCCGGGATCAACCGCCCGCCCAGGTGGTGCTCATCGACTGTGCCCAGCGCACCCTGGATGAGCGACGGGTGGCAGAGCTGCCCCCAGGCCAGCGCCTGACGCGCCCCTTGTTGAAGCGGCTTGTGCGAGAGCGCTGGTTGACCGCTCCCCTCTTCCGCTTCCTGGCACGGCCCGCCTTCATCCGTCAGGTGCTGACGGTGGCCTATCCCACGGGCGCGAATGTGGATGAGGAGCTTGTGATGCTTCTGCATCAGCCCTCACAGGAGGCGGGTGCGATGGAAAGTTTTCGAGGCTTTGTGAATCTTTTCGCCGATGTGTTGGCGCCTGATGTTCTGGCTGAATTGGACCTGCCCGTGCGGATGATCTGGGGAGGCGCCGATCCCTGGGAATCCCCTCGGGAAGCCGAGCGCTGGGCCCGGGCTTTCCCTAGCATCCGTGAACTGAAGCTGTTGGCTTCCTTGGGGCATTGCCCCCATGATGAAGCCCCGGAACGCGTCAATCCGATCCTGCTGCAGTGGTTGAAAGAGGATCAGTAGACCTGGGCCAGCACAAACGAGAGAGGCAGATCGAGCAATTTTTCCGCCGTGGGCACATAGGCCCTGCGATTGAACACATCGAAATTCTGGCGTTCGATCACATCCAGGATTCCCCTGTAGAGACGCAAAGAGGCCCAGACCGGCCAGCGCGCGTCTGCGGACAACCAGCGAACACCTTCTTCCGAGCGGGCAAACCACTCGCGGGCACGGGATAGTTGAAAGGCCATCAAAGCCCGCCAACTGTCGTTCAATGTGCCGGAGAGGA
The DNA here is from genome assembly GCA_046340375.1 of Cyanobacteriota bacterium. Classification (GTDB taxonomy): domain Bacteria; phylum Cyanobacteriota; class Cyanobacteriia; order PCC-6307; family Cyanobiaceae; genus Cyanobium. Next base: position 6,351 of record JBKDSZ010000222.1, on the reverse strand, counting down.
GGTCGGATTCGCTGTAGCCAAAACGATCCATCTCATCCAGGGGAAGGTAGATGCGTCCACGGGTGCGATCCTCCCCTACATCACGAAGGATATTGGTTAATTGATTGGCGATTCCCAGGGCAATCGCCGCTTGGCTTGGGTCGGGTTTCTCGCTCCATGGCGCGGAGGTGTATGCGGGATCGAGGCCCATGACCGCCTGGCTCATCAGCCCGACGGTGCCTGCCACGCGATAGCAATAGAGCTTGAGCTCGGAGAATGTTCCATAGCGATGCTTGCGCACATCCATGCGCTGGCCCTCGATCATGTCGAGGTAGGCCTGCTGGGGTTGGGGGAAGCGCTCCATCGTGTCCACCAACACCCGGTCGAGATCGTCGCTCGTGCGCCCTTCAAAGAGTCCGCGGGTGCGCTCCTCCCAGGCGTCCAGGCGCTCCAGCAGTGTGTGGGCCGGCAGGGCCTGGGCCTGAGGACTGTCCATGATCTCGTCGGTGCGTCGGCACCAGACGTAGATGGCCCAGATGGCTCGGCGCTTCTCCGGTGGCATGAGAAGGGTGCCGAGATAAAAGGTCTTGGCCCATTGGGCCGTCTCTTGACGGCAGCGCTCATAGGCCTCCGTCAGGCAGGCCCGGGGCTGGAGGGGGGGCGTGGAGGGGGTGATGCGGACCGCCACGCTCACTGGGCTCCGCTGATGGCCTGTGCACAGAGCTTGCCGCTCAGCACGGCTCCTTCCATCGAAGCGAGATAGCGCTGCATGGTGTAGTCGCCCGCCAGGAAGAAATTGCGGATCGGGGATTGTTGATCCGGACGTAGTGCCTGACAGCCGGGAACCGTTTTGTAGACGGAAAGAGGTGTTTTGACGACTACGGATTTGCGGAGCTTGGCCGGGTTGTCTGTTTGGAAGTGTTTGGGAAACAGACGTTTCAGTTCCTCCATGGTGGCGGCCACAATGTCGGCATCGGAGCGGCCGATCCAATCCTTGGCTGGCGCGAAGACAAGCTCCAGCATCGACCGCTCGGGATCGGCGTATTCCCGGCAGGTGTTGCTCATGTCGGCGTAGACGCTGAGCAACGCGCTGCGGCTGAACAGGAGGTGATCGATCTCGGTGAGTTTGCGGTCGAACCAGAGGTGGATGTTGATCACAGGAACCCCATTCAGCCCGGCGAGCTTGGCGAAGTAGGGCAGGTCCTTCCACGGTTCCGGCAAGAGGCGTTTCAGGGGATCCACAGGCAGGGCGCTGACGTAAGCGTCGGCCACCACCTCCCGCACTCCTTCCTCGTGCCCGCCGATGTGGAAGGAGGCCACGGACCCATCCGGCTGCAGCGCGATGCTCTTCAGCGGGCGGCCCAGCAAGACCTCGCCGCCTCTGGCCTGTATGGAATCGACGATGGGTTGGCAGAGGCGCTCGGGAGGATTGCCATCGAGAAAGGCCATGCGTGACCCGTCTTTCTCCTGAAGAAAGCGGTTCAGAGCGGTGAGCACAACCGTGCTGGAGATTTCGTCGGGGCCAATGAAATTCAACGCCTTGCTCATGGCGAGGAAGACTTCATCATTGACACGCTCTGGAATGCGGTGCAAGTTCAACCATTCTGTCCATGAGTAGCGATCACACGCTTCCACATAGGCTTGACCGCGCAGCATCGCTGGAACCAGGCCCAGGCCGAAGGCGATCTTCTCCGGCCAGGTGAGCATGTCGTTATTGGAGAGGATGGCCGCCACGCCGTTCACGGGCGCGGGCAGGTCGGGAAAGTCAAAGCGGCTGTACGTGCCGGGCACCTCCCGCTGATTGAAAATCATCGAGTGGCTTTTCCATTGCAGGCGATCCTCGATGCCTAGCTCCGCAAAGAGCTGCCGCATGTTCCGATAAGCACCAAAGAAGATGTGCAGCCCTGTCTCATACCAATCCCCATCGCTGTCCTGCCAGGCTGCCACCTTCCCACCGAGGACGTTCCGCGCTTCATAGACCACGGGGGTGTGGCCGGAATCGCAGAGATACTTGGCGCAGGACAAGCCCGCCAGGCCGGCTCCCGCAATGGCAACACGCATGGCGTGACCCGAAGACTGGAGGCAACCTTATCGGGCGGCAGCTCCGGCCCGCAGCCCTCCGCCTTCCGCTTCTGCCTAGAGTTGCGCAAGATTCAAAGCCGCCCTCGCCGCTGCCGCCCCCGCCCAGCCCATGACCGACACCCTCCTCAAGTCGACCACCCGCCATGTGCGCCTGTTCACCGCTCGGGTGGAGAACGGGGATTTGGTGGCGGATCGGAACCAGCTCACCCTGGATCTCGATCCCGACAACGAGTTTCTCTGGGACGAGGCCACGGTGGCCAAGGTGCAGGCGCGCTTTCGGGAGCTGGTTGAGGCGCGGGCGGGTGAGGAACTCAATGATTACACCCTGCGCCGCATCGGCTCCGAGCTGGAGGGGGTGATTCGGCAGCTCCTGCAGGCAGGCGAGCTCCGCTACAACCCGGACTGTCGCGTCCTCAACTATTCGATGGGCCAACCCCGCAGTCCGGAGAGCCTGTGACGCCCTCCCGACCCGACGACCGACGGACCACGCCGGAGAATCGACGCGCCGGGCGCTCCTTTCGGGAGGAGAACTCCCGGGATCGGACTCAATCCTATGGCGGCCGTTCGGAGCGGGACTTCGACGGGCGGCGTGGGCCGGAACAGGAGGACTGGATCCGTGTTCCCCGTCGCCCCGGCCCTGGAGATGGGAATGGGAAGGGAGGGCTACCCACCGTCAACGTGGCCACGGCGGCCCTGCTGGCCGGGGTGTTGGTGGTGGGCATCGGCATCGGCAGCGCCGTCACCAGCACCACCCAGGGCAACCAGGGCAACATCGCCAGCAGCCAGCAGCTGGACATGGCGGTGCCCGACCCCGAATTCTGCAAGCAGTGGGGAGCGAGCGCCTTCGTGATGGATATTGAGTTGTACACAACCATGAATCCCAGCAGCAGTTTCGTCACCCAGCCGACCCTGCAACCCGGCTGTGTGATTCGCCGGGAAAACTGGGCGGTGTTGCAGAAGCAGGGCGCTGTAACGGCCGAGCAGATGCGCGAATGCAAGCAGAGGATGAACACTTTTGCCTACATCGGCTCGATTCGTGACAAGCCGATCGTTCGCTGTGTGTATCAGGCAGACATCAGCGGCAACAAGTTCCAGCTGCCTGGCAACGCCGGCGCAGCGGATGATTCTGCTGGGGTGACGCCCGAAGGCGATCAGTTCTGAGGCCCCGGGCCTCGCGAGGTTGTGGAGGGGGATCAGGGGGCCGCGGGTGCAGCGACCGGATCCCCCGCACGGCTGGCGGCCGCCAGCCGGAGCGGGCTTTCCGGACTGGCGAACACCGGCAGCACCTCCTTGCGAAAGGCTTCCGCGGCCCTGGAGCAGTAGCGGGCGGGGTGACTGATCAGTTTCAGTTGACGGCGCACCTGCAGATCGGCCACCTGGGGCCTGTGCAGGCTGCCGGAGGTGAGCTCCCGCTCAATCGAGACCACCGGCAGGAAAGCGGCCCCCAAACCGGACTGCACAGCATTCTTGATGGCTTCAAAGGAGTTGAGCTCCATCTCAATCTTCATCCTGCCCACATCCAGTTTGGATCGGGACAGGAGCTGGTCGACCATCTTTCTTGTGGTGGACTGGGAGTCAAGACAAACGAAGCCCAGGCGATACAGATCTTCCTTGGTCAATTCCGGCAGGCGGGAGAGGGGATGCTTGGGAGGCAGCACAAGGGCGAGCTCGTCGTTGGCGTAGGGCACGACCTGAAGGAGATCATTCAGATCCGGCGGCAGTTCTCCGCCGATGATCGCCAGATCCACTTGTCCATTGGCCACGTCCCAGGCGGTGCGCCGGGTGCTGTGCACCTGAAGCTGCACGGAGACATCAGGGTATTTCTGTCGGAACAGGCCGATCATTCGCGGCATGAGGTAGGTGCCTGTCGTCTGGCTGGCCCCCACGATCAGGGAACCCCCTTTGAGGTTGTGCAAATCATCGAGGGCACGGCAGGCCTCCTGGCACTGGCTGAGGATGCGGTCGCAATAGCTCAGCAGGAGGTGGCCTGCTTCGGTGAGTTGCGCCTTGCGTCCGCCCCGGTCAAAGAGCGCCACGTCCAGCTGCTTCTCAAGATTCTGAATCTGCAGGCTCACCGCCGGCTGGGTGACATAGAGGCTGTCAGCGGCCTTCTTGAAGCTTCCCTCGCTGGCGATGGCCCGGAGGATGCGGAGTTGATCAAGGGTGAAGGGCAGATCTGCCATGGGCTCTGTTGGTCCTCGCTGGGTCCTTGAAAGGGGCCTCGGGTTGGCCGATGGCTGAACCTGCATGTCAGGGCAACTTTAAGGGGGTGATGCCGGTTGGCAGACTGCCCCGCTGGACGGGTTCTTCTCTCCCATGGTCAGCTCCCCAAACCACAGCAGCTGGGTGATGGCCCTGTTGCTGCTGGGTTTCGCCGTTCTTCACAGTGGTGGGGCAGCCCTGCGGCCTCGGGGCGCGGAGCTCCTGGGGGAACGGGCCTGGCGCCTCCTGTTCGCGGCGGTGAGCGTGCCCGCTGCGGGGCTGCTGATCGCCTACTTCCTCGCCCACCGCTACGACGGCACCCGCCTCTGGAACCTTCAGCACCTGCCCGGTCTGGAAGCCGTGGTGTGGGTGGGCACCGCCGTGAGTTTCCTCTTCCTTTACCCCGCCACCTACAACCTCCTCGAAATCCCGGCCCTGGTCCGCCCCCAGGTGCGCCTCTATTCAACCGGCATCATCCGTGTCACCCGTCATCCCCAGGCCGTGGGGCAGGTGCTGTGGTGTGCCACCCATCTGCTCTGGATGGGCTCCAGCTTCATGGTGGTCACCTGCCTTGGCCTGATCGCCCACCCCGCCTTTGCGGTGTGGCACGGGGATCGCCGGCTGCGTCAGCGTTTTGGCCCGGATTTCGAGGAGCTGCGCGCAAGCACGTCGATCCTTCCATTCCAGGCCGTGCTGGCGGGGCGTCAGTCGCTGCGGCTGGAGGAATTTCTCAGGCCTTCCCAGCTGGGCATTGCGGTGGCGGTGGGGGTCTTCTGGTGGGCCCACCGCTGGATCGGGGTGGCGAGCACGGCCTTTTCCCGCACCGCCCTCGCTCACTGGCTCGGATGAGACGCCATTGCGGCCGAACCGTGGGCTTTTCCTGCCTACACTCCACCTGCGCTGACTCCCTGGGATGCCCGCTGCTGACCTGGCTTGGCTGATACCTCTGCTTCCCCTGCTGGGGGCCTGTGTCACCGGTCTTGGCCTGTTGAGCTTCAACCGCACCGTCAACCGGCTGCGAAAGCCTGTGGCCTGGTTCCTGATCCCCTGTGTCGGGGCCTCGGCGGTTTTGAGTTTTGCTGTTCTGGCCCAGCAGCTGGCGGGGGCGGCTCCGAAGGAAGTTCTCTTTGACTGGTCCACCGCCGGCACCTTCAGCCTGCAGATGGGCTATCGCGTGGATCCCCTGGGGGCTGTGATGCTCTCCCTGGTGACCACCATCGCCCTGCTGGTGATGGTCTACTCCGATGGCTACATGGCCCATGACAAAGGCTATGTGCGCTTTTTCACCTATCTGGCCCTGTTCAGCAGCTCGATGCTCGGGCTGGTGATCAGCCCCAACCTGCTGGAGATCTATGTCTTCTGGGAGCTGGTGGGCATGTGCTCCTACCTACTGGTGGGCTTTTGGTATGACCGCGACGGTGCCGCCAATGCGGCTCAGAAAGCGTTTGTGGTGAATCGGGTCGGGGATTTCGGGCTGCTGCTGGGCATCCTGGGCCTGTTCTGGGCCACGGGCAGCTTTGGATTTGAGGAGCTCGGCCTGCGTCTGCGGGAAACGGTGGCCGATGGCCGGCTGAGCCAGGTGGCGGCGGTGATCCTCTGTCTGCTGGTCTTCATGGGCCCGATGGCCAAATCCGCCCAATTTCCTTTGCATGTCTGGTTGCCCGACGCGATGGAAGGGCCCACGCCGATCTCCGCCCTGATTCATGCCGCCACGATGGTGGCGGCTGGAGTGTTTCTGGTGGCCCGGCTGCAACCGGTTTACTCCCCTTTCCCGATCGTGCAGGTTGTGATTGCCGTGATCGGCACGATCACCTTGTTTCTGGGAGCCTCCATCGCTCTCACCCAGCAGGATCTGAAGAAGGGTCTGGCCTACAGCACGGTCTCCCAGTTGGGCTACATGATGCTTGCCATGGGCTGCGGAGCCCCCGTGGCGGGCATGTTTCATCTGGTGACCCACGCCTTTTTCAAGGCCATGCTCTTCCTGGGGTCGGGCTCAGTGATCCATGCCATGGAGGAGGTGGTGGGCCATGAACCCGTCCTGGCGCAGTACATGCGACTGATGGGCGGGATGCGTCGCTACATGCCCTT
>JBKDSZ010000221.1:0-2317 GCA_046340375.1 Cyanobacteriota bacterium | reverse complement strand
ACCGGGACCGACTGCTCCGCCTGCTGTTCCTGGAGTGTCCAATCAATAGGTGCCACAGACGAGCGGGGACTGGAGAGCCTCCAGCGCGGTCACCTCTGGGCTGTCGAGTTTCCAATCAATAGGTGCCACCGACGAGCGGTGACATTTTCAGTCCATTATTGGGACTCCGATCAAGGACTTTCACGTTTCCAATCAATAGGTGCCACCGACGAGCGGTGACAGGATAAGACTATCAGATATGATGCTGAAAATAGTATTGTGTTTCCAATCAATAGGTGCCACCGACGAGCGGTGACTACAATTCGAGCGTTTGTCGGGCACGGTACAAAACTGGTTTCCAATCAATAGGTGCCACCGACGAGCGGTGACCTGGAACTTTCAACTGACCTACCACGCGTTCTTTCTGGGGATTTCCAATCAATAGGTGCCACCGACGAGCGGTGACCTTGGTAATGGTGTTGATCTGGAGCTTGTGGAGATTCCAATTTCCAATCAATAGGTGCCACCGACGAGCGGTGACCCGGCAAACTTAAATTCTGGCAGGGTCACGTTTTAACGTCAAATTTCCAATCAATAGGTGCCACCGACGAGCGGTGACGGCGCCCCCTGAGAGGGCTTGCGCCGCAAGCGATCCGAAGGCCGTTTGCGCACCCCCTCACCCTGCTGCCGAGCGGGGACCCTGTCAAGCCTGTGGAAAATGCTGAGATCCATTGCGCCGCAGGGCCGCGCGGCAAACGATGCAAACACTGGGGTTTTGGGCGAATCCAAGGGGGGTGCGCGGAACTCGAAAAGTGCGAGAGTCCAGTCCCCGCAGGGGCCCTTCCTCCCGGCAAAAGCCGCGCGCCCCCCATGAGGGCCTCGATCCAGGCCCCCACTTGCTACACCAGAGGTCAAAGGCTGGATAATCCATGGCTGACCTGCACCGCATCTCCCCCTCGTTTTCGCCCGAGCGGCACCTCGATGTGGTGTTCGTGCATGGCCTGGGCGGCGATCCGTTCACCACCTGGCGCAGTGGCGACGACGAGTCGTCGTTTTCATGGCCCCACTGGTTGGCGCAGACGTTCGAGGAGCGGATCGGGGTGTGGTCGTTGGGGTATGCCACCGCCAACCCCCTGCAAAAGACGCGGTTGAGAGTGCCACTCCCCAGCAAGGATGCCCCGGTGGCCGGTGTTGCCATGCCGCTTCCCCGGCGTACGGTGAATGTGCTGGAGCGGTTGACGCAAGAGGGGATCGGTGAGCGGCCCGTTTGCTTCATCACCCACAGCCTTGGCGGCCTGCTGGTGAAAAGCGTCCTTCGTCAGGCCGCAGATTCCATCCACACGCCTCGGTGGCAGCGAGTGGGCAAACAATGTCGCGGTGTGATGTTTCTCGCCACGCCCCATCACGGCTCTGCGCTGGCGGATCTGGTGAATGTCTTTCGCATCGTGCTGCCCACAGTGAGCACCGACGATCTCCGAGACAACGACGCCCACTTGATGCAGCTGTCTCAGTGGTATAGAAACCACGCGCCAAGCCAGAAGATCCAGACGTTCAGCTACTACGAAACCAAGCCCTACAAAACTGTGATTATTGTAAGCGAATCCTCGGCTGATCCAGGCGTGAGTGGCCCCCTGGCCAGGCCTCCCATTCCGGTCGAGCGCGACCATCTGGAGATTTGCAAACCTCGCGATCACAACGATCTGGTCTGCTTCGGTTCCATCGAACTGATCGAGGGAATCCTCCGGGGCGCGTCGTCTTCATCTGCGGCCGGAGAGCCGTCCGTCGCGTCAGAGTCGGCCGAACAAACGAATGCTCCAACCTCCGCCTCCTCCATCGTGGTGCGCTCCTTTCTCCCAGACGGGGTCGAGAACGCCGAAACGCTCATCGATCTCACCGACCTGTTCATCTGCTCCGACTCCAGGGACAGGCGCCCGAAACAACCTGAGGTCTGGACACAGGAGCTGCCCTGCCGCCTGCGCGACGCGGCGGCCACCATCGAGCGCCTCCCCCGGCCTGTGGCCCTGGCCACCCACACCCACCTCTCGATCGCCTGGTATCTGGGAACCCTTCTCAGCCCCAAGCGCGGCATTCCCCTCCTGCTGCGCCAAAGGGCAGCCAACGCCAGCGATCAACTGTGGGATTGCGGCGAGGCGAGGTTGCCAGCAGGTGGGGCGGAATGGCTGTTCGAACGGATCACCCTTGGGGCGGGGCCCAGGGCTGATTAAAAGTCTGTCCCAGGCGGGCTCGCCAAGAGGCTCCGTTTACGGTGTCCTTGGCGGGATTGCTGTGTCCCCTTGTCTGAATCCCTTTCTGCCGCAACCGATCTTGACCTGATCAG
>JBKDSZ010000220.1:0-9472 GCA_046340375.1 Cyanobacteriota bacterium | reverse complement strand
TGGCCCCTTCCCGGCCCCCTGCCGATCGGCGAAGAAGCGACCATCCGCATCGGTGAACACTTCTTCAGCGACTATCTGCTGCCGTTTGAGTTGGCTTCGGTTCTGCTGTTGATGGCCATGATTGGCGCCATCGTCCTGGCGCGCCGGGATGTCTTCTCCAGTGACGTCATCACCGGTGAACCCGCGGATCAAGGGTTGATTGAAAAGGCCCGCACGCCCCTGTTGATCAATCGATCTGAGCAAGCTCCCACCCCCTGACCCTCTCCCACCAGACACCCCCTACCGATGGATCTGTCCACCCCCATCCCGTTGCAAGCGTTTCTCACACTCGCCGCCCTGCTCTTCTGCATCGGCGTCTGGGGTCTGATCAACAGCCGCAACGCCGTCCGCGTTCTGATGAGCATTGAACTGATGCTCAATGCGGTCAACATCAACCTGATGGCCTTCTCGAATTACATCGATGGACAACTGGTGCGTGGTCAGGTCTTTGCTGTCTTTGTGATCACCGTTGCCGCAGCTGAAGCGGCCGTTGGCCTCGCGATCCTTCTCTCTCTGTATCGGAACAGGCAAACCGTGGACATGGAACGCTTCAATCTTCTTCGCTGGTGATGCGTCGGCCATGCGCCTGGACCGGATCTGGCTGATCGTTCGTCAAGACAGCCGTGTGGCAAGGCAAGAGGCCAAGCGGTGCTTTCAGGAACTCCAGGCTCTCGGCGTCCACGTCACCGTGGCGGAAAGCGGGTCCACCAGCAATCCGTTTCCCGGATTGATCGCCAGCGAGCCGGCTCCTGCCGATCTGGCGGTCATCCTCGGCGGAGATGGAACCGTGCTTGGAGCGGCCCGCCATCTGGCACCGCTGCAGATTCCCCTCTTATGCTTCAACGTCGGCGGCAATCTGGGCTTTCTCACCCATGAGCGACGCCTGCTGCGCGGACATGGCGAGGGAACCGAAGCAGAAGTCTGGCTGCGATTGCGCGAGGATCGGTTCGCGCTGGAACAGCGGATGATGCTCTCCGCTTCCATCGACCCCGGCGACGGAGCGCTGCCGGGGCCAGGAATCGCCGCCAACCAAGATGCCAACGGCCCCCACACGGCGCTGAATGATTTTTATTTCCGCCCTTGCCTTGACGACCGTTCACCCACATGTCAATTGGAGCTGGAGATCGATGGGGAAGTGGTGGATCAATACCAGGGAGATGGCCTGATCATTGCCACACCCACCGGCTCCACCGGATATGCGATGGCCGCTGGAGGGCCGATCCTGCATCCCGGGATCGAAGCGATGGTGATCAATCCGATCTGTCCCATGAGCCTGTCCAGCCGCGCCATTGTGGTGCCGCCAAGGGCCAGGCTCACCGTCTGGCCCTTGGGGGAGAGCTGCCGTCGGGTGCGGCTCTGGAAAGACGGCACCCATGCCACAGTGCTCGAGGCTGGTGATCGTTGCGTGGTGCAGCGCAGCGCCTCGGTGGCTCTCCTGGTGGTGTTGGACCAGAGTCCCTCCTACTACCGAACCCTCACCCACAAACTCCATTGGGCTGGCAGCCTGACGGCGGCCCACCCCTCTCCCAACTGACCCACCCCATGGCCCTGGAGATCGAACGAAGATTTCTCGTCACGGACGATGGCTGGCGCTCCCATGTCACCTGGGAAGCGGAACTCCGCCATGGTTATCTGCTGCATCGCGAGGATGGGCTTACGGCCCGGGTTCGCCTGCGACAGGGGGCGAAGGGCGACCCCGGCGCTTGGTTGACGATCAAAGCCATGGCCAACGACGACGCTCCCAGCCATGCCCGCCTGGAATTTGAGTATGCGATTCCTGTGGACGACGCCCTGGCACTGCTGAAGCTAACCGAGTGGCAGGTCAACAAGAAACGCCATGGCCTGCGCCTGCCGGGGGGGGATTGGGTGCTGGATGTGTTTTCAGGCCACAATGCGCCGCTGGTGATTGCGGAAGTGGAGCTTCAACACCCGGAAGATACGCCTTCGATCCCGCCCTGGTGTGGGAAGGAAGTGACCAATTTGCACAAGTTGAGCAACGCGGCCTTGGCTCAACATCCGCTGGAACGTTGGTCCAGCGAAGATCTGCAAGCCCTCTGGGCCATCGCGAGCAGCTGAAGCGGGAGCATTGAGCCTCAGTCTTTAATGGGCGCCGGCAAAGAACAACAGTTGAAACCATCGCGGCAAATCTTCCCCTGATCCATTGCCCAATTGATGAGAGCGATGCGATTTTTAGCACCCGTTTTGGCAAAAACATTACTGACGTGATTATCAACGGTCCGCTTACTGATCGTTAATTGACTGGCAATTTCCGAATTTGTCAATCCTTTTGCGACCCATTCAATGATTTCCAGCTCTCGCTCCGAAAGTTCCGCCCTGGCGTTGTCCAGTCCCTCAGGCCCTGGTTGTTCGCGGGACGGGATAGCTGCCATGGAGACGTCTCCGACGCGGCCATCCTAGTGAGGTTGGTGGGCCATGATGTTGGGCCATCGTGCCGTTTCTGTGAAGCTTGCTGAAGCTCTGGCCTCGGGTCAGTTCACCGTGACCGCTGAAGTGACTCCCCCCAGGGGAGGGGACGTGACGCGCACGCTGGACGCCGCCAAAACTCTTAAGGGACGGGTGCACGCCGTCAACGTCACCGATGGCAGCCGGGCGGTGATGCGGATGAGCAGCCTGGCTGTCTGTCGCATCCTCTTGGACCACGGCATTGAACCGGTGCTGCAGATGACCTGCCGAGACCGCAATCGCATTGCGCTGCAAGCCGACCTCCTGGGTGCGCACGCGCTGGGCATTCCCAATGTGCTCTGTCTGACGGGAGATCCCGTGCGAGCGGGCGACCAACCCGACTCGAGACCCGTGAATGAGTTGGAGTCGGTGCGCCTGCTGCGACTCGTGGCCAGCCTCAACACCGGCGTGGATCCTGTGCAGGGCCAGTTACCCGATGGGCCGACCCAATTGTTCTGCGGCGCCGCGGCTGATCCCCATGCCGGCCATTGGAACGCTCTGGCCAAACGGGTGCGGAGAAAATGGGAAGCGGGCGCCCGCTTCATGCAAACCCAGATGGTTATGCATCCGGAAGCCTTGCGACGCTTTGTGGAGGAAGTCACCGGTCCCCTGGGTTTGCCGGTGCTGGCAGGAGTGTTCCTACTGAAATCGGCGCGCAATGCCATGTTCATCAATCGTGTGGTGCCGGGCGCCGCCATCCCCCAGTCATTGATTGATCGCCTGGCCGCCGCCTCGGATCCCGCCACCGAAGGGATCCTCATCGCGGCCGAACAGGTGAGCCTCTACGCGGAGCTCTGCCAGGGGGTGCACCTGATGGCGGTCAAAGCGGAAGAACGGATTCCTGAGGTGTTGCGCATCGCCGGCATTCCCCCGATCGAGCCGGCGGCAAGCTGACCTCCTTTGTTGACAGCTCACAGGCTGGCCGCGGCTCCCAGCGGAGCATTACCCGAGCCTTCCATGGCCTGTTTTCTCTGCCTGCGCTGAAATGACCCGGGAGAGAGCATCGGATCCTCCAGCGGTCCACCAGCGGTAAAGAACTCCCAAGACCGCAATGGGAACCACGCGCCGGGAGTGGCCACTGACTCCCAGGGTCCAGAGATGTTCTTACTTTAATCTCGCCTCAACGCATCACACTTCAACGCCCTCACCAGAGCAACTGGAATTAACGCCCTGACGCCCTGAGACCTTGACGCACTCAAGGCAGAGCAGCTTCATAATCTCACAACCTCAACACCTCAACTCCTCAATTCCTCAACACCTCAACACCTCAACACCTCAACACCTCAACACCTCAACACCTCAAAAGTGTAAAGCCCTCTGAGCAGCAATCAGAGTGCTCTGGAGTTGGCGCTGCCAAAGCAATGCTTAACTGGCTTTGAGGACAAAGTTGGTACCGAGCAGTTCGGCCAATGCCTTCTGCTGAGGAGATGGAGAAATCTTGTCTTGACGCCGCACATCAGTGATCAACCAATCGAGAGCTGCCTCCTGAAGATCGAAGTGATCGCCGTTGCGGTCAACGCAATAACGACCATATACCAGTTTTTCCAGCAGGTTTACGCCGGGTCCAATGCGGGAGTAATCAAAAATAATCGAGTTATCGATCGTTGCACCGGCACAGATATGACAACTGGGACCAATCATTGCTGGGCCAATGATTGTGGCGCCGTCCTCGATTTTCGTCATGCCGCCCACATAGACAGGGCCTTTGACATTAATTTTGTCCCAATTTGCCGCCACATTCAAGCCAGCATAGATCCCTGGCCTGACCTGAATACCAGGCACCTGCACTTGACGAACATCACCCTGAAGCACACTGCGAATGGCCTGCCAATAATCAGGTACTTTACCAATGTCAACCCACTCAAACTCCATCGGGAGGGCATAAAAGGGCGCACCAGCCGCGACAAGCCTGGGGAACAAGTCAGCACCGATGTCAAACGGTTCGCCCGAAGGGATGAAATCCAGGACCTGAGGCTCAAAGATATAGATACCAGTATTAATCATGTCACTTGCCGCTTCATCCACCGCAGGCTTTTCCTGGAAAGACAGCACTCTGCCTCCGTCGTCCGTAACCACCACCCCATAACTGCTGACCTGCTCCATGGGTACTCGTTTGGTGATCAAGCTAGCCATAGCGCCTTTGGATTTATGCCGACGCAAGGCTTCCGTGAGGTCCAAATCGATCAGCGCATCGCCACAGAGAACGACAAAAGTATCATCAAAAAAGGCCTGAAAATCTTGAATTCTCTTGATGCCGCCCGCCGAACCCATGGCTTCACCGATCAACTCGCCATCTTCGATGCGCCCCTCAAAGCTGTAAGCTATCTGCACACCAAAACGTTGACCGTCTCTGAAATAGTTTTCAATTTCCTCAGCCAAATGAGAAACATTGACCATGATCTGGTCAAAACCATGTTCGCGCAGAAGCTCCAAAAGAAACTCCATCACGGGTTTCTGAAGGATTGGAATCATCGGCTTGGGCGTGGTGTGGGTTATCGGTCGAACCCGGGTTCCCTTTCCAGCCGCGAGAATCATCGCCTTCATTCTTAGGCGCTTTTCAAGAAGAATCCGTCAATCTTACGTCCTCTCTCAAGCTGCGATCGCATCCGGAGCCGGCAAGGAAGCTGACCCCTCGGCGGCAGGCTCCCCTTCCCCCTCCTGCACAACCGCCGCCAAACGTCGCAAGCTGAGGGGACCAAAGAGGCCGCCCTCCTGCCGCAACTCCACCTTCCCCTGGGCGCTGAGAAAGAGCAGAGCCCAGAACACCCCCACCCTGTCGCGGTCCAGATCCTCCTGGGCCGCGGCCTCCACCCAGGTTCCCCAGTCGCTCACCAGGGCATCGAAGCCAAGCCAGGATGGGCTGTCCACAGGCCAGGAAGCCTGGATGAAACGGCTGAGGGCCGCCGTGGTTTCCGGTAATTTCTCGCGGTGGGCCAGGGCCGCCACCTGGGCAATGGCCGCACGCTCGCTGTAGCGCCGACCACGACGCTCCCGCGTTCGTGGACCCTCCAGTTCCAGGCGCGCCGCAATGTCTTCCAGCTGCCGGATCAGCTCCCCCAGGCTTACGGGCCTCTGCAGGGGGGGAGGCGCCACGGGACGCCGAAGCAGTTGACGTTCCGGTCGCAGTGGAAGCCCCTGCCAGCCACCGCCAGAGGGCAGGGCATCATCCAGCGGGTCGCAAGCCTCGCTGTCCTCCGGCTCCAGGGGAAAACTGCTGCTCTCCAGGAGCTCCGCCTACAGCCCCACCAGAAAGGAGGCAGCCAGAAAGGCATCGCTGCTTTCGGCCAGATCCTGCTCGAAACGGGCTCCCCGGTTCAACGCCAGGGTGGAGGAGGCGATGCGCTGGTGCAGGCGATCCAGGAAACCGTCGATGACGGCGATCACATCGACATCCCAGGGATCCAGCTCGCCACGGATGGCAGCATCCTGCAACATTCGAATCGCCATGCGGGCGCCCGCTTCGGCCACAGCCACCCGTTCGCCCAGGACAACCGCCAACGTAACTTCCCCGGTCGGCCAAGACCAGTCCCCCGGAGCGGAGGGTGGGTTCGTATCCCGAGGGATTCAGGGCTCGACGGAGGGGGCGGTGCTTTCTCCGGCCGCTGGCAGGAGAGCCAGCTGGGCATCCACGGTGGCGCGATAACGCTGAAGATCGTTTTCAAGCTCCTGGATCCGCACCCTCTGGGCCTCCTGTTCCCCTTCGCTCTGGAGGGATTCCACCTTCCGCACCACACCACTCCAGACGGCATAAATCCAGGCTGCGGTCGCCCCGATGCCGCCAACCAGCAACAAGAGGGCCGCCAACGGGATGGTGAGACTCACCCCGGGAAGAAAACGCACGGTGGTTGCCGTCGTGTTTTCAAGTGTGAACATCACCATGGCCAGGCCAAAGATGAAAATCAGCAAAAAGTTGAGCTGACGCATCGGCGGGGCTGCAGGGGTTCTACCGGCTTAGGGGCTGGGGAGGAAGGTTGTCAATGGAGGGGCATGGAGAACAACGGCAGGCACACCCGAAGGGGCCGAAAGCGAGCGAAACACGCCTTGGATCGGCAACGGACCGCTGCGAGCCAGGGCTTGGGTCTCTCTCTGAACCAGGGATTCGATGGAGGCCCTGTAACTATCCGTCATGATACGCGGATACAGACCAATCCCAATAATGGGAACAAGCAGGCAAGAAATGACATAAATCTCGCGAGGCTCAGCGTCGATCAACTTGCTGTGGGTCACCAGTTCGCGATTCTCCTTCCCGAAAAAGATTTCTCGCAGCATGGACAGCAAGTAGATCGGCGTCAGGATCACGCCGATTGCAGCCAACACGGAAATGACAACACGGAAGACCAATCCATAGGCTTCACTTGTGGCAAAGCCAACAAACACCATCAGCTCAGAAACGAAACCACTCATCCCAGGCAGGGCGAGGGAGGCCAAGGAGCAAACCGTCCACAGGGCAAACATCTTGCGCATTTTTTGTCCCACTCCTCCCATCTCATCCAGCTGGAGCGTATGGGTTCGGTCGTAGGTGGCCCCAACGAGGAAGAAAAGACTGGCACCAATCAGTCCATGACTCACCATCTGCAGCATGGCCCCACTCGTGCCAAGGGCGCTGAGGCTACCGATGCCAATAAGAACAAAACCCATGTGACTGATCGAAGAATAGGCTATTTTTCTCTTTAGATTCCGCTGGGCAAAGGAGGTCAGGGCCGCGTAAATGATGTTGATCACCCCCAGAACCACCAGGACGGGTGCAAATTTCACATGAGCATCTGGAAGAATCTGAACATTGAAGCGGAGGAGTGCGTATCCGCCCATCTTCAAAAGGATACCCGCCAAGAGCATGTGCACAGGCGCCGTGGCTTCCCCATGGGCATCCGGCAGCCAGGTATGGAGGGGAACAATGGGCAATTTGACACCAAAAGCAATCAGCAGTGCCGCGTAACAGACCACTTGGAACGCTGTGCTGAACTCTTTGGCCGCAATGGCTGTGTAGTCAAAGGTTGGTGCGCCGCCGCCATAAAATCCCATGGCCAGCGCGGCCAGCAGAATGAAAAGTGAACTTCCCGCCGTATAGAGAATAAACTTCGTTGCAGCGTACTGACGTTTTTTCCCTCCCCAAATAGCCAGAAGGAGATAAACAGGGATAAGCTCCAACTCCCAGGCAAGGAAAAACAACAACATATCCTGCACCGCGAAGACAGCGATTTGGCCGCCATCCATGGCCAGAAGCAGGAAATAAAACAGGCGTGGTTTGAAGGTCACTGGCCAGGCCGCCAGGCAGGCCAGCGCAGTGATGAAGCTCGTGAGCAGGATCAGAGGCATGGAGAGGCCATCGGCCCCGACCGACCAAGCCAGACCGAGTTCCGGCAACCAGGTCCAGCGTTCCACCAGTTGCAGGCCATCGACGGCGGGGTCGTAACCGTTGAGGTACCCCCCCACCGTGAAGAGAAAGGTGAGCAACGCGACTCCGAGGGCGTACCAGCGCACCTTGCGTCCGTCCCCATCGTCCGGGACGAAAGGAATCAAGAGAGAGGCTGCGATCGGGACAAGGATCGCGGCGCTGAGCCAGGGGAAGGGCATGGACAACGCCAAGCACTGATAAGGAGTGTAGAAATGCGGGTCACCTCCCACCGGACGTGGTGGGGGTTGCCACACACGTGTCCTGAGGGGGCCGGCGATGAGCGGGATGAAGGGAAAGGGTCGAGCCGCCTTGGCCTCTGGATCGTTCCCCTTGGGGGGATGGGCCGGCTCAGCCGTCGGGCCCGAGCCGTGAGCGCTCTGCGCGGCCGACGCTTGGGTCAGGGCTGACAGCCAGTCGAGTGGGTCGCAAAAAGCAAGCGTTGGCGCAAGCGCTCTTGAAAACCCAAACGGACCGTGTCACCCCCGACCAGAGCGCCATTCAAGCCTGTCACAAGGACTAGGAGCCGAACACACTGAACAACACAACCAGAAGGATGACCCCGGCAAACACGATCAAGGCATAAAACTGAGCGCGACCGGTTTCGAGATATTTCAGACCCTCCCCACTGCCAAGCGTCAGGAGTCCGGTGAGATTGACAACGCCATCCACCACCTTCGAATCCACATCCAGGACCTGCTTGGCCAACTTACGGCTGCCTTGAACGAAAATCTTGTCGTTCAGATCGTCGAGATACCACTTGTTGGCCAGAAACGCATTCACTGCCGGGAAACGGGCCGCCACAGCCTGGCCGAGATCAATGCGGTGGAGGGAATAGGCCAGCACAGCCAGGGAAATGCCCGCGATGGAAATAGCAACGGAGGCGCCCGCCAGGGGGAGGAATTCGGCCCAGGAGAAGTGGTGGGCCATTTCAGCGGCCTCCTCAGGGTCGAGGGCCATGGCAAAGCGGCTGTTCCAGGGGGTTCCGAGCAAGCCGACCAAAATGGAGGGCACGGCAAGAATGACCAGGGGAGAGGTCATCGGCCAGGCGGACTCGTGGGGGTGGTGGCTGTGTTGGGCGGCATGACCATCCTCGTGGCCGCCGTCTTTTCCAGCGGCGGCCAGAAGCTGGGCTCTGAGCCCGGCATCGTTGCCACGGAATTCGCCCTCAAAGGTGAGAAAATACAAACGGAACATGTAGAACGCCGTCATGCCGGCCGTGAGGAAACCAGCTCCCCACAGCAAAGGGAAGGCCTGGAAGGCTTGACCGAGGATTTCATCCTTGCTCCAGAAGCCTGCCAGAGGAGGAATGCCAGCGATGGCGATGCAGCCGATCAGAAAGGTGATCGCCGTGATGGGCATGAAGCGTCGCAACCCACCCATCAGGCGCATGTCCTGAGCCAGAACCGGCTCATGACCCACCACCTCTTCCATGGCGTGAATCACGGATCCAGAGCCCAGGAAAAGCATGGCTTTGAAAAAAGCATGGGTCACCAGGTGGAACATTCCAGCCACCGGGGCACCGCAGCCCATGGCGAGCATCATGTAACCCAGTTGAGACACCGTGCTGTAGGCCAG
>JBKDSZ010000219.1:0-7016 GCA_046340375.1 Cyanobacteriota bacterium | reverse complement strand
CGGTGGCCATGGCCCAGGCCGCCCTGGCGGTGCACACCACCCGCCGCACGGGGCGCCTGGCGGCGGCGGCCCTGCTGCGCAGCAGGGGGGCCGCCGGCCATCCGGCGGCCCTGCTGCGGCGTTTGGCGGAAGAGGAGGCGCGGTCGCGGTGAATGCCGTCGCCCTCTTCGGCACCAGCGCCGACCCGCCCACCCTGGGCCACAAGGCCCTCCTTCAGGGCTTGCTGGAACTCTTCCCCCGGGTGGTCACCTGGGCGAGCGACAACCCGATGAAACCCCGCCAGACGCCCCTGCCGTTGCGCCTGGCTCTCCTTGAGGCCTTGGTGGAGGCCATCGGCGACCCGCGGCTGACGGTGGTTCAGGCGCTCAGCAGCCCCTGGGCGATCGACACCCTGGAGCGGGCCCGCGCCCGTTGGCCCCGGGAGACGCCGGTGTTCGTGGTGGGCAGTGATCTGCTGGCCCAGATGCCCCACTGGCGCGCGGCCCACCAGCTTCAGGACCGACTGGAGCTGGCGGTGGCGCCGCGGCAGGGCTGGCCCGTGGCGGAGGGCGATCTGGAGGCCTTGCGCGCCCTGGGTGCCCGGGTGCGGGTGCTTCCCCTCTTTCCCCCCGCCACCGCCAGTTCCCGGGCGCGGGAGCTGGCCGCGCCCGATGCGGCTCCAGCTCAGGTGCCGGAGGAGCTCTGGCCCTTGCTGCGGCGCCACGGGCTCTACGGTCTTGCCTCCCCTTCCCCCTGATCCATGCGGCTTGCGTTGGCCCAGCTTGATGCCCTCGTGGGCGACCTGGAGGGCAATGGGGAGCGCCTTCTGGCGGCCTGCGCGCGGGCGGGTCGCCAGGGCGCGCGCCTGGTGCTCTCCCCGGAGCTGTCGCTTTGGGGCTATCCGCCGCGCGATCTGCTGCTCAGCGCGGCCCGGCTGGAGCGTCAGGAGCGGGTGCTGGAGCGGCTGGTGGCGGCCATGCCCGCCGGGGTGGCGGCGTTGGTCGGGGTGGCGGAGCCGATCGCCGCTGGCGGCCAGCCGGCGCTCCACAACGCCCTCGCCCTGGTGGAGCGGGAGGGTTGGCGAATCGTGTGCCGCAAGCGGCTGCTGCCCAGTTACGACGTGTTCGACGAGCGCCGCTATTTCCGCGCCGGCGAGGCGCCCGCCGTGCTGGAGCTGAAGGCGGACGGGCGCTCCTGGCGCCTGGGGCTGACGATCTGCGAGGACCTGTGGGTGGAGGAGGATCTGCAGGGCCATCGGTTGGCGGGGGCGGATCCGATCGCGGAGCTGTTGCCCCATCGCATCGACCTTCTGCTCAACCTCTCCGCCTCGCCCTTCGGCCAGGGGAAGGCGGCCCTGCGCAGGCGTCTGGCGGCGCGGGCCGCGGCGCGGCTGAGTGTGCCCGTGCTCTACGTCAACCAGGTGGGCGGCAATGACGAGCTGGTGTTTGATGGCGGCAGCTTTGTGGTGGACGCCGCCGGTGGCGTGGTGTGCCAGCTGGCCTGCGCGGCAACGGATCTGGGGGTGTGGGACGCCACGGCGCCCCTGCCGCTCACCGCGCCCCTGCCGCCACCGGTGGAGGAGGAGCAGCTGCTGCGGGTGTTGTGCCTGGGGGTTCGGGACTACGCGCGCAAGTGCGGCTTCCAGCGGGCCCTGCTGGGGCTCAGTGGTGGCGTCGATTCGGCGCTGGTGGCGGTGATCGCCTGCGGGGCCCTTGGCGCGGAGCGGGTGCGGGCGCTGCTGCTGCCCTCCCCGTGGAGTTCGGCCGGCTCCCTGGACGATTCCATCGCCCTGGCGGAGCGGTTGGGCCTGGCCACCGCCACCCTGCCGATCGCCGGGCTGATGGAGGGCTTTGACGCGGCGTTGGTTCCGGCCCTGGGCGGTCCGCCGGAGGGGGTGACGGCGGAGAACCTGCAATCGCGCATCCGTGGCAGCCTGCTGATGGCGGGGGCCAACCAGGAGGGGCGCCTGTTGCTCGCCACGGGCAACAAGTCGGAGCTCGCCGTGGGCTATTGCACCCTCTACGGCGACATGAACGGTGGCCTGGCGGTGATCGGCGACCTCTACAAGACGTCTGTCTATCGCCTCTGCGCCTGGATCGACAGCCCCGCCGCCGCCGCCTGCCGCGCCGATCTCGGCCTGCCGCCCGAGGGCCCGTTGATCGGCGCGGCGATCCGGGAGAAGCCCCCCAGCGCCGAGCTGCGGCCCGATCAGCGCGACAGCGACTCCCTCCCCCCCTACGAGGTGCTCGATCCGCTGCTGAAGGGTTTGGTGGAGCGCCTGGCCGCGCCGGAGGAGCTGGTGGCTGGAGGGGCGGAGGGGGCCGTGGTGGGGCGGGTGATGGGGCTGCTGCGGCGGGCGGAGTTCAAGCGGCGCCAGGCCGCGCCGGTCCTGAAGGTGAGCAGCCGAGCGTTTGGCAGCGGCTGGCGGATGCCGATCGCCGCCAAGGTGGATTAGGCCGCCGGCTCACTTCCCGATGCAGAAGCGGGCAAACACCCGCTCCAGAACCGCTTCATTCACGTCGTCTCCTGTGATCTCCCCCAGGCGCTGGATCGCCTCGCGGATGTCGATGGTCCAGAAGTCCCAGGGGAGGCCCTCGCTGGCGGCCTCCAGGGTGCGAGCGAGGGCGGCGGCGGCGGCGGCGGCCAGGTCGCGCTGGCGGCTGTTGAGGGCCACCTCCAGGCCTTGCAGGTCGGTGGCTCCGCAGCGCTCCAGCAGGGCCGCAGTGAGCTCCTGGCGCCCCTCGCCGCTCAGGGCGCAAAGCGTCACTTCCGCCTCGGGGGGCGCCGATCCGGCGGGCATCCGGTCGCGCTTGTTGCCCACCACCAGCAGGGGCCCGCCAGGGGGCACCCGCTGGCGCAGCTCTTCGTCCGCCGCCGTCCAGCCGTCTGCCAGATCAAAGAGCAGAAGCACCACATCGGCGCTGGCCAGGGCGCCCTCGCTGCGGGCGATGCCCAGCCGCTCCACCGGATCGCTGGTGGGGCGGATGCCGGCGGTGTCGAGCAGGGTGAGGGGCACGCCATCGAGCACGAGCTCACTTTCCAGCAGATCTCGTGTGGTGCCGGGACTGTCGGTGACGATCGCCCGCTCCCTCTGACTGAGAAGGTTGAGCAGGCTGCTCTTGCCCACATTGGGGCGGCCGACGATGGCCACCCGCAACCCCTCCCGCAGCAGCTCCCCCTGCCGGGCTTCCGCCACCAACCGCTCCAGCTCCTCCCGCAGGCTCGCGAGGGCCCGGGCGACGGCGCCGCCGTCCAGGGTGGGCAGCTCGTCCTCGAAGTCGAGACGGGCCTCCAGCTCGCTGAGTTGATCGAGCAGGGCAGCGCGGATCCGGCTGATGCGCCGCTGCAGGCCGCCATCGAGGCCGGCCATGGCGAGCTGGGCGGCGCGACGACCGCGGGCGGCCACCAGCTGGCCGATCGCTTCCGCGCGGGTGAGGTCCAGGCGTCCATGGAGCACGGCCCGCAGGCTGAATTCCCCCGCCCGTGCGGGCCTGGCGCCCGCGACGCCCACCAGCTCCAGCACCCGCCGCACCACCACCAGTCCACCGTGGCAGTGGAACTCCACCACGTCTTCCCGCGTGAAGCTGCGGGGGGCGCGCATCAACAGGAGCAGGGCCTCATCCACCCGCTCGCCGCTGGCTGGATCCACCACATGGCCATAAAGCACCCGATGGCTGTCCCAGCGCTGCTGGCCAGCGGGCTGAAAGAGCGCGCGGCCGATGGCCTCCGCGCGCGGCCCGGAAACGCGCACGATGGCCACTCCGCCCTGCCCCGGGGCGACGGCGGTCGCGATGGCGGCGATGGTGTCGGCGGCATCCAGGGGGGAGCGCCCGGTGGGCCGGGGTGGGCTGGATTCAGTGTGGGGCAGCGCGTGCCGCGGGTCGGGCTCTCCCTAGCCTGGCTGGTGTCGCCTGCCGCCGGAGGCCGGATGGGGAAACTGCAGGCCCTGGCTTTGGCGGTGGTCTGGGCGGTCATTGGCCCCGCAGCCGGGATCGCCTGTCCGGGCCGGGGGGAGGTCCGCGATGCCACCCCGGAAGCGATTCGGGCGTTTGCACAGAGCAAAGGGATGGGGGTGTTGACCTTTCTGGGGTATTACGCCGCCGGCTACGAGGACGCGGCGCGAATGACGAGCCAAGCGGCCCAGATCCTCGAGGGTCAGGATCCGACCCGAACCCTGATCAACATCGGCGCCACGGCGGATGGCATCGGGGTCATTTATCCCCTGGCCAAGCGCCGGGGCTTCACCACCATCGGCGTGGTGTCGTCGCGGGCGCGGGAGGCGGGGGTGTCCTTCTCCTCTTGTGTTGACCATGTGTTTGTGGTGAAGGACGACACCTGGGGAGGCCTGCTGCCGGGCCGCGGGGAGTTGTCTCCCACTTCCAAGGCGGTGGTGGAGAGCAGCACGGCCATGGTGGCGATCGGCGGCGGCGAGGTGGCTCGTGATGAGTTGCTGGCGGCCTGGCGACTGGGCAAATCCGTGGTGTTCCTTCCAGCTGACATGAACCACGCCCGCGCCCGCGCCAAAGCCCGCCGCCAGGGCCAACCCCCTCCCTCCGACTTCCGCGGCGCGGTTCATGCGGCGCTGGAGGGTGGTTCGGGGAGGGATGGTCGGTTTTAGCTGGTGGCTCCCTTTGCAGGCTTCGCTGCTTGGCTTTGACCATCAAGAGGACGTCGGCGCCCTGGAGGTGCCCACTGCACTCCTTTGTAGCTTGATGAATACATCTTATGCGGATCCGCCCAAGATGCACCAGTGTTGGCCCATGGGCCGTGAGATTCATTGTGGCGCAGTCCTTCTGTCGCCTGGCAGCCGTGCGAGTGCTGCGTCTTGGGCGGACGGCTGGGGGGGTCGGTGCGACTTGGGCGGATCCGCCCAAATAGTTGTTCGAAGGATCGCGGATGCGTGGACCACTCATGGCCGCTGTCCCATACCATGCTGAATGCCTTAGAGTGGTATAGAGCAGCCTACTAGGGATCTCATGACAAAGCCGAAAGGTACTGGTAAAGGCGCCGCGACTAAGGCTTCAAGAGACGTGAGAAGCACTTCCGGAAGACCCCAAGAACGTACGGCTGCTGGCAGCGCTCTCTCGCAACGCAACTCTCCAAGACGAGAAACCGCAGCAGCCGCTACGTCTGCTGCGGGGAGAACTCTTCGAGATCAACGTGCTTCTAGGGCTGCAAAGTCAGCGGCAGCAAGCGCATTGCGAACAGTTAGAAGCTCAGCAAAAACAGGTAGCGTTAGCCGGAGCGCAGCCAAATCTGCAGTCAGAGCCATCAGAATTAATAGGGCTAAATAATTCGTTTTGCAGTAGCCTTGACTCCCGTAAACTACGACATAAACGTATTCGTAAATTGTCCGTTTGATGAAACATATAATCCTCTGATGGAGGCAATTATATTCGCTATCCATGACTGTGGATTTATTGCGCGCTCTGCATTGGAAGCTGAAGACTCTGCGGAGGTTCGTATTGACAAGATAGCAAAGATTATCAAAGCCTGCAAGTATGGAGTTCATGATATCTCTCGTACTGAGCTTGGTGCTGTAACAGGTCTACCACGCTTCAATATGCCACTAGAGTTGGGGCTGTTTCTAGGAGCACGGCGATTCGGATCTAGAGACGACAAGAAAAAGGTATGCCTGATTCTTGATAGCGATAGATATCGGTATCATCAGTTTTGTTCTGATATCGCAGGTCAGGATATCCAGTCGCATGATGACTGCCCAGAGATTGCAGTAAAAGTAGTGAGAAACTGGCTCCGGAATAACAGCCATAGCACAAATATTGCCATTCCGGGAGGTAGCGCTATGGCCGAACGTTTTCGCCTCTTTCAAATTGAGTTGCCACTTCTTTGTAGAGTGCTCAGCCTTGAGAGGAATGAACTTATTTTTAATGACTACACCACATTGATTTCAGAATGGCTTAAGGAGAATAGCTGGTGGAATCGAGAGCAAGATAACGTTTAGCCACCTTCCAACACACCCCTCGAGTGGACAGGCCACCAACTGCTCTCTGCTTCGCCACCCCAAGCTCCTTGCCTGCCACTCAGGGGCAGCGTTGCCAGGACAGCAAGCAGCATGAAGAAAAGTTGCGACAAGACCTTGGGATCCCTAGAGTAGTACGGAAGTATTAAAATGTTGTTTGCCTTTCATGCGAGCGTCGGGTTATGGCAGGTATGCGGCATGCGGCCATGCTTGAACTAGATCAAGCGTCATCCTCAAATGCTTATGAAGCCTTCACGGTCTTACAGCATGAGAATTGCGTCCCAGGTGTGCGATAATGAAAAAAGATTCGCAGATTAATCTCCTTAGTCACTCGCAAGCAAAAGTAAGGCTCTTATCAGAGTATCTTAAAAGGTATCTAAATATAATCAGCAATGATAATCACACGAAAGAAATACAAGTTTATGACCTTTTCTGCGGAGAAGGAATTTATGAGAATGGAGGTGAAGGCAGCCCGCTTCTTATCCTGAGACAGATAAAGGATATGCATTTTACAAATCCTGCAAATAATAAATTTATCCCTCCGGTCAACTGCTACTTCAATGATCTGGATTCCAGAAAAGTTGAGAAAGTCAAAGCAGCGGTTACTGCCAAGTCCCTTCATTACCCTGATTTTGGAAGCATTGGCTATTCATCTACAGATTATCAGAGCCTACTAGATCAATTGGTTAAAGCATTCACGAACCTTAAATCTCAGAAACAGAAGGCATTTGTGTTTATAGATCCGTATCAATACAGACATATAAGCGGTTCGCAGATTGCTGCATTAATGGCGTCTGGCTGCGTTGAGGTTCTGCTCTGGCTTCCGACACAGTTCATGTATCGGTTTGCAAAAAATGGAACACCAGAAGCGCTTTATGACTTTATTTCTGAACTAATTCCTGATTTTTCCGATCACGGATTTGATGATGTGTGGAGCTTTATCAAAAAGATTAAAGAAGGTTTTCATGCTCTTCTCGGTGAAAGCTTCTTCGTTGATACTTTTACCATCCAGAAAGATCCATCAACTGTATTTTGCCTCTTCTTTTTCACTTCGCAT
>JBKDSZ010000218.1:0-16034 GCA_046340375.1 Cyanobacteriota bacterium | reverse complement strand
TCCGCCATCTTTCAGTGCCTGCAGGGCCTCCCTTGGCCCGATCAGGCGCGCCTCTCCACCGGCCAGGCCGCCCCCGGCCTGCGTCGCATCCTGCTCACCGCCTCCGGCGGCGCCTTCCGCGATTGGGATCCGGCGGATCTGACGAAGGTCACCGTGGCGGATGCCACCAGCCATCCCAACTGGGTGATGGGCCGCAAGATCACCGTGGATTCCGCCACCTTGATGAACAAGGGCCTGGAGGTGATCGAAGCACACCACTTGTTTGGTTTGGATTACGACGCCATCGACATCGTTATCCATCCCCAGAGCATCATTCATTCGCTGGTGGAGCTGGCGGACACCTCGGTGTTGGCCCAGCTGGGCTGGCCGGACATGAAGCTGCCGATCCTCTGCTGCTTGAGTTGGCCGGAGCGGTTGGCCACGCCCTGGCCGCCCCTCGATCTGGCCCGCCTCGGCAGCCTCACCTTCCGCGAGCCGGATGGCGCCCGCTATCCCTGCATGGGGCTGGCCTATGCGGCGGGTCGGGCGGGGGGCACCATGCCCGCCGTGTTGAACGCCGCCAACGAGCAGGCCGTGGCCCTGTTCCTGGAGGAGCGGATCCCCTTCCTGGCCATCCCCACCCTGATTGAAACCGTGTGCGCGCGCCACGGGCGGGATGTCTGCGCCCAGCCCTCCCTCGACGACGTGCTGGCGGTGGACGCCTGGGCGCGGCAGGCGGTGAACGAGGCGGCGGCGCGGCTTGAGGCCAAGGCTCCAGCGGCCCTGCCGGCCTGAGCCCCGTGCCCGATCCAGCCTTGACTCCCTCCTCAACCCCAGGACCGCCGCGCGTCGCCCACCACCTGCTGCTCTGCGCCACGCCCACCAAGGCCCGCTGTTGTGATCCGGCACTGGGGGCCGCCACCTGGTCGCGGCTCAAGGCGTTGGTCCGCGACCTGGGGTTGGAGGCCGCTGACCGACCGGAGGGCGTGGTGCTGCGCACGAAGGTCGATTGCCTGCGGATCTGCCAGAGGGGACCGATCCTGCTGATCTGGCCCGAGGGGGTGATCTATGGCGGCCTCACCCCGGAGCGGGTGGAGCGCATCGTGCGGGAGCATGTCGTCGGCGGGGTCGCGATCGAGGAGTGGATCGTCGGGCGGCAGGAGTTTGCGGTGGCGCCGGATCGGTGATGGGCGGCCATGGGGTCAAGTCAGAGGGTGCCCCTTTGCGAGGCTGCGCCAGCGCTTGCGCCACACCTTCGGCGCGACCGAGTGCGGCGGCTGGTTGTTTGGCTCCCTGGCCCGCGGTGATTGGGATGGGTTCTCGGACACCGATGTCCTGGTGGCGTCAGGCGCACAACGACCTTGAGCTGGCGGAGATGGCCACCTGTCGCGACCACCCAGCCGAGCCCGGATCCGCTCAGCCTGGCCGCCGCCGAACAGGCCCGCACCGTGGCGGTGTAGATGATCAACGAGAACAAGGTTTGAAAGAAGGGTTGCGATCCGTTGGCGACCGCCCCAGATGCAGCCCCTCCGTCCCGGGGAATCGATGCGTTTGCTGTCCGCCTGGCGATGGGGGAGCCATAGCGGCTCAACAGGTTTGGAGCCAGCAGGGCTGTTGTTCAGACATTGCCAGACTGCCGGCAGGATGGCGGCAATCTATTGATCTTTTTGATGATGAGTAAAGTGTCGCAAGAAAGTATCTGCCGAAAGTCTCGCTGCTTCCACGGAGGGATGTGAATATTCGTCGCGATAAAGCGCAACACCATCGCTGGTAAAATATGTGCACTTTTCATCGGGACAAAATAGAGGAATAAGATCAACGACGATCACCCCACTTTTCGATGCTACTCTGTTAAGAACTTCGTCCAGATTCTTTCGTCTTTCAAGTGTTGTTTTGCGGTTAGGAATTTCGCACTTCTTCCTGCCAAAGGGAGAATACCATTGCAGCAGTGCTTGTTCGGGCTTGCAACTGGCTTCCCGAGCGAATGGATTACCATTCAATATTGCTAATCTGATATTCTGCAATTCAAGTTCACTGGCGAATCGCATCAAACCTGATTCAAGTAGCTGAAGCTTCGTCGATTGTTCTTGCGTTGCCTGTTTAGGCGAGAGATCGGCCATGTCATTGACTAGAAATACGATATCACCTCCACGCAGTTGCCTGATGAGTCCTGGAACTGTTGTCTTCCAGTAAAAATCATTGGCCTTACTAAAGATGCCTTTGTTAGGGATATCATGGATGGGTGAGGCTCCCCATGAAGAGGTGATTGTGACGGCAACGTCTCTTTCCGAAACCATTTTATCAAAAGCATGTGTAAATGCAGCGGAGAAAGAGTTTCCTAGAATCAGTATTCTTTTCTTGGCGTTCTTGAAATCGCCAATTGTGCAATCTTCAACCTTGATCTGCTTGCCGACTTGTGAATTATCTGACAGGACACACCTCTGACCTTCCCAGGTCCACTGCCTGTTGTTTGCCGTCAATGAATATGGAACAGTCAACGAGGGGACGCCAGTCGCAGTAAGCTTTAGTCTTGATCCCAGAAAAAAACTGAAGGGTTGAGTATTGGTGTAACCAGTTAAAAGAGCTGCGACACTTACTGGAGGGATGAGTCCGATTCCGATGGTCTTCCAGCGCAGTGGCGACCATTTCATCCTGCGAAACGGTGTTTCAATCCACGTGTAAGAAGCGGCTGCTACTATCAGCATAAGTCCTGCTTGAAGTGGCACCGACCACCAATAAATACCGATTGTCCAACGACTTATTGAGAGAATTGACCAGTGCCATAAATAGAGAGAATATGAAATTAAGCCTATGAAAATCACCTTTTTCAAGGTAAAGAACTTGTAGGCAGCTGTGCCCTCTTTCAAGCAGGCAATCAGAATGGCTGAAAGGACTACAATTGTGATCGTTGCAGGAACTGCTGCGGACACTGGCAGAAACATCACGCCGACCATTGCCATCACAACCAGAAGCGGTGGCACCATCTCCAGGGTTCGTTCAATTCTTGCGCGCTTCTGAAATCCGATAAAAATCAGGCATCCTGCTGCCATCTCCCAGAAACGAGGAGGCATCAGAAAATATGCCGCAGGTTGATTCACCCGATAGAGATAAACAAATCCGATCAGTGAAGCGATGGTCAGAGCCCCGACGCAAAAGAACAGATTTCGCGCTCCTTTTGCTGTCTGCTGACCAAATCCTGAAAACCAGATCAGGAAAGGGAATAGAAGATAGAACTGCTCCTCCACACCAAGCGACCAGGTATGCGTGAAAGGATTCAGTTCCGTGGATTGAGCAAAGTAGTCCGTTGCAGAGCGATAGAGATTGATGTTGGAAATGCCGAAGAGTGATCTCCAGCCAAGACCCAGCGCCACGCCTGGATCGGGATTGAAAAGCGAAATGAGCAGACTGGTGATCAGCACAAACAGAACCAGGGCAGGAATCAGGCGTTTGATGCGACGCTCGTAGAATCCCGAAAGAAAATCAAGGAAATTCTTGGATCCCCTGCCCGCTAGCGATGCGGTAATGACATAACCAGAGATTACAAAGAAAATGTCAACACCCAAATATCCGCTGGGTAACACATTCTTATTGAAGTGGTTGATGATCACGGCAATGACTGCAAATGCCCTTAAACCATCAATTTCTGGTCGGTATTTTTTACTTGAATTCTTGTTGGTATCTGCTGTTTCAGAAATGTCTGCCTTGGACATGGCTCTCGATTATATCACCTCAGTATAGCATGAATAGCTTGTGTTACTTTTTGACATCAAAATCATCTCTGCGCATGGAAGGTCTGTCCGCAACATTCAGGCGGATTCAAACCCTCAGTCGGATGCCCCCCCCCTCCCCTCCCCCTGGCTGGACCTGTCCCGCATCCGTGGCGTCCAGTCGCCCATGCCAGCGGAGCCGCGACAACGACGGGCTCGTGGTCTGGGCCGGGTGGTGGACGCTCTGGAGACCACATGGAGGTCGAAGAGCGCCCACCGGTGTTGTTCAACAAGCATGACCCCGGCCTTTATGGTCCGGTAGACGCTGGGGGTTCCGGTTGGACAAGGCAACAACGCCCTGTCCCATGCCCAAACCTACCGCCGACAGTTCTCAATTCATCGGCTTTGTTTCTTTCAACCCGCCCACCATCCGTTCCACCAGAGATTTGAGCAGCAGGGACACCAGCCCCACGCCGCCGAGCACAAGAGCGGCGCCATAGGCCAATTCCGTGTTGTATTGCTTGTAGCTGTCTTCCACAAACAGGGGGAGGGTCTGGGTCTCGCCAGCGATGTTGCCGCTCACCACGGCCACGGCACCGAATTCCCCCAGGGCCCGCGCCGTGGTGAGCACCAGGCCATACAGAACGGCCCAGCGCACCGACGGCAGCGTGACCTTCCAAAACACCTGCCAGCTCGTGGCTCCCAGGGTGCGCGCCGCTTCCTCCTGATCCCAACCCTCTTCTTCCAACAGGGGAATCACCTCGCGGGCCATGAAGGGGAAGGTGACGATGATCGTCGCCAAGGCCATCCCCGGCCAGGAGAAGATGATCTTCCAACCCAACGTTCCCACCACATCTTTAAACAGCCCGTTGGTGGGGCTGTAGAGCAACACCAACATCAGACCTACAACCACGGGCGAGATGGAGAAGGGCAGGTCGATCACGCTCAACAGCAGGGCCTTGCCCGGAAACTTCCGCCGGGCGATGGCGGTGGCGGCCGCCAAACCGAAGATCGAATTCGCCGGCACCGCGATCACCGCCATCAAGAGGGTGAGCCGCACGGCAGACAGCAGATCGGGCGACGAAAGGGTTTCAAGGAATGGTTGCCAACCTTTGGCCAGGGCCCCGGCCACCACCTGGAGGGCTGGCAGCAGGATGAGCACGGCAACATACACCCCGGCGATGAGGGGAATGAGCAGACCCGGAAGGTTGACGGACGCAAGGGGGGAGCGGAGTCGGCGAAGAAAATGGGGCATCAGGAGGAGGAGTGCGGAGGCCGAAAGGGGGCTGCCGGAGCGATCAGCCCGCCAGAGGAGATCGGGCTTCCCATTTGTGCCCCCACACCTGGAGCCCATTGATCACCAGCAAGCTGACGAGCGAAAAGCCCAGCATCACCATCCCGATCACAGTGGCGGAAGCCAGGTCGTATTCCTCCAGCTTCTGAATGATCAGGGTTGGCGTGATCAGATCCTTGAAGGGCACATTGGAGGAGATCATCACCACCGATCCGTATTCACCCACGGCCCGGCTGTAGCCCTGGGCCACGCCGGACAGGATCGCTGGCATCAACTGGGGCAACACCACGCTGATGAGGGTTTGGAGGGGGGAAGCCCCCAGGCAGCGGGCGGCCTCCTCCTGGTCCGGCTCCAGGGCCCGCAGCACGGGCTCCACGCTGCGCACCACAAAGGGGAGGGAGATGAAGACCATGGCAATGGCAACCCCAAGCCAGGTGAACGACACCTTGAGACCAAACCACTGGCCCAGAGGAGCGCCCAGCCAGCCGTTGCTGCTGTAGAGCCCCGCCAGGGCGAGGCCGGCCACGGCCGTGGGCAGGGCGAAGGGGAGATCGATCAGGGAATCCATCAGGCGCTTGCCCGGAAACTGGCAGCGCACCAGGGCCCAGGCGATCACCACACCGAACACGCCATTGAGCAGGCCCGCCACCAATGACAACCCGAAGGTGACGCGATACGCCGCCAAAGCTTCCGGCTGGGTGGCCAGGGTCCAGAATTCCGCAGGCCCCACGGCGATGGCCTTGAGGGTCATGGCGCCGAGGGGCAGGAACAACACCAGGATCAGATAGAGCCAGGTGATCCGCCAGGACCAGCTCAGTCGCCACCAGCGGGGCCAGGTCCAACGGGTGAGCGAATGCGAAGCGGCCATGGTGAGGTCGGGACAGTCCCGCGGAGGGGGATCAATGAGGTGTGCGGGTTGGAATCGGCGTTGTCGTCCCTGTGTCTTCCCGGAAGGGGGACAAGGAGCTGGCGCAGGGCCTGGACCGAGAGACGGCGGGCAGGTGGAGGAGAAGGAAGAGATCCTGCCGGTCCAGCGGCGCCAGTTCGCCGCTGCTGGTCCATTGCAGGCTCCAGGGGGCGGGGAGGAACCTCATGGCAGGGTGGGGATGAGGAGGTCGGCATCGCCGACGGTCCGCAGCTGGCCCTCCGCGCGGAAGCGGCTGAGGATTTTCGTCACCGTCACCCGGGTGAGACCGCAGAGGTCGGCGAGTCCCCGGTGGGTGAGGTTGAGTTCACTCAGCGACAGCCGGCAGCCATGGCTGTTGACCTGGCCGACGGAACCGCCGATCCAGAGCAGCAGTTTGAGAAGACGGGCATCAGCGGAGCGAATGCGTTGGATCACCGCCAGCTCGGCGAGCATCTGCCGCTCGCGCCGCAGTTGCTGTTCGCGCTCGATGGCGGAAGGCTCCAGATGATCAACGATCACGGTGGTGAGGCAGTGAAGCTCCAAGGGGGCGAGGGGAGGATCTTCGCTGCTGATCAAATCTCCTGGACCCCACAGTCCCATGGTGATCGACTCACCCTCCAGGTCCCAGGTGAGGGAGCGGACATACCCTTCGACCACCCGCCAACTCATGCCTTCAGGCAGCACGTCGTTGGGATGGAGGGTCAGGCGCAGGGGGCGCTTGTGCAGGCTGACGGTCATGGATGGAGCGGCGAGAGGAAAGGGGGTGGTGGTGAGGACGCGAGGCAGGCGAGGACCATTCGTGGACAACAGGCAAGGGAGAAGGAGGCCATGGGAAGGGAGGGGGGTGGAGAGAGGTCGGGTGTGAGATGAAGCCATTATGCCCTATTCCCGAGGGGGGTATCGGTATTCTGTGAAACCAACATGTCGGCCAGGTTCGGGTTCAGATGAAAAACATCGGCTGCGACTGGCGCAGAGCGTCCCGCTCCTCCACCAGATCGCGCAGGCTGAGGCGGGACAGGACTTCGGTCATGGCTTCGTCGGTGCGGAGTTCCAGGGCTGCCACCGCCTGGAATTCCGGGGTCTGCCGCTCCCGATCCGGATCGGGCCGGCGGTCGCCCTCCAGGCAGGCCACCACGTCGCTGATGCGGATGTCCTCGGGGGGCAGGCGCAGCTGGAACCCTCCCCGAGGGCCCCGCAGGCTGCGCAGATACCCCGCCTTTCGCAGGCTGGTGAGGGTTTGCTCCAGGTAGCGCTCGGGGATGGCGTGGCGGGCGGAGATCTCCCGGGTCTGAAGCAACTGGTCGCCGCCGCTGGCTTCCGCCAGGTCCATCAGGGCAATCAGGCCGTAGTCGGTCTTGGCGCTGAACACCATGGCCTGTCGTCTCGCGATCCATGCGGATCCGCACAATAAAACGGTTCCTCGATCGGGAAAAGTGTTTGCCTGTAGCCTGGGATACCCAGCCGGTTCCGCCGGCTCGATAGGTTCGTTTTGTTTCCTACTGGTGAACCGTGAAACTCATTCCTTCCCTTGGGCCACGCTTCCCTCGGCCCCTGGCGGTTCTGGCCGTTGGCCTCCCCCTGGCTGTCGGCACCGCCGCCACGTTGCAGCTCTCCCTGGCGCAGGCCCAGCAGCCCCCAGGCGCCCAGACCCTCACCCTGGTCTCCTATGCGGTGACCAAGAACGCCTATGACACGATCACCCGTCGTTTTGCCGCGGATTGGAAGAGCAAGACGGGGCAGACGGTCACCTTCAAGGGCAGCTATGGCGGTTCCGGCTCCCAGACCCGCGCCGTCATCGACGGTCTGGATTCCGATGTGGTCAACCTGGCCATGGCTGCGGATGTGAGCAAGATCGAGAAGGCGGGTCTGATCAACCCGGGCTGGCAGAAGAAAGCTCCCTACAACGCGGTGCCGGTGAATTCCACCGTGGCCCTTTTCGTTCGGCCTGGCAATCCCAAAAAGATCAACTCCTGGAAGGACCTCGACAACAAGGCTGTCGATGTCGTGACCGCCAATCCGAAAACCTCCGGCGGCGCCCGCTGGAATTTCCTCTCGCTCTGGGGGGCGATCACGCGCACCGGGGGCAGCGAGGCTCAGGCGATCTCCTTCATCACCAACGTCTACAAGAACGTTGACGTTCTTCCCAAGGATGCGCGCGAAGCCACCGATTTCTTCGTGAAGCGCAACCAGGGAGATGTGCTGCTCAACTGGGAAACCGAGGCCATCCTGGCCAAGCAAAAGGGGGAATGGACCACCCCCTACAAGGTGCTCTCGCCCAATGTGCTCACGGAGCAGCCCGTGGCCGTGGTGGACAAGGTGGTTGACAAGCGCGGCACCCGCAAGGTGGCCGAAGCTTTTGTCCGTTATCTCTACACCCCGGAAGCCCAGAAGATCTTCGTGGACAATGGCTTCCGCCCCGTGACCCCCGAGGGCAAGGCCTATGCCCGCGGCAAGTTCCCTACTGTCAACTTCTATAAGGTGAGTGACTTCGGCGGCTGGGGCGCTGTGGACAAGAAGTTCTTCAGCGCCGGCGGCCTCTGGGATCAGATCTTCTCCAAGTCGCGCTGAGGCCATCGGCGGGATGTCCCCTCCAGCCGCTCCCACCCTTTGTCCTCCTTCCCCTTTCTCCCATGGGCATCCGCGTCACTGACGTCAGCAAGACCTTCGGGTCGCTCAAGGCCATCGATCGCCTCAGCCTCGACGTCCAAACCGGGTCCCTGGTGGCCCTGTTGGGCCCCTCCGGCTGCGGCAAGAGCACTTTGCTGCGGATGATCGCCGGCCTGGAGGAGCTGGATGAGGGCCGGATCTACATCAACGGTGGCGATGCCACCAGCCTGCCGGTGCAGCGCCGCAATGTGGGCTTCGTGTTTCAGCACTTCGCCCTGTTCAAGCACCGCACCGTGCGGGACAACATCGGCTTCGGTCTCGAACTCCGCCGTGTGGGACGGAAACGCATCCGCGAACGGGTGGACGAATTGCTCCATCTGGTGCAGTTGCAGGGCTATGGCGACCGCTATCCCTCCCAGCTTTCCGGCGGCCAGCGCCAACGGGTCTCCCTCGCCCGCGCCCTGGCCGTTCAGCCCGACGTCCTCCTCCTCGATGAACCCTTCAGTGCTCTGGATGCCAAGGTGCGCAAGGAGCTGCGGGGCTGGTTGCGCAAGTTGCAGGAGCAGACCAACGTCACGACCGTGATCGTCACCCATGACCAGGAGGAGGCGATGGAGGTGGCCGACAAGATCGTGGTGATCAACGAGGGCCGCATCGAGCAGATCGGCACCGCGGAGGAGATCTACGACCATCCGGCCAGTCCGTTTGTGATGCGCTTTGTCGGTGAGGTGAATGTTCTCGACACCTCCTCGCAAGGGAAAGACGCCCCCCTCTTCGTGCGCCCCCATGATCTGGAACTGCTCAACGGGCCCCAACCCGATTCCCTTCCAGCCACCGTGCGGCGCCTCACCACCTTCGGCCGCGATTTCCAGGTGGAACTGGAGCTCGACGACGGCCAGTCGCTTCTGGCCCAGCTCAACCGCGAGCAGGTGCGTGGAGGCCTGGATGGGCTTGTCTCCGGCACCCGCACCCACATCCTTCTCAAGGGAGGGCGGCGCTTCTGAGTCCGACCCTGTCGCCTTCCGCGTCCTCAGCCTGCACGATGGCCACAAACTGATTGAGGATTCGTGAGTCCTGTCGGTTGGGACTCCGCACCATCCAGATCGCCTCTGCTTCCAAGGCGCATTCCTTGGGTGTGATCGGCCAGAGCACTTCTGCAGCAATCTCCCGCGCCACCATGCTCGACGGCAGAGCCCCCAGAGCGGAGCCGCTGCCCACCATGGTCTTGACCATCTCGTTGCTGCGCAGCTCCAGTTGAACCCTGAGCTCCTGAACCGACAACCCCATCCGTCGCAACCAGGATTCGAGCATCTGGCGCGTTCCCGATCCCGGTTCCCGGATCAGCCAGGCCGATTCCAGCAGCTGATGGAGTTGGCGGGGAGGGGTGCCAAACCAGGGATGGGCTCGCCCCACCACCAGAGTGAGGCTTTCTTCGCCCACCACCGTCGCGGCCCCCGCTGGTGGGCGCCCGGTGAGAAAGCCCAGGTCAAAGCGGCCGGCGTTCGTGCCTTCGAGGATCGTCTCCGCGTTCCCGAGCTCACAGTGCAACTGGATCGCCGGGAACCGCTCCCGAAACGTGGTCAGATGGATTGGCAGCCAGTAGTTGCCCACCGTGAAGCTGGCTCCGAGGTGAAGGGAGCCGCGCCGCAGGCCGTTGAAGTCGTCCAGATCCAGCTCCAACCGTCGGGCCTGGTCCATCAGGCGCTGTCCGTCCCGTTGCAGAAAACGCCCGGCGTCCGTGAGCTGCACGCGTCGGCCGATGCGATGAAACAGGGGGACCCGCAACTGGCTTTCCAACTTGGCGATCGAAGCGCTCACCGCCGACTGGCTGATGAAGAGATCGTCTGCGGCCTTGCCGAAATGGAGGTGAGAGGCCACAGCGAGAAAGGTGCGCACCTGTTCGAGATTCAGCATCCTCCCGTCATCGCGCCGTCCCATCCTGCAGGTCGGTCGCTGGCGACGGTGTGATCTCAGGAACAGGGCTCCCGGGATCCTGCCGCCGAGGCTTCAAGGAAACAATCGCAGGGCCAGAGCAGGGGTCAGCAGGCAGAGGCAGCCGGTGAGGGGAAGGCCCAGACGCAGAAAATCCACAAACCTGTACTGGCCCACCGCGTAGACCATGGCGTTGGTCTGATAGCCGATTGGCGTGAGAAAGCTGTGGGAGGCGGCGAAGGTCACCACGGCCAGGGTGGCTGTTGTGTTCAGACCGAGGCTGCTGGCCAGGCCCAGCCCGATCGGCAGCATCACGGCCACAGCCGCCTGGTTGGCCATCACCTCCGTCAGCAGCGCCGTCAGCAGATACAG
This sequence comes from Cyanobacteriota bacterium, assembly GCA_046340375.1. GTDB lineage: Bacteria > Cyanobacteriota > Cyanobacteriia > PCC-6307 > Cyanobiaceae > Cyanobium. Next base: position 5,236 of record JBKDSZ010000218.1, on the reverse strand, counting down.
CCCCACCAGCAGGCCGTAGGGAGGGGTGTGGCCGGAGAGCTCCCGGAGCCGTTCCAGCAGCCACTGATCGGCGCCGCTCCGGCCCACCAGGTTCGTCAGCGGCAGGAGTGCCCCCAGCAACACCACCACATCCCAGCGAATGGCGGCGTAGACCTCCGTCGTCGTCAGCACCCGCATGACCAGCACACCGATCACCGCCAGCAGCAGCCAGACGGCGACCGCATCGCTGCGCCACAGGTTGAGCAGCAGGGCCGAAACGGTGAGGCCGAGGGCCCAGGGAAGCCGATCGCGGCGATCCTCCGGGATGGCGGCCGTATCCACCAGCAGCAGATCCCGGCTCACCTGAAGCCCCCGCAGGGAGGGCTGGGGGGTCTGGAGCAACAGGGCGTCCCCGAGCCTCAGCTCCACCTGGCCCAGGCGGGAGCGCAGGCGCTCGCCGCCGCGACGGATGGCCAACACCACCGCGTTGAAGCGCTGCGCAAAGCGCGTCTCCATCACGGTCTGGCCGATCAGGCTCGACTCCGGCGGGAGGATCGCCTCCACCAGGCACAAGCCCGCCGGCTCCCCGGGCCCCTCCCCCTGTGCGGTGGACGGGCCATCCGGCAGTTCCAACCCCTCCTCCTGCCGGAGGGCGAGCACCTGTGCCGGCGCCGCCCGGACCACCAGCAGATCTCCCGCTTGCAGACGACGGTCGCTCAGCGGCAGGGAAAACCACTCCCCCCGGCGGATCAGGGCGAGCACGCGCACATCGAACAGGTGCTGCAGCGGCGTGGTTTCGAGGCTCTGGCCCACCAGGGGGGATTGCGGCGTGACGCGCAGTTCGGTGAGGTAGCCGTTGAGGCCGTAATCGCTTTCCAGGCTGGGGGCCTCGGCCCACTCACCGGGCCGCAGCACCTTGGGCGACAGCCAGCTCAGCAGGGCCACCCCCGGCACATACACCCCAAGGGCGAGGGGCGTGAACTGGAGCAGCCCCAGCGGTCCATAGCCCAGTTGCTCGGCGATGCCGCTGGCGACCAGGGTGCTGGAGGTGCCGAGCAGGGTGCCGACGCCCGCCAGCACCGTGAGGAAGGAGAGGGGCATCAGGAGCTGGGCCGGGGCGATGCCCAGGCGCCGACTCCAGCGCTCCACCACCGGGATGAACATGGCGACCACGGCGGTGTTGCTGATGACCGCACTGAGGGGGCCCACCACCAGCGCGAGCAGCAGGAGCCGCTGCCAGCCCTTCTCCAGCTCCAGACGGGCCAGCATCCGCTCGATGGGAGCCAGGCCGCCGGTCCGCACGAGGCCCGCGCTGAGGACGAACATGGCAGCCACGCTGAGGGTGGCTGGATTGGCGAAACCGGCGAGAGCCTCCGCCGGGGAGAGCCAGCCAGCCAGGACGGAGGCCAGGGCCAGAAGCAAGGCCACCCATTCGAGGGCCAAACGACGGCGCACCACGGCTGCCAGGGCGAGCAGGCTGAGAACCAGGGTGAGGAGCGGCGGCAGGTGGATCAGGGGCATGGCCAAACCTTCAACAAGAACATCTCCGATCGGTAAACCGGGGTATACGGTAAGCTGGTGGTCTCCTCCGTCGTCCTTGCGATTGATGCCGTCCTGGCGACAGTGCCTTGCCCCCCTCCAGGGCCCAGGGGCCTGGCGAGCGCTTCCCTCCCTGCTCCTCCTGGTCGCGGGCTGGCTCCTCTCCCCCCTCTGCTGGTGGAACGACCTCCTGATCAATCTCCCCCTCGCCTTGGGGTTCGCCCGCCTGGTGAGCCTGTTGAATCCTGCTTGGATGCTGCCGGCTCTGGTGAGCGGCTATTGGCTCACCAACATGGTGGGAATTCTCCTGATGCAGAACGGAGCCCTGGCGTTCCTTCCCGAGGAGCGCCGCCCGCAGCGGTCGCGGGAGCTGCTCTGGGGCGTCGTCAGCAGCAGCGTCGTCACCCTGGGCGTCGTCGGGGCGGTTCAACTGGGCTGGCTTTCCGTGCCCCCGTTGGACGCCCTGCCGCTGGAAACGGTGCTCCCTCACAACCTGACCGCCTGAGGGGGAATCAGCCCCCACCCGAGCCAAACCGCCAGCATCCCCACCATCCGAACGCCTCATCCGACACGCCTCGCTCCACCCCCAGCCCAGCCGGCGCACAACCGGTTGGTGAAGCAGTCTGACCGCCGCCGCCACGGTCAGCAGTCATTCGGGGAGGAGGGGCGCCTCAGTCGACGAGAACGGCAGAAGCGGAGCCATCAAACGGAACCTGAAAGATGTACAAGACGACAAAGGCGCCCAGACAGAGGAGCACAAGGGTGGAGAGCAACACCCAGCGATCCGGCGGTTCATAGACGTCCTCCTCGATGTCGTTGCGCACGCCGAAGTAGTGGAGGCTGGAGAGACCCACCATCAGCAAGCCCACCAGGGAGAACGCCAAGCCGAGCTTCCAGCCGAATCCCGGGGGCTGGGGCGCCAGGGGGGGACGCAGCACCCGAATCCGCACGATCAGCACCCCGAACCCCAGCAGGGCGATGCCACTGCGCATCCAGGCCAGGTAGGTGCGCTCGTTGGCCAGGTGGTCGCGGATGCGGTTGGGATTGCGATGGCGCCGGGGGGAGGGCTCCGGCGCGACGGGGAGATCAGTCAACGGGTGCGGTTTCCGGTTGGGCGTCGAGCTCGCTTTGGCTCAGGGAGGGCAGGGCGGCCAGATCCGTGCGTTCTGTGCCTGGCGTCTCCAGGCGGAAAGCGGGGAGATTCAGGCGGTAGCCCTGGCCACCCTCTCCTTCGCTCACGCTCAGCTCCTGACCGGGCAGGAGACGGGCAATGCGGGCGGAGGTGGTTCCGCTTTCCGCGGGGTGACCGGGCCAGCTGAGCGGCACGTCGGCGGGAATGAACAAGGCGATGGTCTCCGCGTCGTCATCCGTCTCGTGGCCTGCCCCCAGGACGGTGAAGGGGGCGGGCTGCTCCGGATCCTGCCGCTTGTCCCGCACGAACACCCCCAGGTTGTGTGTGGTGCCGTTGTCCACCGTCGGACGGTCCGTGGCGGAGCCAATGGCCGTCTCCAGGCGGCTCAGATCGGCGAGACGTCTGGCCTGCTGGACCGTGTAGACGCCGGCTTTATTTTGCAGGCTGTCGAGCTCCTGGCGCAGCGCGGCCACGGCGGGAGGCGTGTCGGTCGGGGAGCTTGCCGCGTGGGCTGGCGCCAGGGGAAGCAGCAGCGCCACCAGGGCGGCAAGCCCGAGCACAAGGCGGGTCAGGTGCCGGGGGACGGTGAAGCGAAAGACGGGGAGCATGGGAGGACGGGGAGGGAAGGGACGGGAGGGCGGCGGCGGGGCGCCGGGGATGGGGTCATGGCGGCGGCACGCCAGGTTGCGGTTGAGGCGCCAAGCGGTGCCCGGGAAGCAGTGGCCGCAGTTGCAGGAGCAAGGACCCCACCATCACCCCAAGGCAGATCAGGGCGACAGCCGCCAGGGGCGGATGGCGCGGAATCTCGCTCTCGAGCAGCACCAGCATCCCGATGCCCACCAGCAGCACGGGAGCCAGTTCCCGCTGAAGGCGCCGCAGGAGTTGGCCGAGGACGCCGCTTTGGCTCAGCCGCCAGGCCATCAGGCACCAGAGGGCGGTGAGCGCGGCAAAGACGAGGGGGAAGATGCGCAAGCGAAGGGGGTCGCTGTTGGCGAGCAACGCCATGTAGACGCTGATGTTGTCGCTGCCGTTGGCGATGGTCAGGCCGGCGACGCCGAGCAGACCGGCCAGCCAAGGGCCCCCGGACGGGGTGTCCGGCTCGCTCGCCTGCTGGGCGGGAGAGACCAACGCATCGGCCAGCTGGCTCAAGCCAAGGCTGATCGGAAACAGGCCAAGCAGGCCGATCAACCCCTCAGGCAAGGCCAGCCGGCCGGCCACCGCGAGCAGGCTGACGGCCAACAGGCTGGCGATGCCAAGAAACTGGCCCGCCACCACCTGCCATATCCGAAAGGTGTGATCGAGACGGGAGAAAAACAACATCAGAAGAAAGAGATCGTCAACATTCGTGGCGGAAAATGCGGTCGTTGCCTCCATAACGGGCTGAATGTATGCCGTCATCTCTCGGTCAAGTTCTGATGTCTCGACCTTATGCAATGGAGTGTGGCACGATCAACACCTTCTGCTTGTGCATACGATCACATCCAGTGATCCATCGCCGCCGCGGGTTGCGGATCGACCGGATCCTGTCTCTATCCTGCAGGCCATGCCGAACGATTGCGTGCCGTGACTTTGGCTTCGTCGTCCACCACTCTTCCCCCCTCGGAGACGAGCGGGTCTGCGGATGCCCGTCGCATCCGCCACGCGCTCGACGGTCTCCGCCTGTTTGCCGTCCTGCTGGTCCTCGTCCTGCTCAGCACCTTTGTTGTGGTGGTCCCGGTGGGGGAGCGCGGGGTTCTCTTGCGACTGGGCGCCGTTCAGCCCGAGGTTCTCGGTGAGGGAGTCCATCTGATCCTGCCAGGATTCCAGTCCGTTCGGACCCTCAGCGTGCGCCTGCAGTGCCATGTGCAGCAGAGCGAGGCGGCCACCCGCGACCTGCAGGACGTGGCCATGGATCTGGCGGTCCGCTGGCATCTCGCGCCGGACCATGTTCCGGCTGTGGTTCAACGTCTGGGTGACCTGCCGGCGGTGGTTCAGACCGTGCTGGAGCCGGCGGTGGAGGATGGGATCAAAACCGTGGTGGCCACGTTCACAGCAGAGGAGCTGATCATCGAACGGGAGCAGCTGCGTCAGCGACTGGAGATGCTCCTGACCGCGCGGCTCAGCCCCTTTGATCTCGTGCTCGATGGCATCGACATCCTCCAGTTGGACTTTTCCGAACGCTTTCGCGCCGCCGTGGAGGCCAAGCAGGTGGCGGAACAGGACGCACGCCGGGCGGCCTACGAGACAATCACGGCCCAGCGGCAGGCGGCCGCTCGCGTGCATCGCGCCGACGGGGAGGCCAAGGCCCAGGAGCTGCTGCGGGCCACGCTGACACCGGAGGTGCTCCAACATCAGGCTCTGGAGCGTTGGAACGGCCATCTTCCCCTGGTGATGGGCGAGGGAAAGCTGCCCTTTGTCGATGTGAAGACCTTGCGCAAGCTGGATGGCGCAACCGGACGGAACTAGGCTAGGGAACCTCTGGACAACAAGCGCTTCAAGAGCCCACCTGGCCTTGATTTGTACTTGACGAACATCTTGAACGACGATCAGGCGTGGATCAGCTCGATTTCGGCGATTTGGAGGCTTAATTTAGCTCACTTGAGGCGT
>JBKDSZ010000217.1:0-7061 GCA_046340375.1 Cyanobacteriota bacterium | reverse complement strand
ACTCGAACAGGTGGGCAAAAAGCGTCTGCCAGCCGCCGCCATGATCCACCAGAACGGTCAATCCATACCCACTCACCTCATCCACCAGCACCACCCGCCCCGCCGCCGCCGCCAACACCGGCGTCCCTTCCGTCACGATCAGATCCAGGCCCGTGTGCCTCCGCCACGCCCCCCGCGCCTCCGACCAGCCCATGCCCAAGCGACTGATCTCGATCGGCGCCTGCTTGATGGGATACCCCACCGACGGCAGCTCCCCCCCGCCCCCGATCCCCTCCCCCTGCCGTCCCCCCCAGTCCGCTAGCACCTGCGGGTCGGGAGTCCCTGGCGGCAGCCGGTGGTGAACGTCTACGGGCGGCGCCATCCGGTGCCGCGCCTCACCTGCTGGTTGGGCGATCCGGGCTGCGCCTACCGCTACAGCGGCCTGCTGGAAACGCCCCAACCGTGGACCGCGCCGCTGGGCCAGTTGCGACAGCGGTTGGTGGAGGCGGTGGGGGCGGACTTCAACAGTCTCCTGCTGAACCGCTACCGGGACGGGCGGGATCGGATGGGGTGGCATGCGGATGATGAACCCGAGCTGGTGGCGGACCACCCCATCGCGTCCCTCAGCCTGGGGGCCAAGCGCAGCCTGCGCTTTCGGCCCCGCCCCAACCGCCTGCCGGCCGCCAGTCCGCTGCCCGCGCCGTTCTCCGTGGAGCTGGCGGACGGGGATCTCCTGCTGATGCATGCCCCCACCCAGCGGTATTGGCACCACAGCCTGCCGGCGCGGCTGGGGGTGAAGACGGAACGGTTCAACCTCACCTTTCGGTTGATCCAGACGCCGACAGCCGCTTGAGGCCAAGCCGCAGCGCCCTCGGAGCCAAACCCGGTCCTCAGAGCAGACAGGCCACCGCGTCGATTTCCACCCGCGCCCCCTTGGGCAGCGCCGCCACCTGCACGCAGGCTCGGGCAGGGGCCACCGCGTCGCCGAACACCTCGGCGTAGAGGGCATTCACCGTGGCGAAGTCCGCCAGATCCACCAGATACACCGTCGTGCGCACCACCTGGGCTGGCCCGACCCCGGCCTGACGGAGCACGGCCTGAAGATTGCGCAACGTCTGCCGCGTTTCCGCCACCACATCTCCGTCCCCCAACAGCACACCGCTGGCGGGATCAAGGGCGATCTGCCCGGAACACCAGAGCCAGCCCCCCGCCTGCACCGCCTGGTTGTAGGGCCCCACCGGGGCGGGCGCCTCCGGGGTGTTCACAGCCACGGGTGTGGAAGTCACGGACTGGCCCATGGCGTTGCAGGATGCATGAAGCGAGCTTATGGCGTCGTTTGCCAGCCTCCTCCGCCCCCCCCTCTCGCGTCTCGCCCGATTCCGATCCCCAGACCCTGGACCCCTCGGCGGAGCGGACACCCGAGAGCCCACGACTGGTGCTGCGGGATCTCTGGCATCGTTACCCGGGGATGACGGGGGAGGACTGGACCCTGCGGGGGATTTCCCTTCGCCTGGGGGCGGGGGAGCTGATGGGGCTTTTGGGACCCTCCGGTTGCGGCAAGACCACCCTGCTGCGTCTGATCGCCGGGTTTGAGCGGGCGTCCAGGGGGGAGATCCTGCTGGATGGCCGGGAGGTGGCGGGGCCGAAGCGCTGGCTGCCGCCGGAATCCAGGGGTGTGGGCATGGTGTTTCAGGACTACGCCCTGTTCCCACACCTCGACGCCTGGGCCAACGCCTGCTTCGGCCTTGGTTCGACAGCGCGGGGGAGGCCGACGCCGATGGGTGCCGCAGCGCGGCGGGAGCGGGTGGCGTGGTTGCTGGAGCTGATGGGTCTCGGGGGATTGGAACATCGCTTTCCCCATGAACTCTCCGGCGGCCAGCGTCAACGGCTGGCCCTGGCCCGGGCTCTGGCCCCGGGGCCGTCGCTGGTGCTGCTCGATGAACCGTTCTCCAACCTGGACGTGGAGGTGCGGTTGCGGCTGCGGGGCGATCTGCCGGAGGTGCTCAGCCGCTGCGGCGCCTCCGGATTGCTGATCACCCACGACGCGGAGGAAGCGATGGCGATCTGCGATCGAGTGGCGGTGATGCGGGCGGGGCAGCTGCACCAGTGCGGTCCGCCGCAGGAGCTGACGAGCCAGCCGGCCACGCCCTTCGTGGGGCGGTTCGTGATGCAGGCCAACTGCCTGCCCGCCCGCTTGGAGGGTGCCCTGGCGCACACCGCTGCGGGCAGCCTGGAGCTGGTGGAGCCCCCGGGCCCTGCAGCGGTGGAGGGCGGCGAGCCGGAGGTGTTGCTGCTGCCCGAAAGCCTCGACTTCCATCCTGATCCGGAGGGGGAGGCCTGGGTGTTGGGGCGGGAATTTCTGGGGCAGGAGTGGGCCTATTGGGTGCAGATGGGTGCGCAGCGGCTGCGGTTGCGGCTCCCCCTGGCCCACAGCCATGGACGCGGGGACCGGGGGGTGGTGCGCCTGCGGGCCGGGGCGACGGGCTGGCTGTTTCCAGGCGCGCGGCCGCTGCTGGCCTGTTCGGCCGGGGAGCGAGGCGCGGGTGATGCCGCGTCCGCCGAGCCGCCGTAGTGCGCGGTCCCTTGGCTCAACGGTTGCGGAGGGATGGGCGGCCACCCGGCAGGTCCTGGCGTTCCTGCTGGCGGGCATAGGGGCCGAAGCCCCCGAGGCAGGCGGCGCCGCAGTGGCTGCCGAGGCTGATGGCCTGCTCCAGCGACCAGCGGGCGGCCAGGCCCGCGCTGAGGCCGGCCGCGAAGGAATCGCCCGCGCCGTAGGCATCCACCACGGGGCCGGCCAGGATGGGCGCATGGAAGGGGCCGCCGGGGGTGGCGCGGCTGCCGGCGCCGGCCTCGGTGCAGACGATGTGGCGCGGGATCGGACCGGGGAGGGGTTCGGGGAGGGCTTCGGCGGGATCCAGGGCGCTCCCCACCAACGCATCCAGCCGCACGCCGCTCTCCCCCAACACCGACCAGCCCACCCGTGGCGTGGCGGCCAGCAAGGGCGACTGGCGGGCGAACCGCAGCCCGGCGGCGTCGATGGCCGTCACGAACACCCCATCCGCCTCCTGGAGATGGCCCCATTGGAGGGCATCGGTGGCGCGGGGGCTGAGGCGATCGCCGAGCACGGTGATCGTGCGCTCCCCCTGGTCATCCACCCAGCTCACGCCCCGGCGGGTGGGGGCGTCGCGCCAGGCGACGCGCAGCTCCAAGCCAAGGGCGTCGAGATCAGCGGCGGCCTGCTCCCCCACCCGATCCCGTCCCAGGGCGGTGAAGAAGAGCACCCGCTGGCCCGTGAGCCGGGCCAGCTGCACCGCCACCACGGCCCCGCCGCCCGCCGGGAGGTCCAGGCCTTCGCTGGCATGGCAGATGGCGCCGGGCTCCGGCAGGCGGGGCACCCGCAGAAAGGTCACCACCTCCACATGGCCCACCACCGCGAGGCGCAGGGGCGGCAGGGCCGGAAGGTGGTCGAGGGGGAGCAGGGGCTGGCGGGGGAGGGCACCGGTCATGGGTTCGCTTGCGTCAGCCGCGCCATTGATTCTTGCTCTCCCGCAGGGCCGCCAGCTCTCGTCCATCGCGGGCCTGAACGAAGAGATTGGTGCGTCGTTCCTCCGCCAGGGTGGAGGGGATGGTGGGCTGGCCCGCCTGGCGCAGGGCGCGCACGGCGGCGAGACGATCGGCGATGGAGCCATCCGCGGGTGCCTCGGCGTTCGCCCAGCGCAGGTTGGATTCGGTGTATTCATGGGCACACCACACCCGGGTGGAGTCGGGCAGGGCCATCAAGCGCGCCAGGGAGGCGTGCATCTGCTCGGCCGTGCCTTCAAACAGCCGTCCGCAACCCGCCACGAACAGGGTGTCGCCACAGAAGAGCTCCTCCCGCTGGTCGGGGGCGCGGGCGGGCAGGTGGTAGGCGATGTGCGCGCGGGTGTGCCCCGGCACCTCCAACACCTGCACCTCGCGACCCAAGAGGGTGAAGCGATCGCCGTGGCGAAGGCCATCGGTCTGGTGGGGAATGCGCTCCCGATCCGCAGCGGCGGCGAACACCTTCGCCTTCGGCCAGGCCCGGAGCAACGCTGGCGCGCCGCCGATGTGGTCGGCGTGGTGGTGGGTGTGAAGAAGCGCCCGCAGCTGGAGTCCCCGCTGCCGCAGCCACTCCACCACCGGCTCCCCGACCGCTGGATCCACAACCACCGCCTCCCGCCCGTTGTGCAGCACGAAGATGTAGTTGTCGTCGAGCACGGGCAGCAGGGCGATCTCCGTGGCGATGTCGTTGTCGCTGGGGTTGGAGGGGGTGGGGGGCATGGTTGGAGGGGGAGGTGGGAAGGCCGGGGTGTGGGAAGGGTAAGGGAGGGAGCCGCAGGGACGGGGCTGATCATCAATCAAATAAAGTGAGATTGTCGCCTGTATTTTTCTCCACACCAAAACTCCAGCACCCCTCCGGCCTCGCGTGTGAGGTGGGCCGCTGCGCATGAACAGTTCGTTGCGCTCTGCGGCAGAGACTCACAGTGTTGTGGAATAGGAGGCCTGAATCAGCAGGATCAATAAGCGACAGGATTCGAGCAGGGTAGTCGTGCTTGGGCGCCTGGGATCAGCTTTTGCGTCAGCTGAAGAATTTAGGCAAACTAAATTTTTTCGCCTTGAGATATCCGATAAGGCTGCGTTTTTTCTGAAAAGCTTGGTTCTCCTCCTTGAATTGCTTCAACTTCTCTTCAAAATCTGGAATCTGGCGGAGGCTATCCAGATAGATTTCTTTTGCCCCTTGATGGACAAGTTTATCCCATCTGACATAATCTTCGATTTGCCCCAGGTCTCGCTCTGTTAATTGAGAGTATTTCAATAGTTTGAGATCTCCCCAGTTAAATCGAGGCGTAACATTCCTATGCTTATACAGGGGCTGCTTTCTCCATCCCAAAACATGCTTGAACAGAACCATTGACTGATCAAACTCTTCCAAGAACCCAATGGCACAGAAATGATTCTTTAAATTGGCGATGGCTTGCTCTGCCGTGTCAGGTCCACAATGACCATAAGCTGCGACTGAAAGGTTTTGACCCGACAGAAAGCGGGCGATTCCATTATCAGCAGTGTTGGTATAGTGACCTTTGATGAAGTCAACAAATGAAGGTTTCTCTTTAAGCATCCGAGTGCGCCATCCCACCCCTGGCGTTTGAAGTCCATAATTATAGAGAGAAACCAACCGCTTCACAGGATCTCTGAGCATTGTTACATGACTGACTTTATGGGGCATGGACGAACACAGTCCATAGTACATATGCCCATCAACGAGAGTATAATGGTCTTTTTCCTGAGCTGGAAGCTGCCTGAATTCTTCCGATGAATGCTCATATCTTGAATTATCGATATGGTAGACTTCTTCTGTTGAATACATGTTGCTCAACACAACACTCAGACTTGTACCAGCGCACTTGGGGACGTGGATAAAGAAAATTGTCCGCGGCTTGTCGGAGAGAGATGTCATCAATTGCAGGCAAGGGAAATGGACAGGATTTTTATTTAGGCAGAAAGAAACTGCGCCAAATAAGATTGATGTTTAAGATTAAGAATTTGCGCTCTGTCTTTATCCAAATCACGGTAGGTCATTTTCATGATCTCTTCTTCTGTAAAAGCAAGCATGTTTTCTGGCTTACCCTTGCTGATGATGCCAAGTCCGCAGTCAACATCAAGCACAAAGATATGAAGGTCAGGGCGGGATGACCGGAGATGAACGATGGCTCTCCAAGTATCTCCCGACCATGCTCCTGTCCATTCCGGGCGATGCTTCAAACTCTCAGTTGCCGTGTGAATATCCTTAGAAGGCGTGGCAGAGATCTCGCTTGCGGGGCTACAGTCATGCATCACGATCACCCCATCATCATTGAGATAACGCAGGCAGTTATCCACATCCTTCATCGTTTGTTGATAGCTGTGATCTCCGTCGATAAGGACAACATCAATGCCAGACTTTGGCAAGACCCGATGTGCACGCTTCTCAAAAAACTCATCCGATCTTTCGGCATAGACTTCATTGAATACATTCCAGGGCAGACAGGAGAGAAAATATTTGATTTTGACATTACGAGGGATCTGGAACTCAATAAAGCGAGTATAAATGGAAATTTTTTTACGTGTTTTAATCCAAAGGAACTTGGCATACTTTTCCCCATGCAGATCAAGAAAAGTCCGAGCTTTTCGAGCTTCAACTACAGCCTGTACGGCGTTATATTTGTCCCAAACTGAAAAGTCCCAAGAACAATAACTCATTTTCATTTTAAACAGACTAAGCAAACTTTATCATCGCTCAGAATAAATCAACCAAGGTTGAAGGACGCCGAAGCCGCTGTCCACAAAAAACCAGCCGTGTGCCACATTGAAGTATATATAGGGTTACATGTTTATCAACAAAAGCGTAAATGGAGTTACATTACATCTCGAATCCGGCTGGGTCTGTCCTGTTGTGAACCCAGCCGGAGCGCGCAGGCACGGCTGATGCACAGGCAATTTTCCTTCACAAAATCTTGACCTTGGCAAAGACCGCACAGCAGCGCCTTCTCCAACCCTCCTCCATGGCCGAGAGGACCAGCCCGCCAGCGGAGCCGAGCCGACCATTGCCACGGCAGGCCGCCGCTCAGCGCCTGCAGGGTGATGAGGGGCTGGGTGAGGAGGGGCAGGGTGAGGAGAGGGCCGGAATTTGCAGGTGGTTTTGCGCAGACCCCCGCCGTTTGTCGAACGACTGACCAACCGGGGATCGAGCTCACGCGTCCACCATCGGATAGGGCGTTCTGCCACTTCTTCTTGCCGCTGGAGGTCACTGCGCTGACCATCGCCCAGATCCCAGAGGGATCAGAGGCTTGGGGACAGCTCGTCTCTGAGGGCAAAGCCATGCGGGGCTCGGCGGAACGCAGGGCCAGCGGTGCTCTGAGGCCTTGGGCCTCGGCCGGCCGGGGTTCCCGGCCGGTTCTCTTCTGCGCGACGCTGGGCGAGGCCGGTTGAATCAGGAGAGGATGTGGGAATCACTCGACACGGGATTCTGTGGAAAAAATTCGGGCGCCTGCGGCGCCAACAGCCAAGGGAAGAAACAAAACCAG
>JBKDSZ010000216.1:0-17125 GCA_046340375.1 Cyanobacteriota bacterium | reverse complement strand
TGGAGGTGATCCACTCGCAGAACTGATTCCACGCCGAAGCGCCGGAGCGCTGTTGGAGAGTGGCGGTCATGAGAACGGAAAAGGTGTCGAGTGCACCGAGAAGCGGTGCGGGACGGATGGAAGGACGGAAAACCGTCAGGCTTCCGTCACTCATCACTGTAACGGAGTGTTGCGGGGTTTGTGAAGGGACGTGGAGGCCGCGCGCATCAGCCTTGACGATGGCTGACATAAGCGTGGCTGATCAGAGGCAAGGGGAGGGCTGGATCTGCGCATCCATCCGCGCCAGCACCCCCTCCGTTTGACCAAGCCGGGACAGCGGATGTCCAGGCGCGGGGCCTCTGGAGACCCTCCGACCCCTCCTTCCTTGCGACCCTGAAGGCACCTCCATCGCAAGAGCGCGTGCCTCTGGATCGGAGCCCTGACCCAAGCTAGGAGGGACGATGTCCTGGCTCTTTTACCGATGCCCCACAGATCATCCCCTTGGCTGCCGACGACTCGTCAGGGAGTGGCGTGCTGGAGGCGAGGCAGCGGGCTGGTGTGGCCTCTGCTGGTGGCAGGACTGCTGGTGGGCGGCTGCCAGCGGGGACCCAGCGCGGAGACCCGGCGTCTGGATCGGGTGGACCTGAGAGTGCAACAGTTGGAGCAACGCCTCAACACACTGTCGATTCGCTCGGAGGACGGCGCTGACAAGGCTGGCAAACCGCCGGCCGGCGTGATCAAATCGCTCACCCTCCGCCTCGGAAGCGAAGACGACCGCTTGCGCATCTACTGGAGCGATGGCAGCAAGACAGATCTGCCCTGCACCAAGGAGCAAAGCACCTACGTCTGCGGTTGACGACCCAACCAGGGAGGGCATCAAGACTGGTTTCCGGCAGGATCAGAGCCGGCCGACCTGATCACGATGGCTGATGTAACGCTGTCCGCGGTAACACAGGTCGGCCTTTTGATGCGACTCGCTGACCTGGTGGCGCAAGGGAGCGCTGTAGGCCTGACCGCGATACATGTGGAGCACAGGGCGATCCGAGGGTTGTTCATGGGCCTGGACGTCATAGGCGACACCCCGGTAGAGAAGAAAGGAAAACATTGTTTCAGTGTCAACAGCGACAGTTTTCTGTTTAACCGTGTGTGCTGTCCAAGACGAACATTCCAGGCTATTTGCAATAGAACGTTGCAAACCAATGGTCTCTCGCTCGTCTATGGGAGACGAATGGGACGCAGCGATCAGGAAATGAGCTTTGCGTCGCAAACGATACTGCGACTCCCCACGCAGATCACTATTTGTTGTAGCTGTATTTTGTAGTCAATAACGCAACCAATCTGCTGATCTCACGCGTCTCAGGTCAAACTCCATCTGCAACCATGACACTTGCTTCGTCATCAAGACGACTGAGGAAATCTCTTCCATCCGCCAGTCTTCTCAACGCTCCTCAGCGACTTCGCAGTCGCCTGAAGATCCTGTCCTCCTCCTCCCGCTCCACGCTCACTTGGCTGGCCTGCATTCCCGTGGCCTTGATGGGGTTGGGTTTGTTCAACCTCGCTGCCAAAGCAGCCGAGTTGCCTGAACTCACACCGGGTTTCCTGGCAAACAATCTCTTCTTGCTGATCTCCGCAGTGCTCGTGATCTTCATGAACGCTGGCTTCGCGATGGTGGAGGCAGGGCTCTGCCGTCAAAAAAACGCCGTCAATATTCTCGCCAAAAACCTGATCGTTTTTGCTCTCGCCGTCACGGCCTATTGGTTCATCGGATATAAAATCATGTACAACGCTGATTGGATTATTCCCGGCTGGCTCAAGTTTGGAGGCTTTTTCTTTGATCCATCAGTTACGCCTGAAATGATCAAAGAAGCAAAGCTTGTTCCCAGTGTTGATTTTCTTTTTCAAGCTGCTTTTGCGGGAACGGCAGCAACGATTGTGTCTGGCCTGGTCGCGGAGCGCATCAAATTTGGACCTTTCGTCATCTTCTCCCTGATTCTTGTTGGAGTTCTCTACCCCATCTCGGGCTCCTGGCAATGGAATGTCGGTGAGGGCTGGTTGAACAAATTGGGGTTCATCGATTTCGCTGGCTCCTCTGTTGTGCATTCCTTTGGTGCTTGGTCAGGCTTGGTCGGTGCGATGCTTCTTGGCCCCCGCATCGGAAAGTTTGTGGGCGACAGGCCGCAAGCTATCCCTGGACACAATTTGGCCATTGCCACCCTGGGATGTCTGATTCTTTGGATTGGCTGGTACGGCTTCAACCCTGGATCCTGGCTCTCGATGGCTCCAGAAGTGCCTTACATCGCTGTGACCACCACCCTCGGAGGCGCCGCCGGCGGAATCGCTGGCACGTTGACAAGCCAGCTCACGGGAGGCAAGCCTGACCTGACGATGACCATCAACGGCATCTTGGCAGGTCTGGTGGGCATCACGGCAGGGTGTGACGGTTACTCAATGCCCGCCGCTTGGGTCGTCGGATTCATCGCTGGGGTCTTGGTCGTGTTTTCAGTCATTTTTATTGATTCTCTCAAAATTGATGATCCCGTCGGCGCTTTTTCCGTTCATGGGACCTGTGGAATGTGGGCTACACTGGCTGTTGGCCTCTTCAACACGGATAAAGGTCTTTTCACGGGCCATGGGTTCGGCCAATTGGGTGTTCAGTTTGTTGGCGTCATGGCCTTTGGCCTTTTTTCCGCTCTCTCGTCCTTGCTTTTGTGGTCCTTCATCGGATCCTTTTACGGTGGAATCCGCGTCAGTGAGCCCGAAGAGGTTGAGGGCCTGGACATCGGAGAGCATGGGATGGAGGCTTATCCAGATTTTGCCTCCACTCGCTGAACGAAAAGCATCAACCCATTTCAGTCGCCTGCGGGCGACTTTTTTTTGCCCTGACGGGTTGCACAACAGCACCGTTGGGAGCTCGGCACCAGCGCAACAAGGCACCGGCTTCGTTCTCAAGTGGCGGAATCGGATCCAGCCAAAGACCTTGCCAGCCGACAGAGCGCCGTCTCCCATTCCGGCATCACGGCCCATTCCTCCCGCTGGGTGAGGCTGAAGGCAATCCCCTTCTCCTCATACGCCGCCTCGTTGATGAAGACGGGCCACACCACTGGAGGATCCTCCGGCTCCGGCCGCCAGGGAAGGGTGTCGCCCGCCAGGGTTTGAAAGAGGGGGTCGAGGGGGCGCAGGGGCCGCCAATCGCGATCCTGAAGCCGGGGGTGGAGGATCGCCGCGGGGCGACCTTGAGCCTCCCTGGGCAGATCAAGGCTTCGCAGGTGGCGATGCACCACCAACCCGGCGGGCAACCGCAGCGCCTGATCCCGCGCTTCGGCGAGAACGGCCAGGGTGGCCGCCAGCGCCAGCTCGGTCTGCTGGCAGATGGCGGCGTTCACCACCCCCTGGGGCACCGGCCCCACCTCGATCACCAGGCCGCAGGGCCATTGCTCCACCAGATAGCCGCGCTGAAAGGGATCCCTCTCATGCAGATACACCGGCAGGCCAAGTCGCCGTTGCAGGCCGGCGGACAGGGCCAGATCGGCCGGCCGCCGGCCATAGATCACCAGGGAATTGCCCATGGCGGCGGTGGTGCTGTGGAGATCCACGGCCACCCCGCAGGGAGAGCGCCCCCGGGGTCCCCAGGCGGCCAGCAGATCCCGTGCCCGCCGCACCTCCAGCTCCTGGTGCGCCGGATCCGCAAGCAGCGCCGGCAGGAACGAGCGATTGAGATCCCGATCCAAATAGCGGCAACCGGCGCGGATCGCCTCCGGGTTGCCCTCGCTGAAGACCACCCTCAGCCCCTTCTGGTCCAAAGCCCCGCCGGGCGTGCGCCATCGCTCCAGCAGACGCACGGCGTTTCGCTCATTGCCGTGGGTGCCGGCGATCACAAGCACGCCAGCCGGGGCATGGGGCTCGTTGCTCATCACCAGGGCCTTGCGCTCGCGATGCCAGCTTGACGCAAAGTTGATGAACCCGCGGTCGCCCCATGACACCCCCCCCCGTTCTGGTGCGCGGTGTGCGGGCCTTTTGGCAGTGGCAGTGGCGACAACTGATGGCGGGCCTGGCCCCGGCGGATGCCGAAGGCAATTACCTGCGGCCTGCGGGCGCCTTCACCGCCCTGCCGCCCCTCCCGGACGATGCCGGCACGGGGACACACCATGGCCTGATCGTGGGGCGCAGCTGCCCCTGGGCCCATCGGGCCTGGTTGGTGTGGACCCTCCGGCGGTTGGGCGCCGGCATGCGCGTGGTGATGGTGGAGCCGGATCCGGAAGCGGGCCGTTGGCGCTTCCCGGAGCCCTTTCTCGGCTGCCACAGCCTCGCCGACCTCTACCGCCGCTCAGGCGGAAACCAGCAGGCCCGCGCCACGGTGCCCCTGCTGGCCCGGCTGGACGCGGGCCGCATCCGGCTGAATGCAAGCGCCCGGGTCATCGAGCAGCTCAACCGCTGGCCGGCGCCCGCCAACGCGCCCGACCTGGAGCCCGACGCGGCGCGGGAGGCGATCCAGGGCTGGCGCGCACGGTTTCAGGAGGCAGTGAATGATGGCGTCTACCGCTGTGGCTTCGCCAGAAGCCAACGGGCCTACGACAGGGCCCAGGCCGAGCTGTTCGCGGCTCTGGAGGCGGCGGATCAGGCCCTGGAGGAGGGGGAGCGGCGCGGCCGGGAGTGGCTGTGCACGGAGGAGGGCCCAAGCCTGGCCGATGTGGTGCTCTTCCCCACCCTGATTCGCTGGGAGATGGTCTACGCGCCGCTGTTTGGCTGCAGCCAGCGCCCCCTCTGGCAGCTGCCCGCCCTCTGGCGCTGGCGGAGCCGCTTCCTGGCCCTGCCCGGCGTGGCCCCCACCTGCCGGGCCGAGGAGTGGCGGCGCGATTACTTCGGCTCCCTCTTCCCCCTTCACCCCTCGGGCCTCATCCCGGCGGGCCCCGACCTGGCCACACTGGTTCACAGCACACCCCCGAGCCTTCCATGAACGGCACCCAGGCCCCCCTAAGCGCCGATCCCGTGGTTGAGGGAGTTTTCGGCAAATACACCATCACGGCGGAGGATCGGCGCGAGGTGCTGGGCTACCGGCGGGCCCTCTCCAGCGTCGCCGTTGCCCAGCTCGCCCTGGCACTCCAGTGGCGGCAGTGGGGCAGTGAGACATTGTGGCCCTGGCTGCTGGTGATGGCGGTGGGTCTGGGGTTGGCCTTGCGCTGGATTCACATTTACCTGCGCCCGCTCCACCAAGCCCTGCAAGCGTTCTGGCTGCTGGGCTGCGGGGGCTTCGCAGCCCTGGCCTTGTGGCTTGGACCCGACCAGATGGTGCGAGGGGGACTGGAGCGCCCGTTGGCGCTCCTGACGGTGGGGCCGTTCTTTGCCGCTCTCACCGGGGTGGGCTTCAAGGAATTCTTCTGTTTCCGCCGGCCGGAAGCCATCGGCGTCACCCTGCTCCTGCCCGTGGCCCTGCTGGGTCGGCTGACCGGACTTCTGCCCGTTTCCCTCACCCTCCAGCTCCTCGCCCTGCAGGCCGCCCTGCTGCTCGTGCTCTGCCTGCGGAAATTCCCCATGGAGGCCGCCGCCGATGTGGGCGACAAGAGCGTGTTCACCCAACTGGAGTGGCAGCGACGCGGTGAAGGCTTCGCCACGGGCAGCGTGGAGACGGCACCATGACCCTCATCCGTCTGGAGGGCGCCGGCAAGGATTTCGGCGTGCGCCCCCTCTTCCGCGGTCTGGATCTCACCCTGGAGGCCGGCGATCGGTTGGGGCTGATCGGGCCGAATGGCGCGGGCAAATCCACCCTGTTGCGTGTGCTGGCGGGCGTGGAGCCCCTCGGGGAGGGGCAGCGCCACAGCCAGGCCCGCCTGGAGGTGGTGCTGATGCATCAAGAGCCGGCCTTCGATCCACAGGCCACGGTGCTTGATCACGTGTTTCAGGGGGCCGGCGATCGCATGGCCCTCCTGCGCGACTACGAACGGTTGGCGCTGGCCCTCAGCCAGGAGCCCGACTCCGAAGCCCTGCTCGCCCGCCTGGCGGAGGTGCAACGCCAGATGGAGGCGCGCCAGGCCTGGGATCTGGAGCGCCAATGCCACACCGTGCTGGAGCGGTTGGGGATCGGCAGTGATCCGCGGGCCCTGGGGCAACGCATGGGAGACCTGTCCGGTGGCAACCGGCGGCGGGTGGCGCTGGCGGCGGCCCTGGTGGCCCGGCCCGATGTGCTCCTCCTCGATGAACCCACCAATCACCTCGACGCCGAGGGGGTGGAGTGGCTGCAGAGCTGGCTGGATCGCTATCCCGGCGCCGTGGTGCTCGTCACCCACGACCGCTACCTGCTGGATCGCGTCACCCGCCGCATCGTGGCGGTGGACGGCGGCGAGGCCCGCCATCATCCAGGCAACTACGCCGCCTACCTGGAGCGGCGCGCCCAGGAGGAGGTGGTGGCGGAGGCGGCGGCGGGCAGCCATCGCTCGATTTTGCGGCGGGAGTTGGCCTGGCTGCGGCAGGGACCGAAGGCCCGCAGCACAAAGCAAAAGGCGCGGCTGCAGCGGATCGAGGCCTTGCGAGAGACGCCAACAGCCCGGGGTCGGGGAAAGCTGGAGCTGGCGGTGACGGCCCAGCGCCTGGGGAAACGGGTGATCGAGGCGGAGGAGGTGGCTGTGGCGGTGGGCGAGCGGCCATTGCTGCAGGGGTTCAGCTATTCCTTCAGCTCGGAGGATCGGGTGGGGATCATCGGGCCCAACGGGGTGGGCAAATCCACCCTTCTGGAGGTGTTGGCCGGGCAACGGCCCCCCAGCGGCGGAGTGGTGGAGATCGGGGAGACGGTGCGGCTGGCCTGCTTCGATCAGCACAGCGCTCTGCTCCAGATCGCGCCGGAGCGCAAGGTGATTGATGTGGTGCGGGAGGCCGCCAGCCGGGTGATGGTGGACGGGCGGGAGATCAGCGCGTCGCAGCTGCTGGAACGCTTCCTCTTCCCCCCGGCGCAGCAGCATCAGCCGGTGGCGAAGCTCTCCGGCGGGGAGCGGCGCCGCCTTCATCTTTGTCGGCTGCTCATGCAGGCGCCGAACGTGCTCCTCCTGGATGAGCCCACGAACGATCTGGATGTGGCCACCTTGGGGGTGTTGGAAGACTTTCTGGAGGATTTCCCCGGCTGTGTGGTGGTGGTCTCCCACGACCGCTGGTTCCTGGATCGCACGGTGGATCGCCTGTTCGTGATCCACCAAGGAGCGGTGGAGCGGTTCGAGGGCAACTACAGCGCCTGGTTGGAGGCGCGGGCCGGGAGCGGCGACGAGGGGCCGGGGGGATCCGCCGTCAGGAGCGCCGCGACAGCGGCCGCAGCCGAGTCCCCCGGGGCCCGGACGCCTCCGCGCCAGGAGGCCCCCGCCCGGCGCAGCTACCGGGAAAACCGGGAATTGGAGGCCCTGGAGCGGGATCTGCCCCTGTGGGAACGCCAGCGGCGCACCCTGGAGGAACGGCTGGCGGCGCCGGACGGGGTGAGCTACGGGGAACTGGAGCGGCTGAGCGAGGAGCTGGCGGAGCTGATGACCCGGATCCATGAGGGCGAGGAGCGCTGGCTGCAGCTCAGCGACCGGCCGGCCTGAGAACGCGACCGCACCTGGACAACACAAATTGTGCGCATCTCAACACATCTGTGGAGCCGGGGGCTCCGCCTCCTGCGGGAAAGGTCTTCCCCGGGGGTGTTGGACGGGCGTCCATTCCCTCAAGGAGCTTTTTTTGATGTGAGGCACCGCACAGGGGCAAGCCGGTGGGCCGACGGGGCTCGTATGGTGGGCGCCGTGAATTCATGCCGGCATCAGCGGGCGTCTCTCATGAAAAGCATCGACGACCACATCGAGAAGGACAAAGTCGACATCGAGGAGGCCCGTGCCGCTGGCGATCTGGGCAAGGTTCGCCACCTCGAGAATGAGCTCAAAGGCCTGGAGGAGTACAAGTCGCACCACCCCGAAGACAGCCACGACCCCACCCCCCTTGAAGTCTTCTGCGATCTGAACCCCGAAGCGCCAGAGTGCCGGGTCTACGACGACTGAGGCTGATCCAGTTCCCGCCAGACGGCTTCCAGCAGGGGCTCCAGCCCCCTGGAGGTCGCGGCAGACACCACTTGTGGCCGTCCCGTCATCCACCCCCTGCCTTCTCCCCATGCCCCAACAGCTGTCACCAACGCCTCCAGACGTGCCGCGTCCAGCAGATCGGCCGTGTTGCGCACCACCACCCGAGGTTTGGCCGACCGACCCTGCCCATAGGCCTCCAGCTCGTGGTCCACCACCACCAGATCAGCAACGACATCCTCCGCGCTCGCATCGAGGAGATGCACCAGGATCCGGGTCCGCTGAATGTGTCGCAAAAAGTCGTGCCCCAGGCCGGCCCCTGAAGCGGCCCCTTCGATCAAGCCGGGAATGTCGGCGAACACTGTGCCATCCCCGCTGGGGCGTCGCACCACCCCCAGGTTGGGCACCAGCGTGGTGAAGGGATAATCGGCGATTTTGGGTTTGGCGGCGGAGAGGACGGAGATGAGGGTGCTTTTGCCCGCGTTGGGCAGACCGATGATGCCCACCTCCGCCAGCAGCTTGAGCTCCAACCACAGGTCCCAGGTTTCACCCTCTCCCCCCTCGGTGTGGCGTTCCGGAGCGCGGTTGCGATTGCTGAGGAAGTGGGCATTGCCCAGGCCGCCACGACCGCCCAGCGCCACCAGGAGCTCCTCGCCGGCTTCCGTGAGATCGCCGAGCACCACGCCGGTGCGGGCGTCTCGCACCTCCGTGCCCCGCGGCACCCGCACCACCAGCGGAGGCGCACTGGCACCGGTGCGGCGACTGGGCCCGCCCCGCCCGCCATCCGTCGCGGCGAAGAGCCGTTTGTAGTGGAAGTCGAGGAGGGTCTGAAGGTTGGCGTCCGCCACCAGTAACACGTCCCCACCCCGGCCGCCGTCTCCGCCGGAGGGGCCGCCCGCGGGCACATATTTCTCCCGCCGGAAAGCGGTGATCCCGTCGCCACCACGGCCCCCACGCACGGTGATGCGGGCCTGATCAATGAATTGCATTCAGGCAATCCTAGGATCCACCGGTCGCAGCGAACGGTTGGCCGAGGTTCGGTTTGAAGGGGTGAGCAAGACCTTCCCGCCCCGGCGGGGGGGAGAGCCTGTAGCCGTGCTGCGGGAGCTGGATCTGCGGATCAGCGACGGCGAGTTTCTCGTGTTGGTGGGTCCATCCGGCTGCGGAAAGAGCACGTTGCTGCGCCTGTTGGCGGGCCTGGAGCAGCCGAGCGGGGGGGAGATCTATGTGGGGGACCGCCCCGTGAGCGGCCTGCGCCCGGCGGAGCGCAATGTGGCAATGGTGTTCCAGAGCTACGCCCTCTATCCCCACCTGAGCGTGGCAGGCAATCTGGGCTTCGGCCTGCGCCGCCGGCAGCGACGCAGCCCGGGAGAGCAGGTGCGCGATGGCCTCCACCGCCTGAGCCGCTCCTGGCCCCGCCCGCTGCGCATCGCCTCAGCCCGGGAGGGCCGCATCGAGGCCCGAATCCGCGAGGTGGCTGGCATGTTGGAGCTGCAACCGTTGCTGGAGCGGCTGCCGAAGGAGCTCTCCGGGGGGCAGAAGCAACGGGTGGCCCTGGGCCGGGCGATCGCGCGCCAGCCTGAGGTGTTTCTGATGGATGAACCCCTCAGCAATCTCGACGCCAAGCTGCGCACCGGCACCCGCACCCAGATCGTCGACCTCCAGCGCCAGCTGGGCACCACCACCCTGTACGTGACCCACGATCAGGTGGAGGCGATGACCATGGGCCACCGCATCGCCGTGCTCCACCAGGGCCGCCTGCAGCAACTCGGCACCCCATTGGATCTCTACCGCCAACCCGCCAATCTCTTCGTGGCGCAGTTCATCGGCAGTCCCCAGATGAATGTGTTGCCGGTGGAGGTGGTGGGTCCGGGGATGGTGCTGTTGGCCGGCAAGAAGTTCACCCTTCCCGATGCCCTCGAACCCCTCTTGGCCGGACGGCAGGGCCAACACCTCACCGGTGGCCTGCGGCCGGAACACCTGCGCCTGGGCCCCTCCGCGAACCGCAACCTGCCCGCGCAGGTGTGCCACATGGAGGCCCTGGGCAACGAACAACTCCTCACCTGCCGTCTGCTGGAAGGCAATGCTTTGGTGAACGTTCGCATCGGCCCGGATCTGGAGGTGCGGCTGGGCGAAAACGTGCATCTGGAGGTGGATCCCACAGGTTGGCGCCTGTTCGATGACGCAGGCGATGCCCTGGTGCCGTCACGGCCGCGGGATTTGGAGACGAAGGCGCAGCAGCGGAGGGAGCCGCAGTTGCCGCGGTTGGGATGAGGGGGAGGAGATGTGGATCTGGGGCTGACCCCAAGTCTGCGTCAGGCCCCTGGCCATGTCGCTCCGCCGCATGGAATGCGTGCGTGGAATCGCGGCTCAGTGTCCTGACCGCTCACCAAGTGGTTCACGCAAGTCGAAGCGACGGTGCCCAACAATCCTTTTCAGCGGACTGCCTCAGGCGCGCCAAGGTTTCTCCACTCAGCCCGAGCCAGGATCTCCAAAGGCGGCCCAACGGCATTTCTCCTTAGGGTTGATCTCCAGCCAACCGCCGATCCCCGATGACCACCACAGCCGCGCTTCGGCCCCTGCCGTGCCGGAAGGGGGTGCTGATCGGGCTGCGGGAGTCGCTGGCCTATCTGCGCGATCCGGACGGGTTCATCGCTGAGCGGGCGGCAGAATTCGGACCCGTGTTTGGCACCACGCTGTTCTTTCGGCCGACGGCTGTGGTCGGCGGGCCGGCGGCGGTGGAGGAGTTCATGGCCCGTGAGCGGGTGATTGCCGAGAGCTCCCTGCCCGCTTCCTTTCAAACGCTCCACACCCCCTACGGAGCCCTCAACCAGAGCGGTGATCGCCACCGTGCAACGCGCGCCGGGTACCAACCGCTGTTCATGAGCAGCGCGTTGGAGAGCTACCTGCCAGTCTTGAACCGGAGCCTCACCTCATTCACTGACCAGATCGCGCGGGAGGGCTGCACCTTCATCGCCCGGGACGGCAAGACCCTCTGCCTCAACATGTTCGCCGAGCTGTTTGCCGGTGAGGCCCTCAGCCCTGCGGAAGTCGAGGCCTTCATCACCTACAACAATGCCCTGCTGAGCCTGAGCCCCTGGCTGCCGTCCTTTCGGCGTGGAATGAAAGCCCTGAAGGACCTGCGGGACGGCATGCGGCGGCGGCTGGAGCGGTTCCAGCGCGGTGAGCTGACGTCAGCTTGCTTCGCGGTTTTTGCCGCCAACCGCGCTGAGCGGGATCTGCCCTGGAGTGCGGAGCGGATCGCCACCGCCACGATCCTCATGATCTGGGGGGCCTACATCGAGGTGGCGTCGTTGATGGCCCATGCCCTCCTCCTGAGCGAAGGCAAGCCAGAGGTGCGGGAGCGGATCCTGGCCGAAGCCAGCCAGCGGGGACTGGCTGATCGCGCCAGTGGCGGCACGCTGGCGCAGTGGGATCTGCCCTACGCGGCGGGGGTGGTGCGGGAATCGCTCCGCCTGATCCCCCCTGCGGGGGGTGGCTTCCGCATGGCCTCGGAGGACGTGGCGATCGCTGGCTTCCGGATCCCGGCGGGCACGGTGATCACAGCCGATCCCCGCATCGGCAACAGGATTCCTGCCCTGTTCCCCGAGCCGGAGGTCTTCCAACCCGAGCGCTGGGTCAAACCCCGGGGCAGCGCAAGCCGCTGTCCCTTCGCAGGCAGTGCCGCCCTGTTGCCGAAGGGCGCCTGGTTTCCCGGCGGGATCGGGGTGCACGGCTGCCCGGGCATCCCGCTGGCTGAACTCTGCGGCCGCATGTTTCTCGTCCGCTGGATGCAGACGATTCAGTCCTGGCGCAAGCCCGAGGGCAGCGCCCAGGCCGTTCCCTCCA
This sequence comes from Cyanobacteriota bacterium, assembly GCA_046340375.1. Classification (GTDB taxonomy): domain Bacteria; phylum Cyanobacteriota; class Cyanobacteriia; order PCC-6307; family Cyanobiaceae; genus Cyanobium. The sequence goes on along the minus strand of JBKDSZ010000216.1, from coordinate 5,273 downwards.
CCCTGGTGCCCATCAAAATTCCGACGGATGCCTTTCAGCTGCTGGTGGAGGCGGCGGACCGTCCCTCTTGATTCCCCGAATTGATTCCCCGAAACCTTGGCTCCACCTTTCAGGGGTGGCCTGCCTCCAGCTCCCGCAGGCGGCGCTCCAGTCGCTCGATTCGGGCCAGGTAGGCCAGGGCCAGGGCCATGCCGGGAGTGTTGAGTCCGAAGTCGTCCCGGAGGCGGGCGGCGCGGCGGGCCTGGATCACGGTGCGGGACACAAACGTGAGTCGGGCCCCGCCATGGCATTCCAGGGCGCCAAGCTCCACCAGCTCAAGCACCTCCTCCTGACCCAGGCCAGAGGACGCGATCAGCTCCTCGAGCTCAACGGAATCGTCCCAGGCGGCGGGTTGCAGGGGAGGGTCAGCCATGGTTCGAGTCTCCCAGGAGGTGGGCGCGGGGGTCAAAGGTGGAGGTGGCGGCCAGCTCACGGAAAAGCTCCTGCTCCTTCGCGCTGAGCACCGTGGGGGTGACGATCTGGAGCACGCCGTAGAGGTCGCCGGCACCCTCCGAACGCCTGGGCAGGCCCTTGCCGCTGAGGCGCAGCTTCTGGCCGCTCCGAGCCCCGGGGGGAACGGTGACGGTCAAGGGACCCTCCAGGCTGGGCAGCTCCACCCGGGCGCCAAGCACCGCCTCCCAGGGGGCGATCGGCAGCTCCAGAAACAGGTCGTGGCCGGCCACCTGGAAGAGGGGATGGCGTTCCAGCCGGATCTCGAGATAGAGATCACCCGGTTTGCCATCCCCCAGCCCGGGGCCTCCCTTGCCCGGCACCCGCAGGCGCTCCCCATCGCTCACGCCCTTCGGCACCCGGATGCGGGCGGTCTTCGCGGCACGGCGCATCCGGCCATCGGGGCCGATCTCCGGCACGCTGAATTCCACCGCGATGTCCTTGCCCCGGGCCGCGTCCTCCAGGGTGAGGCTGGTGGCGATCTCGTAGTCCTGACCGCGCCGCGAAGGAGACCCCTGCCCCCCGGCGCCCCGCCCTCCGGCGGACCGATGGAAGCCGATCTGCCGCAACAGCTCGGCCAGGTCGATGTCTTCCGCCACCCCCTCCTGCCAGAAACGGGAGTCCCACTCCGGGCTGGGCTGGAAGTCCTCCCCGGGCCGGTGACGCCCCAGCTGGTCGTAGGCCTCCCGTTTCTCCGGATCGGAGAGGGTCTGATAAGCCTCGCTCACCTCCTTGAAGCGCTCCTCCGCGTCGTCCTCCTTCGACACATCCGGGTGGTAGCGGCGGGCCAGGCGCCGATAGGCCTTGCGGATCGCATCGGCGGACGCCGTGGGCTCCACCCCGAGGATCGCGTAGTAGTCGCGGTATTTCACCGGCGGTCAGGCAGGGGGCGGGGCAAGGGATCCATCCTGAAACAGCGCAGGGCCGGCAAGGGGGCTTGGATTCCGCTCAGGCCGACACCCCCGGCGGGGGTGGGGGACAAAGACCGGGCGGGCATCGCCAGGATCACCAGATCGGGTTCATGGCTTGGGCGACCATCGGAGGCCTTGGGAGTGATCGCTCCTGTTGTTGAACCGCTGGAGCCCGCCTCAATCATCAAGGATCACGATCAGCTCCACCAGCATCTCCTCAAGGGTCGTCCTCCCACCAGTGGTGGGTGGCGGTTGGGCCGTGAAGAGCTCGGACAATTATTTGTACAATAAACCCGGAAGTGCGCTGATCATCTTTGCCGCAGGGGCGGCGACGAGGGGTGCCAAGACGGATAGCAATTGCGAAATCTGGGTCAGGAACTTGAACGACAGGCCACGATCAATCAACCAGCCCATCTGATCTTTAAGCGGGACGTTCTCTTCCTGCATGACAGGACCTGCACAACGCTGAAGGAGAATGATGATCGGAATATAAATAGAAGCAATCATTGCCGCGAAAACACAACCCCAATACAGACTGATGCTCGCCACCATCGACTCCATGGAGCTTTTGCCCAGGAGATCAGGCGCCCAGGACAGCCAGGCGTACATGTGGAGGACGCCCGCCACCATGAACACGGAAGCCAAAGTGCCGATCTGTCGCAGATCCGACACCCTCACCAGCAAGGCCTCTTCTGACCAGCCATCCACGGGCTGAAGCAAAACCACAGGGAAAAAAGAGCAGATGAAGGCGGGCACAACGACACTGAAGAGATTGATCAAGGTGAGGATGCCATTCACGGCCCAAAGCCGAGATTGCATATCAAGAGAGGAGGAGATCTTGCTGAGAGAGTAATAGGTGACAATAAAAATGGCTTTGATTGGCCTGTTGTCATGATCCATGGTCAACAGATAAGCGACGCCAAGGACAGAGAGGAGACCGGCCAAGGCAAGGAATGGCAGGGATGCGGGGGCGCGCACTCTGTCCCGGAGCCAGTGGAAGAGAAACAATAAGGTGCAGACAGCGGTGACCAGATAAAAGTGAGCGAAGGCCGCCCAGAGGATCCCCGCCGAAATGGCCTGCTGACGGTCTGGAGGGATCTTGATGCTGTGGAGATCAGTCAGCGCTGTTTTGTAGTAGCTGATGCCGATGACGTCATATAAAAGATGGCCAAGAACGAAGACGACAACGGGAACCAGGGAGACCAGAAAAATGGACCACTCTTCCAGGCTGAGGCTGTGCCGGCGGATCGTCTTCATGGCTCAGCGGCGAAAGATCTTCGTGATCGTTCAAGAAAGGATAGGACTCTCCCCCGCACATGCCATGGCGAACATGCAAACAAGCCGCCGCTCCAGCGTCCTTCGTCACACGGGGGCAGGAACACGCCTGACTAAAGGGCGCACGCCACTCATCTCCTCAGCCCGTCGAGCCGGTGCCGCAGTTCCTTGAGGTCCTGCCAGGTGTGCCACTTCGGACTGCCCGGCTCCCGGGAGGCGTTGCGCAAGAGATAGGAGGGGTGAAAGATCGGCATCAGCCAGCGACCGGCCAGACCCTCCCCCTCCCCCTGGCGCCACTGCCCCCGCAGGCGCGTGATGCCCCCCTTCACCCCCAACACCCCCTCCATGGCCGTGGCGCCAGCCAGCACGATCACCGCCGGATCCACCAGGGCGATCTGCTCCAGCAGCCAGGGACGACAGGCCGCCATTTCTTCTGCGGTGGGCTTGCGGTTGTCGGGCGGGCGACACTTCACCACATTGCAAATGTAGGCGTCGCGATTGCTGTCCAGACCGACGCTGGCGAGCATCTGATCCAGCAGCTGGCCGGCTCGGCCCACAAAAGGAAGGCCCTGGGCATCCTCCTGGGCGCCGGGGCCCTCCCCGATCACCATCAGGGGGGCGCCGGGGTTGCCGCGGCTCACCACCACCCGCTGTCGGCCAGCGGCGAGGGGGCAGCGCTGGCAGTCGGCGCAGGCGCGGGCCAGGGCGGCCAGCTCGGAAGTGGTGGGCGGAGCGCTGGGGGACGCCATCGGCTGCTCTTGTGAAGTTTCCTGAAGAAACGCGGAAGGGGCTCTCCGCGCTGGCCTAGGGCAGGATGACGCATCCCGTTTCGCCGTGCCTGCCCTGATGTCGGCCCCGCTGAAGCTGTCCGTCAGGGCCGCCTCCCTGCAGCCTTCCCTCACCCTGGCCATCGCCGCCAAGGCCAAGCAACTCCGGGCCGAAGGCCGCGACATCTGCAGCCTCTCCGCTGGCGAACCGGACTTCGACACCCCCGCCTTCATCCGTCAGGCCGCCACCGCTGCCCTGGAGGCCGGCCACACCCGCTATGGACCGGTGGCCGGCGAACCAGCCCTGCGGTCGGCCATCGCCGAGAAGCTGCGCCTCGAAAACCAGGTGGTCGCCACGCCGGAGCAGGTGTTGGTGACCAACGGCGGCAAGCAGGCCCTCTTCAATCTCTTTCAGGTGTTGCTCAATCCGGGCGACGAGGTGGTGATTCCCTCCCCCTGCTGGCTGAGCTATCCCCCGATGGCCGAGCTGGCAGGAGCCAGCGTGCGCCTGTTGCCCACCGAGGCCAGCAACGGCTTCCGCTTCACGCCCGAGCGGCTCGAGGCGGCCCTCACGCCCGCCACCCGCCTCCTTGTGCTCAACAGTCCCTGCAACCCCACCGGCATGGTGTTGGGGCGAGGCGAGCTGGAGGGCATCGCGGAGGTGTTGCGGCGCCACCAGCAGGTGGCGGTGGTGTGCGACGAGATCTATGAGGCCCTGCTGGCCTCTGGCCACACGCACCACAGCCTGGCGGCGCTCGCGCCGGATCTCGCGGGCCGACTGTTCATCGCCAACGGCTTCGCCAAGGGGTGGGCGATGACCGGCTGGCGGGTGGGCTGGCTCTACGGTCCGGCCCCGGTGGTGCGGGCCGCCTGCGCCCTGCAGAGCCAATCCACCAGCAATGTCTGCACCTTCGCCCAGTACGGCGCCCTGGCGGCCCTGGAAGGGTCCAGGGATGGGGTGCGGGAGATGGCGGAGCGCTTTGACGAGCGCCGACGGCTGCTCTTCGAGGGCTTGTCCTCCTTGCCGGGGGTGCGGTTGGTGGCACCGGAGGGAGCCTTCTATGCCTTCCCGGACATCAGTGCCTGGGGGTTGGATTCCATGACCCTCTGCAACCGATTGCTGGACGAGGCGGGATTGGCGCTGGTGCCGGGCGTGGCCTTCGGGGATGACCGCTGCGTCCGCCTCTCCTGCGCGGCCTCCTCCGGAACGATCCTCGATGGGGTGGAACGGCTGCACGCGTTTCAGGCCAAGCTCTGAGACCGGTTCCGCCCGCCCTCCATGCCCCAGGCCGTCCCCAGAAAACTCGCCGTGGTGGGCGACAGCGGCGTGTTCGGTTGGGGGGACCCGGAGGAGGGCGGCTGGTGCGAACGGCTGCGACGCCACTGGATGGGCCTCCCCGAGGGACCCGGGCTCTACACCCTCGGCGTGCGCGGCGATGGTCTGGAGCGGGTGGCCGCCCGCCTGCACGGAGAGGTGGTGGCGCGGGGGGAGCTGCGGCGGCAGATTCCCCAGGGCATCCTGCTGGCGGTGGGTCTGAACGACACAGCCCGGGTCGGCCGCCCTGACGGCCGCCCCCAGCTGGCGCCGGAGGCCTTTCTGTTCGGTCTGCGGCAACTCCTGCGGGAGACCCGCCCCTTGGCGCCCCTCTTCGTGATCGGCCTCACCCCTGTGCTCGAGGAGGCCATGCCTTTCGCCGACGTGCTCTGGTATTCCCTGGCCGACGTTCGCGTCTACGAGGGCCTGCTGGAAGAGGCCTGCATGGAGGCCGATGTGCCCTTCCTGCCCGTGCTCGAAGCGTTCCTGGAGCAGCCCCGCTGGTCCCAGTGGCTC
>JBKDSZ010000215.1:0-6200 GCA_046340375.1 Cyanobacteriota bacterium | reverse complement strand
CGCCGGAGCCATGATCGCCGAGAAGTCGAGTTCATCCGGCAGATCCAGCAGGAAAAACACCAGGTGATCGCTCGGCAGCCACTCGATCGGTGACGGTGGCATGAGGTGGGTCTGCCCTGGCTGCCAAGGGCGGAAGGTTTTAGATTTGATCATGCCCCATTTTATCGCCCAGATCGCTTGCTGTCACTGGGATCTGAGGGAATTTTGGGGCGATTGTTCAGGGGGTAGGGGGTGGGCTATGCGCGACAGGCTCCTAGCTGAACGACCTGCTCCGGCCGCTGGCCGCGCAACTGATCTGGTGGCACCCGGCGGATGTTTCGCTGCGCAACCCCGACCGGGTGATCGCCCAGGTGCTGGAGCTCGGCACGTTCGAGGCTGGCCAGAGGCTGCGTGAGGTGCTCGGCGACCGGCGCCTGGCCCAGGTGCTGCAACGGGCCGAGGCGGGCTGGTTCTCCCCCCGCTCCTGGAACTTCTGGCAGCAGAAACTCGGCCTGGCCCGATCAGGCGCCATTCCACCGCTGCCTCGGCGCCACTTCGGGGATCGTGATGGGGAGGATCACGCCGCCGCTTGAGCCGCCTGACCCCCCATCTTGAACTCCTGCCTGAGCGGCAGCGGCGGCTCTGGCCCAGGCTGGCGGGCCAGGCCAGAGCTGGCTTTGTGCTCTATGGCGGCACCGCCATCGCCTTGCGCTATGGCCATCGGGTGTCTGTGGATTTTGATTTCTTCTCGGACCGACCCCTGGATCGGCAGCGCCTCAGCCGAGCGCTGCCCTGGATGCGCACGGCCCTTGTGCTGCAGGATCAACCCGAAACCCTCACGCTGCTCACCTCTGCCGATCAGGAGCAGACCGGCGTGAAGGTGTCGTTCTTCGGTGGCCTGACGATCGGCCGCGTGGCTGATCCTGATGGCACCCTTGATGGGGTGGCGCTGTTGGCCTCCCCGCTCGATCTGTTGGCGACCAAGCTCAAGCTGTTGCTGCAGAGGGCCGAACGGAAGGACGATCAGGATGTGGCCACCCTGTTGGCTGCCGGCCTGGCGCTGAGTGATGGCCTGGCGGCGGACCAGGCCCTCTATGGCCCGGGGTTTCCGGTCAGTGAATGGCGACCGGTGGCGCCTGGAGCAGGCTGTGCTGGCCGTTGACAAGATCCCCAGCCTGGAGCGCCTCAGCGGGGAGCTGGGGCCAGCCTCCGGCCCATCACCGCCGATCTGGTTGGCCGCCTTGAGGATCTGGTGGGCGGGATGGACGTCGATCTGAATGCGCCACTCCCGGATGACGACACCAGCGTCTGATGGTGAGCGCCGAAGCGATCCCGCCCCTGGCGATCAACGGGTGGAGGATCTATGCCCACCCGCTCTTTCTCGACCAGCTGGATGCGTTGATCAGCGAAGTGCATCAGCTGCGCCGCATGGATCCCCGGGGGTATCGCCACAAGAACGCCAGCAAGCGTTTGGCCGCCATCGCTCGCCTGATGCTTCAAGACATCCCCCGGTACCCTGGCCGAAAGGAGTTTCTGCAGGGATCCACCCTTTGGGGCCAACCATCGCCATTGGAGCCCCGCCAAGTTCTTTCAGCAGTTTCGGCTCTTCTTTCGCTTTCAGGCTCGCTCCAGGATGATCGTGCTGGGGTGACAGGGCCTCACGCCAGCGGCGCCCAATCGCTCTCCTCGCCTTGTGGTTCTTCGTGCGAGGCGGTCTTCATCGGTCGCTGTCCACCAGGTGGCTTCCGCTTGGCGGCTCTAACCGGGCAACGGAAGCCGGGCTGGTGAGCGCGAGGTTGCGGAGTGCACGACTGAAAAAGGTCTTGTCAGATAACGCCTCTACCTGAGCGATTAGCTGCACCATCATGACTCTAACCGCTGGCGGCGTCGCCTCCCAATCGCGATCGAAACGTCCAGCAGGAGGGTGGGACATCTCGGGCTGTCTCGTGCTGAGATCAAAGCTTGTGTCAGGCCGCTGTCAAGGGCGATGGCGTCAGGAGCTGCCACCCCCGTGAACGTTTATGTTTCATTTTTGCAGGTGAGAATGGCGTAATTTCTGCGAAAGTTTATGGATGAAGAAAAGCACAATATCTATATTGCGGAGCATGCCTGGTGCCTGCTGGCAGCGTAGCTTGGCAAAGTCTCTTTTCATTGAGGGTATTCTCCTGATGACCGATTCAGCTCAGCAGCAGATTATGGATCCACTCCCGGATGCGCCAATTCAAGTGCGAGACATCACGGCCAGTGATGACCCGATGGTGCGTGTGGTTGCGCTGTGGTGGGGCTATAGGATAGAGATGAATCATCGGGCCGCTACAGCGGTCTCTGAGATTCTAGATGAACTTGAACATCAACTGTCAAAGCACTTCGCGGAAACTAAAATTCGCCGTGCAATCTGTGCCGTTTTAAAGATCAAGAGTTTTCGCATTGGCAACGTTGCCTCGGAAAATGGTGCCAATGTGGTTTCTCCTTGGCTTTTGCCCTTTGCGCTTGCTGTCGTTGGTGAGAAAACAAAGGACGAGAGCCTTTGGTACACGGTTTTTGATCCTAACGCCACAACTGACGCTGAGAAGTGGAGTGTAGATACCGAGTTTAACGATACATTGAGTTTCTCTGGCCCAGCACTGGCTCAACATGGCAAGCTCTTGTACTGCGTGCACCGTGGACAAGGGGGTGACCAGAACCTGTCGTGGACGGTTTATCAGTCAAAAGACAACACAGATGATACCGATGAAAACAAGGGTGGCTGGGGCACAGACAAAAAATTTCCCGATCATAAGAGTGCCACACCGCCTGCCCTTGTATCGTTCGAGAACAAACTATACTGTTTCCATCGCGGCACCAACGATGGTGGTAAAGATGACTGCAATCTATGGATGTGTCAGCTCAATGATGAGGGCACAGACTGGACAGATGACACCCTAGTTCCTGGTCACACCAGCACCAGTGGCTTTGCAGCAGTCGTTTTTGATCACAAGATCCATTTGGTTTATGAAGGCGGAGTCAATTCCAACTCAGATCATACGATTCGACATGCTACCTGGGACGGTAAAGTCTGGTCTGCTCCAACAACTTTGGACAAACATTTGACATGTGATGTGCCTGGCTTAGCTGTCTACAATAATCAGCTGCACATGGTCCATAAGGGTTGGACGGATCAGCTTCTGTGGCACGCCTACAGCTCCGACGGCATTACATGGACCGATGACGCTCACCTGCCGGATCACAAGAGCGATCAAGGCCCTGCATTGGCCACCTATAATGATGTCTTATACATGGTTCATCGCTCATGCGACAATTCAGATAGGAAAGCAGATCTCTGGTGGGCTACTTACACCACAGCGGAGGGATGGACCAAAGATAAAAAGTTTAATGATCACAAAACTGCTGATAATCCTGCCCTTGCCGTCTACGCGGATCCTCAAGCTACCGTCGACACCAACCTTGAGGAAGGACAGGAGCCTGATCCAAATGTGCCGTCCGAAACCCTAGTTCCCCAACTCATTTGCGTTCACCGTGGCGCTTGATAACCTAGGGAAGAATTGGTAGGACAATCCTGGTTAAAGCGGGATCTGGTCACCCGCTCACTCTGCTGCCTAAGCAACGCGAGTGAGCGGGTCTTTTTATCTCGAATGTTTCGTCACGTTGTGGTGATGTCTGCCCCTCTCTCATCTGGAAAGCATTGGAAATGATCCTGGCATTCCCCTCATTGCAGTGGTCGAATGCAGCTCTCGATAGTTAAAATCTGCAAGCCAGAGCTTGCGCATAGATCACCGTGGTGCTGGTGGCAGCGTGACATCATCCTCATTAGCAACCCCGACCACAGCCTGTCTTTTTTGACGGGGCGGACATCTCCAAGGTCTTCCCCTACTGGCACCCCCCAGCTGAGTCCGTGCTCCGGGAGGCCTATCTCCAATACCAGGCGATCGACAACGACGACAGCCTGGATAAAGACCAGAAAGCCGAAGCGCAAAATGCCGCGTCTTTTTCTGGCGATCAGGTGAGCCGGCGCGATCATCACGCCCTGGACCTCGCCAGTGTGAGTGACCTGGCGCCAGTGCCTGATCACAGCCCGTCAGAAGTGGCTGTCTCCCGCGAAGCCCAGGGGGCTGAAGGTGGCAAAGATCTCACTGTGGTCGCGTCCGTAGCTACCACCCCATCCATCACCCATTCGGGCCTCGTCTACGCCCTTGGCACGATCGCCTACGACTTTGGCGATGAGGCACGCCGCGATCTCTTCCGGCAAGCCATGGCTCCCGTCCATTGCGATGGGCTGATGCTGACCCCCATCCCCATGATCCTCGTCAGATGGTGGAGCATATCGATCACCATCCCGCACGCAACGGTGGAGCTTCGAGGCCCCACCCGTCACGGTGGGTCACCCATCAAGCGTTCGTACGGCTCCGAAGGCGCGCTCTCAGCTGTCGCGACCAGCCAAACGCGGCAGCGGCGCCAAAGAGGGGCAGTGGACCAGGCACCGGGGAGGTGGCAATCGCATAGGTCACCGTGGTGCTGGTGGCTGGTGTGACATCAATTTGATCGAGTGGATTGGTGAGCGACTGGGACAGGCCCAAGACCTGCCCAAGCGATTCGGAATGGGCAAAGACGGTGCCGTAATCGGCATCCCAGCCCGAGCCTAAGGAGTTGTAGACCTGAGCCGCAAAGTCTGAGGCAAGCAGGTCATTCCCCCACCAGGGCATTTGTCCGGTCGGCGGAAGCTGAAACACACTTGTGCTGGCGTCATAGGAGGTGTTCAACACCGTGACGTCGTAGGAATTGCCGCCGACGTTGACGACCACAGCGGCTACTGGGCTGGCGAAAAGAAGAGGCAGGGCAGCCGCGCTCAGCACCGCAACCGCTGCAACACGAATCGAAGTAAGCATGATCAAGGAGTCAAACGAAGGTGAATTGTGTTCCATCAGCCAGATTCAAGGAAGCCAATGTGGACCCCTGAACAAAGCCGATGGTTTCTGGCGAACCAGATGAAAGCGCATCGATGCGCACTCCCGGGATGCGGTTGTGTCGACCGCTCACCAATGTGTAATCAGCACTGCTGCCATGCAGTTGGATTTTGTCTCCCGCGCTGAAATCAGTAATCAGTGCCAAATCTGTGCTGCCAAGACCATGAGTGCCATCGTCGTAGAACCATCCAAGGGCATCTCCCAACACGAAGATGTCATCGCCGCCAGTTCCTGTGAGCCGATCAAGAGTGCCGCTGCCGCGGAGTGTGGATCCTGTCGGCACGCCGAGGAGGATTTCAGCGGCGTTGGTGCCGGTGATGATGTCACTGCTTTCGGTGACGACTCCCACGCTGGGTTCTCTCAGGGTGACGCTGAGGGTGGACCCCACTTGCTGGCTGCGGGCGGCATCGGCATAGAACCGCAGCTCTAGGGTTTCATTGGGGTCGATGAGACCATCAGCGGCGATGGACTTGCTGAAGCTGGCGCGGCCATCGAGACCGATCAGGCTTGTGCCCTTGAGGATGCCATCGCTGAAGTCAGAGGTCGTGATGCCTGGCCCACTGAACTGCCAGAAGATCTCGGTACCGGGTGCCACATTGCTGCTGGCGACACCAATGGTCAGCACACCCCCCTCATCCACCAGCTCCGCGCTCTTGCTGAAGGAGTAGGCGGGGGGTGTGCTGACGTCATCGTTCTGGATGCGTCCCAAGGTGCTGGAGGAGCCTGCGGCCAGGGACCCACCGACGGGGCTGGAGAGAGAGACCAAGAACGTTTCGTCGTTCTCCAGGGTGCTGTCGCCAATGACGTTCAGCGTGATCTGCTGGCTGCTTTGTCCTGCCGCAAGCACCAGAGTTCCCGTAGGAAGGGTTCCACCGGCGAAGTCGAGAGCGTTGGCGGGGTTGGTGCCGCTGGGGGTGACGGACCAGGAGACGCTGATGGGAATCGATGGATCGCCGGTGCGCTGGACCGTGAAGGTGAATGGTGTTGAGCCGAGGTTGCCTTCCGCTTTGTCGGCCGCCAGCGGTGTGAGCGAGAGGCTGGCCCCATCGACCACACTGTCGCCGCGAACCGCCAGATTTTGCAGGCGCTGATCCAATGTGGCGGGAGTATCGGCCTGGTTGTAGGCCGACTCCCGGTTGCCATGGGTGACGGCCAGGTATTCCGCGAGCACATCCTGTTCCGTGCCATCCCCTGAGAAGGTGGCTGCACCAGTGCGCGGTGCCGCTGGATTGTAAAGATCGACCCGGTTGGCGGATGGAC
>JBKDSZ010000214.1:0-8739 GCA_046340375.1 Cyanobacteriota bacterium | reverse complement strand
GCCTGCCCCTGACCGCCAGCGGGCTGGAGGGGCAACCCGCCGCCTTCGCTCCTCCCTTCGCCCTGATCGTGAGCAACAGCCTGCTCCACCACCTCCACGACCCATCCGTGCTCTGGCGGGCGGTGCGGCAGTGGGCGGCGCCCGGGGCGCTGGTGGCGGTGCGCGATCTGCGCCGGCCCGCCCATCCGGAGGCTCTCCAGGCGCTGGTGGAGCGCCACGCCGCCACCGCCCCGGCCTTGTTGCGGCGGGATTACGCCGCGTCCCTGGCGGCGGCGTTTCGGCCGTCCGAGGTGGAGGCCCAGCTGGTGGCGGCGGGCCTGGGGTCCCTGCGGGTGGAGCCCCGCGACGATCGCTATCTGGAGGTCAGCGGCCGTTGGCCCGGCTGAGGGAGGGCGTCGCCGCGGCGGTTGCGCAGCAGACGGCCGCGGAAGGGCCGCTCCAACAGGCTTAGGGCCACCATCACCCCGCTGAGGAGGCCCAGCAGGGCGGTGAGACACAGCAGCCGGGCGCCGCCAGCCCGGGGCCAGAGCCCCGCGGCACCTTGCAGGCCATGGCCTGCAAGGGACGAATCCAGGGGGCCACCACCAGCGTGCCGATCACCACGGCGGCCCTTCGGCCTGTCAGCCCGCCCGCCCGGGCGGTCTCGACTGGCAGGCTGGTGCGATGAGCAGCCCTTCCTCCGACGCCCCCCCGGCCCCCGTCTCCGACTCGGTCCTGACGGACGAGCTGGCGGCGGCCGTGGCCCGTCGCCGCAACTTCGCCATCATTTCCCATCCGGACGCCGGCAAGACCACCCTCACGGAAAAGTTGCTCCTCTATGGAGGCGCCATCCAGCAGGCGGGGGCGGTGAAGGCGAAGGGGGAGCAGCGCAAGGTGACCTCCGACTGGATGGAGATCGAGAAGCAGCGGGGCATCTCGATCACCTCCACCGTGCTGCAGTTTGACTACAGCGGCCGCACCCTCAACCTTCTGGACACCCCCGGCCACCAGGATTTTTCGGAAGACACCTACCGCACCTTGGCCGCAGCGGACAACGCCGTGATGCTGGAGGATGCCGCCAAGGGCCTTGAACCGCAGACCCGCAAACTGTTCGAGGTCTGTCGTCTGCGGCAGATCCCCATCTTCACCTTCATCAACAAGATGGACCGCCCCGGGCGCGACCCGCTCGATCTCTTGGATGAAATCGAGAAGGAGCTCGATCTGGCCTGCGGGCCGGTCAACTGGCCCATCGGCGGGGGGGATCGCTTTCGGGGGGTCATCGACCGTCGCGGACGGGAGGTGGTGCTCTTCGAGCGGGCCCAGCGGGGTCGCCAGAGCACGGAGCGTCGGTTGCCCCTCGACAGTCCGGAGCTGGCGGACTGGGTGGAGGCCGATCTGCTCGCCCGGGCCATGGAGGAGCTGGAGCTGCTGGACGGGGCGGGGGAGGTGCTCGATCTGGCGGCGGTGCATGCCGGCAACCTCAGCCCGGTGTTCTTCGGCTCGGCGATGACCAATTTCGGCGTGCGGCCGTTTTTGGATGCCTTCCTCGACCTGGCCCAACCCCCCACGGGACGCACCACGCGCGATGGGGTGGTGGATCCCCTGCGACCGGATTTCAGTGGCTTTGTCTTCAAGCTTCAGGCCAACATGGACCCACGCCATCGCGATCGCGTGGCGTTCGTGCGCGTGTGTTCGGGCAAGTTTGAGAAAGACATCGCCGTGCGCCACGCCCGCTGCGGTCGCAACATCCGCCTCTCCCGGCCCCAGAAGCTCTTCGGCCAGGAGCGGGAGGTGGTGGAGGAGGCCTATCCAGGTGATGTGATCGGCCTCAACAACCCCGGCATGTTTGCCATCGGCGACACCCTCTATGTTGGTCCCAGGGTGGAGTACGAGGGGATCCCCTGCTTCACGCCAGAATTGTTTGCCTGGCTCCGCAATCCCAACCCCTCTGCGTTCAAGAGCTTTCGCAAGGGGGTGAATGAACTGCGGGAGGAGGGGGCCGTGCAGGTCCTCTACGACACCGACCTCAGCAAGCGCGATCCGATTCTGGCCGCCGTGGGCCAGCTGCAGTTGGAGGTGGTGCAATACCGGCTGGAGAACGAATACGGCGTCCAAACCCGGCTGGAGCCCTTGGAGTTCAGCGTGGCCCGCTGGGTGGTGGGCGGCTGGCCGGCCCTGGAGCAGGTGGGTCGGCTGTTCAACTGCAAGACCGTGCGCGATGCCTGGGATCGGCCGGTGCTGCTGTTCCGCAACAGTTGGAACCTGCAGCAGTTGGGCGAGGATCACCCCTCGCTTGAGCTGAGCGGCGTGGCGCCCGTGGTGAGTGGCATCGAGCCGATCGCCCTTTGAGGGCCGGCGCCGCCCGCGCTGGCCGGACAGATCCGCCAGAATGGTTTTACAAAGTATTAAGGGCTCTTCCACGCGGCATGTCCCCTCCCTTCTGGCTGGCTCGCCCTCGCAGTGATGGCGGTTGTGATTTTGTGAAGTTTCTGCCCGGCCTTGATGGGGTGGAAATCCGGGAGGGCAGCCACCTCCCTCCCCAGATGCCCCTGCTCAAACGCCGCTGGCGTCTGGCTCCGGCCGAAGCGGAAGCCTGCCGCCAGCAACTCCTTCAGGAGGCCGGGTTCCGGCGCTCCGATCCCCTTTTTTGAGCGGGCCCGCTTTAATGAGGAACAAGACCTCCGCGTCATGACCGCCGCATCGCCTGACCCATACGGTCTCCTGGGGATTGCCCACGAGAGCAGCTTCGATGACGTGCAGGCCGCCCGTCAGGCCGCATTGGAGGCCGTCGGCGAGGATCCCATGGCCCGTGCCCGGGTCGAAGCCGCCTATGACGCGATCCTCATGGACCGTCTCAAGGAGCGCCAGCAGGGAAGGGTGAGCAGCGCGGCCCGCTCCGCCTCCCAGAAGGAAACGCAACCCACCTCGGCGCGCCCGCCGTTGGCCCAGCTGCCCCAGTTGCCCTCCCTGCCCCTTCCCCGTCTCGGCGGGGGCGGCAGGTCCGGGTCGCCCCTCGCCCTTTCCCTGGCCAGCGGACGGGAACGCTGGTTCCCCTTGATCGCCCACGGCAGTCTCGTGTTGCTTGTGCTCGTTCTGCCGGGGCCCACGCCCGGGGCGTTGCCGGATTCCTTCCTTGCCCTCGGCGCCCTGGCCACGCTGGTGAATCTGGTGCGCCGCAACGGGCGCTTCTTCCGGGCCGTCGGCTGGACCCTCCTGTTGCTCACCCTGGGGATGGGTCTCGCCTCGCTGGTGCTCTCCGCGCTGGTGCTCCCCGCCGGCTCCGGCGTTCTGATTCAGCCCTCCCAGTTGCTGAGCGTGCTGGCGTTGTTGGTGTTGCTGATCGGGGCTTTGTTCATCGCCTGAGCCCCCGTCGGGCCTCTGAATCACCCGTGAGCGCCGAGACGGGGCTCAGGCGGCTTCGTAGTCCGCGATCAGGCTCTCGAGCTCCTCCGCCTCCACTCCATAGACCGCATTGCAGAAATGGCAGGTGAGCTCGGCGCGGCCGTCCTCCCGCAGGATGCTGCTCAACTCCTCCCGACCCAGGAGTTTCAGGGCGCCCACACTGCGACGGCGGGAGCAGCGGCAGTGGAAGCGCACCTCCTGCCGCGCCTCAGCCCACTCCAGGGGTTGGGCATCCAGGTCGGGGAAGACATCCCGCAACAGCAGGTGGAGGGCGTCGCGGTTCTGATCGAGGCGTTCGCTGAAGCCTGTGATCTCCTGACAGCGTTCCTCCAGCAGGGCCACCAGGGCCGGATCAGAGGCCGCCTTGGGCAACACCTGCACCAGCAGGCCCCCGGCGCAGCGCACGCCCTGACTGTCGATCCGCTCGCCGACGAACACCGCTGAGGGGGTCTGCTCGGAGTGGAGGAGGTAGCAGGCGACGTCATCGCCGATGCCCCCGCTGACGAGCTCCACGGTGCTGCTGAAGGGTTCCCCCTCGCCGATGTCGCGCACCACGTGGAGGTAGCCGGTGCCGGAGGCGCGGCGAAAGTCGAAGTGGTGCTCCCCGTCGGGGGTTTGCACGAGATCCAGCTCCAGCCCCGGATGGCCCACGTAGCCCCGCACCGTGCCATCCCGCCCCGCGTCCACCATCAGGCCCCGCAGGGGACCATCGGATTGGATGCGCAGGTTGACGCGGCCATGGGCCACCTTCATCGAGCTGGCGAGCAGCAGGCCCGCCGACATCGCCCGCCCGAGCAGGGCAGTGGTGAGAAAGGAGAGGCCATGGCGCTTGCGCGCGTAGCGGGTGGAGAGGGTGGTGGTCACCGCCACGAGGCGGATTCCCCCCCCGGCGGCCGTGGCCCGCAGCAGTTGATCAGCCATCCCCACCCAGCCAGCTCAGGAGCATCGTAAAGAGCCCTCCAGGGCGAGGGGACGGAGCACGCCACCCTCCAGCCGCCAGCCGTCGGGGATGCGCGGCAGAAACACCTCCGGCTCGTGGGTCACCACCAGCAGGGCCCTGTCCCTGGACAGGGAGAGGAGGAGGTCCACCACTCCGTCGCGCATGGTCCAGTCCAGGCCGGCGGTGGGCTCATCGAGGAGCAGCACCTTGGCCTCGCGCAGCAACTGGGCCGCCAGGGCAAGGCGCCGCTGTTGGCCGCCGCTGAGCTGCTCCGGCACGGCGGTGAGGGGGATGTCCGCCAGACCCACCCGCTCCAGCACCGCCCGCAGGTCGTCGCTGGAGCGGTTCCTCTGGCCCAGCCGCAGATCCTGGCCCACGGTCAGGCCAAGGAAATGGCGCTCGGGAAACTGAAAGACCAGGCCGCACAGCCAGCGTCGCTGACGGGCGGTGAGGGGTTGGTTGTCCCAGAGGATCGCGCCTCCATCGGGATCCGCCAGGCCGCAGATCACATCCAGCAGGCTGCTCTTGCCGCTGCCGCTCCGACCCGCCACCAGGGTCGGTCGGCCGGGGGCCAGGCGCAGGTCGATGGCGCGGAGCACCGGTTCGGCGGCGGTGGCGGGGTGGTAACGGACGGATTGAAGCTCAAGCATCCCGCCAGCTTGCCCCTCCAAGGGGAGGCGGGGTGGCAGCCTGAGGCCAATTGCCCTGCCCCTGCCGTGGACGTGCGCTTTCGCGAGGTGGATCCCTTCAACTGCTGGTTCTGGCTCCGTTTTGCCCATCCCCCCGGCCAGGGCGAGCGGGCCTATGTGGAAACCGTGTTCGACAGCTGGTTTTATCTGGGCAAGCTGGGAGGCTTCAACGCCGAAAACCTCCAGGCCCACGAGGCGGGAGCGGAGCTGAGCTGGCTGGCGTGGGAGGGCGAGACGGCGGAGCAGGCCCTGCCGGCCCTGATGCACAACATGGGAGCGATGGAATACCAGGGCGAGTGGGCCCGTTGCTGGCTGGATCTGGGCACGAGCGATGCCTTTGCCCTGGATGTGCTGATCAACACCCTGCGCCAGATCGATCGCGACGTGGTGGAACTTCACGAGCTGGTGATCGGCGGGCGAAACGAGGACTGGCCGATCGAGGATGACCCCGAGGGTCTGTTTCTGAACGGCGAGGGCGGCTCGCGCTGA
Source organism: Cyanobacteriota bacterium (assembly GCA_046340375.1). Classification (GTDB taxonomy): domain Bacteria; phylum Cyanobacteriota; class Cyanobacteriia; order PCC-6307; family Cyanobiaceae; genus Cyanobium. The sequence continues at coordinate 3,240 of JBKDSZ010000214.1, read as the reverse complement.
GCCGATGGCCCGGGAACGGCGGCGCCTGCTCATTCCCCCCCCGCGCCTGGCGGAGCGGATCCCCCTGACGGCCCCCGAGCGGCACTACCTCCTGCGGGTGCTTCGGCTGGGGCCGGGCCAGGGGTGCGACGTGGTGGATGGGGCGGGCCATCGCTGGGGGGCCCGGTTGACGGCCGATGGCCGGCTCGAATTGGAGCAGCCCCTCGCCGCCCCCCTGGAGGCCGAGGGCCCGCCGACGCCGCTGTTGGAGCTGGCGGTGGCCCTGCCCCGGCAGGAGGTGGAGGTGGTGTGGCGGATGGCCACGGAGCTGGGTCTGGATCGCCTGCAACCGCTACAGGCGGAGCGCTGTCAGGGGCGGGAACGCTGCCCCCTGGACCGCTGGCGGACAATCGTGCGGGAGGCCAGTGAGCAGTGCGAGCGGTTGTGGCTGCCGGAATTGGCGGAGCCACGGCCAGCGGCGACCTGGTTGGCGGCGCCCGGCGCCTTGACCGGGCCTGCGAAGGGGCTCAACCTGCTGGCGAGCAGCCGGGGCGACACCCTTCCCCTCTTGCCGAGCCTCCTGGCCCCATCCCGGGGCGCCGGCCGCGACGGGGCAATCGGGAGGGTGCGCGTGGCGATCGGTCCCGAAGGGGGCTGGAGTCCCGACGAGGAGGAGCTGGCACAGGCGCGGGGCTGGATCGCGGTGAGCGCGGGACCGACCATCCTGCGCACCGTTACCGCAGCCGTGGCGGCTGCGGCGTGGCTGTCAACCTGGCGGGCCGCCCTCAGCTCTTCATCATGCCCTTCGCCATGGCCTTGAAGGCGCCCAGATTGGCGCCGGCCTTGCGGCGCTGGCGGGGGGTGGCTCCACCCGGCACGACGCAGTCGGGCGCAAAGGTGGAGAGGGTGGGAGCGGGGCGGCTGGCGGCCTCTGCGGCCAGCTGAGCGGCGATGTCCTCGGCGGTGGTGCGCACGGGAGCGGCCGGTGCCGCAGCTGGAGCTGCGGGGGGGGTGGCCACGGGGATTGCTGGTGCCGGGGCCGGGGCCGGGGCCGGTGCGGATGCGGATGCGGGGGCTTTTGTTGCCGTGTCCTTCGCGGGCGCGGGCGGCGCCAGGATCACTTTGGTGTCCCCCCCTTTTGCGGCCTGTTCCTGTCCTTGACCCGGCTCGCTGAGCTCGAGGAAAAACTTCTGCTTCCGGAAGAAGAACATGACCGGGGGGCGGTTTTGGTGTGCCGATTATCCGCCGCCGTGGCCCTGGCGCCGCCAACCCTTAGACCTGTGCAACAGATCCACCGGCCCATGCCGCCCCTCTCGTTGTCGTTGCCCAGCCAGGAGGGCAGCCACTGGCTGGTGGCGCTGGCGATCAACGCCCTGCTGATCGCCGTGGCCCAGCGCGCTCCCCTGCTCACCCCCGCCGGCTGGGCGCACGCGGGGATTCTGGGCACCGTGCTGTGGGGGAGCTTGGGCTGGCGGGGTTGGCTGGCGGTGGTGGCCTATCTGGCCCTGGGGTCGGCGGTGACAAAGCTGGGCTTTCGCGTCAAGGAGGCCAGCGGCCTGGCGGAGGGCCGGGGGGGGCGGCGGGGGCCGGAAAACGTCTGGGGTTCGGCGCTGGTGGCGGCTGTCCTGGCCCTGCTCACCCCCCTGGCGGGCCTGGAGGCCACCCGGCTGCTGGTGGCCTTCGCCGCCAGCCTCGCCGCCAAGCTGGCCGACACCTGCGGCAGCGAAATCGGCAAACGCTGGGGGCGCCACACCGTGCTGATCACCACCCTGCGACCCGTGCCGCGGGGCACCGAGGGGGCCATCAGCCTGGAGGGCACGGCGGCCAGCGCCGCCGGCAGTGCCCTGATGGCCGCGGTGATGGCGGGCCTGGGGGTGATCGACACCCCCGGGGCCTGGGCCCTTGTGTCCGGGGTGGGGCTGGTGGCGACGTTGTTGGAGAGCCTGCTCGGCGCCACCCTGCAGGGGCGCCTGGCCTGGCTCAGCAATGAGCTGGTCAACGGCCTGCAGACCCTGGTGGCGGCCCTGCTGGCCCTGGCCCTGGCGCCCTGGGTGCCGGGGGCGACCTGAGGGCTGTCAACCCGCCGACAGCTCCAGCGCCGGATCCTCCCCTTGACGCCAGCTGTCGGCTTGGAGGCGGAGCTGCCGCAGGGTGGCGTTGCAGCGGCGCTCGGCCATGCGGGGATGAATCCCCAACCGCTGGCCCAGTTCCACCCAGGTGCAGTCGAGGAGGACGCGGCCAAGCACCAGGTCCCGCCGCAGGGGCTCCATGGAGGCCAGTTGGCGGCGCAGCCAGGAGTGTTGGGCCAGGTGGCCGGGATCGGGAGGGGGCGGCGCCTCCCGCGGGAGGGAGAGGGGATCGGCCAGCCGCTCCAGCCAGGTGCTCTCCCCCTCCCCTTCGAGAGCGTTGCTCCGGGCCGCGTCGAGGCTGAGGGGAATGGCGACGCTCCGGAGGACCCAGGCCGCGTCGAGCTCCTGGAGGGAGCAGTTCAGGGCCGTCGCCAGCTCCTGGCGCCCCGGGGGAGGCAGGCCGGCGACCCGCCGCCGCTCCACAAGGCGCCAGGCGCGCTGGTGGAGGTCCCAGAGGGGCCGGGGAGGGCGGATCCAGGCTTCCCGGTCGCGAATCTCATGCTGCATCGCCCCGCGCACATAGGGCACGGCGAAGGTGCTGAGGCAACGGGCGCGGCGGGGGTCGAAGGCCTCGACCGCACGGATCAGCCCCTGGCAGCCCACCTGCACCAGATCGCCGTGGGGCAGGTGGCTGATCCCCCGGAAGCGGGCCGCCTGGCTGTGCACCAGACCGAGGTTGGCCTCCACCAGCCGGTTGCGCCATTGGAGCCGGGAGGCCGGATCCGTGCTGCTGGAGTAGGCCTCCAGCCAACGGCGGTTGCGGCGGGTGAGGCTTGAGCGGTCGGCGGGGGCCTGGCGACGGGGGATGGGGGAGGAGGGACGGGGGGAACGGGAGATGCGATCGGGTTGTTGAGACGGGGCCATGGTCCACACGGCTGACTGTCTCAACGGTCGGCGGGCTTGGGTGGTTTGCCATCCTCCGACCGGGGGATTTCACGCCCCCCGAATGGGGGAGCACCCCCTCCCCCATTCGGGGGAGGCCTCCTTTGTGGCGCGCGCCCCCGGCCCGCCCCCTCACCACCCCGCGGGTGTCGGCAGCTCCAGGGGGCGCAGGCCCGCCCAGTCGTTCAGGGCCCGCCAGAGTCGCACCCGCTCAAAGAGGACGCGGTGCCCCTCGCTGTTGCCGTGGAGG
>JBKDSZ010000213.1:0-17595 GCA_046340375.1 Cyanobacteriota bacterium | reverse complement strand
CACCAACATCGTGTGGCACCACTCCACGGTGACACGGGCGGCTCGGGCCCACCAGCGGGGGCATCGCAGCGCCATCCTCTGGTTCACGGGACTCAGCGGAGCCGGCAAGAGCACCCTGGCCATCGCGGTCAACTCCGCCCTGTGTGAGCAGGGCCTTGCCTGTTATGTCCTCGACGGGGACAACATCCGCCATGGCCTCTGCGCCGATCTGGGCTTTTCCGACGCGGATCGGGTGGAGAACATTCGCCGCATTGGCGAAGTGGCGAAGCTCTTCCTGGATGCGGGCGGGGTGGTGCTCACGGCGTTTGTGTCGCCCTTTCGGGCGGATCGCGCTCGCGCCCGGGCGCTGGTGCAGCCTGGAGACTTCATAGAGATCCACTGCGCCGCCGCTCTGCAGGTGTGCGAGCAGCGCGACACCAAGGGGCTTTACGCCAAGGCGCGGGCGGGCCAGATCCAGGAATTCACCGGCATCTCCAGTCCCTACGAGGAGCCGGAGCAGCCTGAGCTGCGCATCGACACCGGCGGTCAGAGCCTGGAAACCTGCGTGCAGGAGGTGTTGGCTCACCTCCAGACGGTGGAGGTGATCCCGCCACCGGAGGAGGCTTGAGACGATGGGAACGAAAGGCGGTTGGCAGGAATTCGCCCGACCGGAGAGTCTCACCCGGCCAGTCGCGCCCCCGCCGGCCCTCCCCAGGGCCCAGCAACGGGTGCGGGTGCAGCGCACGCGGGCGGGCAAGGGGGGCAAGACCGTCACGCTGATCCGTGGGCTGGAGGTGCCGGAGGCGGAGGCGCTGGCCGTGCTGAAGCAGCTCACGGCCAGCGCCGGCACCGGCGGCGCCCTCAAGGAAGGAGTGATTGAGCTGCAAGGGGATCAGGTGTCGGCGGCGTTGGCGGCCCTGGAGCGCGCAGGCTTTCGGCCGAAGCAGGCGGGGGGCTGAGGCCTTGCTTTTCTTGCCCCGCCGCCGGCGCTTTCGGGCATGACCCCCGCCGACCCGCTCGTGCAACTGGGGGTGTTCCTCGCCTCCCTGGTGGCCAATCTCCTGTCGGCCTTGGCGGGGGGTGGGGCCGGGCTGGTGCAGCTGCCGGTGTTGATCCTGCTGGGGCTTGGTTTTCCCTTGGCCCTCGCCACCCACAAGGTGGCCAGCGTGGCCCTGGGCATCGGCGCCACCCTGCGTCATCTGCGGGAGCGCTCTTTGAACCCCCGGTTGGCGGGCTTCATTCTGTTTTGTGGGTTGCCGGGGGTGGTGCTGGGGGCGCGTTTGGTGCTGGCCATGCCGCCGATGCTCTGCACTGTGCTGCTGGGGCTGTTGACGATCGGGCTGGGGCTCTATTCCCTTGCCCAGCCCTCCCTGGGGTTGGTGTCGGAACGGCGCCCGTTGGGGCGGGGCAGGCTGGTCATCGGCGGGTTGGGATTGTTTGCCATCGGGGTGCTCAACGGTTCGCTCACCTCCGGAACCGGGCTGTTCGTGACCGTGTGGCTGGTGCGGTGGTTCGGCCTGGATTACGGCCGAGCCGTGGCATACACGCTGGTGTTGGTGGGGTTGTTCTGGAATGGGGTGGGGGCCTTCACCCTGGGGCGGCAGGGGCAGATCGCCTGGGGCTGGCTGCCGATGCTCCTGACGGGGTCGATCGCGGGGGGGTATCTCGGCGCTCACCTGGCGATCGCCAAGGGCAGCCAGGTGGTGAAACGGGCTTTTGAGGTGTTGGCGTTGCTGATGGGGGGCTCGTTGCTGCTGAAGAGCTTCTGAAGGCCTCGCGTCCGTCCGGGCAGCAGGGTTCAGCGCCCCGTGCGCCGCAGCGACCAGGCAAAGGAGCGGGCGGCGGCGTCCAGGCCTGCGAGGGGCGCCCGTCGATGGCCAGCTGGGAGGAGTCGAAATTCACCTCCATGGAGTTGAAGGGGATGGTTTCGCGGCGGCCATCACCGCTGACGCATTCGCCGAGGGGCACCTCTTGAAAGACGCGACGTTCATAGGAATTTTTCGGGAACTCCTCATCGCCAAGATAAAGCGTGAGGCCACTGGCGCTTATCCGCACTGGAACAACGGGCTTGAGGATCTGGCAGGTGGTCCTGATGCCGTTGTGGCTGGTTTGCAGGGGTGAGGTGAGGGTGATCAGGCCGCTTTGGCGGCATCTTTGGCGGCCTCTTTGGCGGCATTGAGTTCTTCCGTGCACTGCAACTCTAATGTAATATTCTGCTCAGGGTTGATCATGACGTCTTGGTGCTCATTTTCGGAAGTCCTGTGTTCTTTCCTGACGACATCTGCGGAGTGCAAGGTCGCCCCCCTTGATTTGTGCCGGCCTGCCTTCCGGCAGCGGGCAAGTGTGGGTGCTTGTCCCGTCGTCATGCCACCGTGTTGTGCGCCTGTCTCGTTGCCATGCCGTTCTGAGATGGTGGGTTGGGCGTGGAGATGTTCACAAGCGCTGGCCCCCTTCTGCCTGGCTTGCCAGACTGACTGTTGACTCCTGAACCACTCCGTCTTGCAGCCCCACCTCCTCCAATTCGTCACGTCTCTGCTGGCGTTGCTCAATCCCCTGGCCGACTTCGCCATTTTTCTGGCGCTCACCAGCGGGCGCAGTCGCGCGGAGCAGAGAGCGATCGGGGTTCAGGCCGCCATCGCCATCGCCGTGATCATGCTGGCCACGCTCTGGCTGGGTAATCCCATCCTCACGGCGTTCGGCATCAGCATCGGCGCCTTTTCCGTGGCGGGAGGAATCATCCTGTTCGGCATCGGTCTGGGGATGCTCAACAGCAAGGCTGGTCAGTCGAACAAAGCGGAAACCAACAAAAGCAGCATTGAACAAGGCAAGAAACAAACCTCCCCAGCCGTGGTGCCCCTGGGCATCCCCATTTCCGCTGGACCCGGCGTGATCACGGCGCTCCTGGTCGCATCCCATACCAACAGCGCGGGCGTGCCGGGCCTGCTGCTCGCCTCCTTGGCTTGCCTGGCGCTCAGTGCGCTGATGGGCCTGGTGTTCTGGTTCGCCCCCACCCTCGGCCGTCTGCTCGGGGAGACGGCGATGCACATCTCCACTCAGGTGATGGGGTTGATTGTGGCTGCCATCGCCTCCCAGATGGTGCTGAATGGCCTGCGGACCACGTTTCCTGTGCTGGCGGCTCACGGGTGAGGGTGCTGCAGGGGGGGCTGGCGGCAGTCCAGCGGCGGCACCGCTCAGGTGGTGTGGGGCGGCGGGCCTTTGAGGTGAACCATGGAGATCTACAGGAGGACTTTGTGTTCGAGGTGCCGAGGTCCGCGTTGACGCTCCCACAACCTCAATGCGCAGCGGCTACCGATGGTTGGGCAGTCATGCCTCGATCTGATTCTTGTCCTGTTGAAAACCGGCAACCGGTTTTCGATGTTAACAAATGAATGAGATAAACTGTCGTTGCAAATTCGCTCAATGGCAAGTTATGCAGTCAACGCAAAGACAGTCAATAGCCAGAAAGATGCGACCAAAATCTCGCTCATACAGCTTGGCTTGTGCGGCTTGGATGGGTTGCTCTATAATTCCCCCAAGGACAAGCTTGGCCGCAGTTCATGACCGAACAGGACATCGAAGCCAGCTTGATTGCCAGCTTGACTGAGCTGAAATATACCTATCGTGCAGATATCAATAGCCGAGCGGCACTTGAGCGCAATTTTCGGGAGAAGTTTGAAGCGCTCAATCGGGTCAAGCTGACGGATGGCGAGTTTGCCCGGCTGCTCGACGAGATCATCACGCCTGACGTCTTCGCCGCCGCCAAGATCCTTCGCAATCTCAACGCCTTCACGCGCGATGATGGCACGCCACTGAACTATGCGCTGGTCAATCTCAAGGATTGGTGCAAGAATGACTTTGAGGTCATCAATCAGCTACGAATCAATTCAGAGTACAGCCACCACCGCTACGACGTCATTCTGCTGATCAATGGCGTGCCCGTGATGCAGATCGAGCTCAAAAGCCTCGGCATCAATCCACGCCGGGCCATGGAGCAGATTGTCGAGTACAAGAATGATCCCGGTAACGGCTACACTCGCACGCTGCTCTGTTTCATGCAGCTTTTCGCCGTCAGCAATCGCGACCGCACCTATTATTTCGCCAATAATAATGCCCGTCATTTTGCCTTCAATGCCGAAGAGCGTTTCCTGCCGATTTACGAATTTGCGGGCGAAGACAACAAGAAGATCACCCATCTCGACGACTTCGCCAAGCACTTCCTGCCGAAGTGCGATCTGGGGCGCACCATCAGCCGCACCATGGTTCTCCTCGCCGCTGAGCAGAAGCTGATGATGATGCGGCCCTATCAAGTGTATGCCGTGCAACATCTGGTGCGCTGCATCGATGAAGACAACGGCAACGGTTTCATCTGGCATACCACCGGCAGCGGCAAGACGCTCACCTCCTTCAAGGCCTCCACCCTGCTCAAGGAGAATCCGCACATCCACAAGTGCGTGTTCGTGGTGGATCGCAAGGATCTCGATCGCCAGACCCGCGAGGAGTTCAACCGTTTCCAGGACGGCTGTGTGGAGGAAAACACCAACACCGCTGCCTTGGTGCGGCGCTTGCTGTCGGAGGACTACGCCGACAAAGTGATCGTCACCACCATCCAGAAGCTCGGGCTGGCGCTGGATGAGAACAGCAAGCGGAATCAGCAACGATCCAGAAACGGTCAGGCCACCTACAAGGCGCAGCTCGCAGCGTTGAAAGACAAGCGCATCGTCTTCATCTTCGACGAATGCCACCGCTCCCAGTTCGGCGAAAACCACAAGGCCATCAAAGCCTTCTTCCCCAGGGCCCAACTGTTCGGCTTCACCGGCACGCCCATCTTCGAGGCGAATGCGTCCTCACAGAAGATCGAAGTCAGGCAGGCTTCGATGCTTACCACGGCGGATCTGTTCGAGAAGCAGCTCCACGCCTACACCATCACCCATGCCATTGAAGATGGCAATGTGTTGCGCTTCCACATCGACTACTACAAACCCGAGGGGGCCAACCCGCCCAAGCCCGGCGAGGCGTTGGCCAAACGCGCCGTGATTGAGGCCATCCTCAAAAAGCACGATGCAGCCACCGCAGCCAGACGTTTCAATGCCATCCTCGCCACGGCGTCGATCAATGACGCGATCGAATATTTCTCGCTGTTCAAGACCATCCAGGCAGAGAAGCGCGCGGCTGATCCCACCTTCAAGCCGCTGAACATCGCCTGTGTGTTCTCCCCTCCTGCCGAGGGGAATCCTGATGTGAAGCAAATCCAGGAGGATCTGCCGCAGGAGCAGCTCGATAATCAGGACGACCCCGAAGGCAAGAAGGCAGCCCTCAAGGGCATTCTCGCCGATTACAACAGCCGCTACGGCACCAACCACCGCCTCAGCGACTTTGATCTCTACTACCAGGATGTGCAGACGCGCATCAAGGATCAGCAGTGGCCCGAGCAGGATCTGCGCAAGGCCAACCCCCAGGCAGCCCACCACAAAATCGACATCACGATTGTGGTGGACATGCTGCTAACCGGTTTTGACTCCAAGTATCTGAACACGCTCTATGTGGATAAAAACCTCCGGCACCATGGCCTGATCCAGGCCTTTTCCCGCACAAATCGCGTCTTGAATGGCAGCAAGCCTTACGGAAATATTCTCGACTTCCGCCAGCAGCAGGAGGCTGTGGATGCCGCCATCGCGCTGTTCTCGGGTGAGAAAACCGGCGAGCAGGCGCGCGAGATCTGGCTTGTCGACAAAGCGCCGGTGGTGATCGAAAAGCTACGGATCGCCTCCCAGAAGCTCGCGGAGTTCATGGCCTCCCAGGGCCTCGCGTGCACACCCTCCGACGTCGCCAATCTCAAGGGGGATGCCGCCAAGGTGGCCTTCATCAGCCACTTCAAGGAAGTGCAGCGCCTCAAGACCCAGCTCGATCAATACACCGACCTCAGCGAGGACGACAAGGCCAGCATCGAGCAGGTACTGCCAGAAGACCAGTTGCGTGGGTTCAGGGGGCAGTACCTGGACACGGCCAGAAAGCTGAGGCAGCAGCGCGGCGACACCGGTGGCAAGGGCCAGGCCATGGATGCTCCTGTGGATCAGCTCGACTTCGAGTTTGTGCTGTTCGCCTCCGCTGTGATCGATTACGACTACATCATGGGCCTGATCGCCCGATATTCGCAAAAGGAGCCGGGCAAGGCCACCATGACCCGCGAGGAACTGATCGGCCTGATCAGCGCCGATGCCAAGTTCATGGACGAACGCGATGCCATCGCCGCTTACATCAACACCCTGAAAGCGGGCGAGGGCCTCAGCGAAGCCGCCATCCGCGAGGGCTACACACGCTTCAAGGCCGAACAGGGCACCAAGGAGCTCGCCGCCATCGCCACCAAGCACGGCCTCGATGCTTCCGCCCTGCAATCCTGTGTGGATGGCATCCTGGCCCGTATGATTTTCGACGGCGAGCAGCTCAGCGACCTGATGGCCCCGCTTGAGCTCGGCTGGAAAGCGCGCAGCCAAGCGGAACTCGCGTTGATGGTCGATCTGGTTCCTTTGCTCAGCAGACGTGCTGGGGGGCGTGAGATTTCAGGGTTGAGTGCGTATGAGCAGTGAGACGGCAGCCAGCACGATGAACCAAGACTCAACAACTGCATTGGTGCCGAAGCTTCGGTTTCCGGAGTTTCGGGGGGCGGAGAAATGGAAGCTGAAAGCTGGCAACTCGCTTTTTGCTCAAATCAAAGACCGAAATCCTGAGCCCTGTCTTCCGGTTCTGGCAATCACTCAGGAGCACGGGGCAATTCCCCGATACATGATCAATTATCACGTATCGGTCACTGAGAAAAGCATCGAGAACTACAAAGTTGTTCAAGTCGGTGACTTCATTATTAGTCTCAGATCGTTTCAGGGTGGCATTGAATATTCGCATTATCATGGAATCTGCAGCCCTGCCTATGTCATTCTCCGCCGCCGTGTCAATGGAAGTGACGAGTTTTTCAGGCACTATCTGAAAACGGATGGCTTTATCCGCGTTCTCACTAAGAATCTTGAAGGGCTGCGCGATGGAAAGATGATCAGCTACGCGCAGTTCTCAGAGTTGCTGCTGCCGATCCCTAGCCATGATGAACAAAAAAGAATCGCCGACTGCCTGAGTTCACTGGACGAGCTGATCGCTGCGCAAGCGCAGAAAGTGGAGGTGCTCAAGACCCATAAAAAGGGGCTGATGCAGCAGCTATTCCCCCGCGAAGGTGAGTCTCAGCCTCGGCTTCGTTTCCCTGAGTTTCAGGAAGCTGGGGAGTGGGTGTCCGATTCGCTCGAAAGTCTTACCTCAACCAAGATATCCTACGGCATTGTTCAAGCAGGTCCCCATATCTCAGATGGAATGCCATACATCAAGAGCACGGATCTAAACTCTAAACTCTGCCTTGCGAACCTGGCGCGAACATCGGATGCCATCGCACGCAAATACCGGAGATCAGAGGTGCTGCCAGGGGATATTGTGTTCTCTCTTAGAGGGAACATCGGTATCGCTCAGATCGTCCCCGAGTCCATTGCAGTGGCTAACTTAACACAGGGAACTGCTCGAATAAGAACAAAGGGCTCACCGGAATTCTACCTCTACGCACTTTACAACCCATCTGTTCGCAACTCAATCTTGGCTGTGGCTAAAGGGAGTACTTTCCAGGAAATCTCGTTGCAGGCTTTGCGGACAATCCGGCTGTCTCACCCTGAACTTGCGGAACAACAACGCGTCGCCTCCTGCTTGATCAGCCTCGACGCCCTGATCACCGCCGAAAGCCAGAAGCTCGAAGCACTCAAGACCCACAAGAAAGGCCTGATGCAGCAGCTCTTCCCATCCGCGGAGGAGTCTCAGCCATGAATGATTTGATCCTCTACACCACAGACGACGGGCGTAGTCAGATCAAGCTCCGGGCCAAGGATCAGACTGTCTGGCTGACGCAACGCGAGATGGCTCAGCTGTTTGTCGTGAGCACAGACAATGTGGGTTTGCATCTCAAGAACATCTTTGCGGATGGGCACTTGATCTCAAGTCAGTTACCGAGGAATCCCGGTAACTGCTGCTGACGGCAAAAACTACCTCACCAAGCTCTACAACCTCGACGCCATCCTGGCCGTGGGCTACCGTGTGCGTTCGCCGCGCGGTGTGTAGTTCCGCCGTTGGGCGTCCACCGTCCTCAAGGACTATCTGATCAAGGGATTCGTGCTCGACGACGAGCGGCTGAAGAATTCGGACGGCCGGCCGGATTATTTCGACGAGATGCTGGAGCGCATCCGCGACATCCGGGCTTCCGAAATGCGCTTCTATCAGAAGGTCCGTGATCTCTTTGCCTTGAGCAGTGATTACGACAAGACGGACAAGGCCACACAGCAGTTTTTTGCCACGGTGCAAAATCTTCTCCTCTTCGCCGTGACCGGGAAAACCGCCGCTGAACTGATCATGACCCGCGCCAATCCCGCTGGTCCCATTTTGGACTGCTCACCTAGAAGGGTGATAAGGTGCGGAAGACGGACATCATTGTGGTCAAAAACTATCTGAGCGAGGATGAGATCGACACTCTGAACAGGCTGGTGGTGATCTTCCTGGAAACAGCCGAACTGCGTGCCAAAAGCAAACAGGAAACCCGCATGGCCTTCTGGAAACAGAATGTCGATCAGATCATCACCAGCAATGGCTTCCCGCTGCTGAGCAACGCCGGAACCATCAGCCACCAGCAGATGGAAGCCCGCACGGCTAAGCTCTACCAGCAATTCGACAAACAACGCCGAAAGCAGGAAGCGCTTCAAGCCGATCAGCAGGACGAAGCCGACCTTCAGGCCCTGGAATCCAAACTCAAGAGACGACTGCCGCAATGAGCGACTCCAGCCAACAACAACTCGGCAACACCCTCTGGGCCATCGCCGATCAACTGCGCGGGGCGATGAACGCGGACGACTTCCGCGACTACATGCTCGCCTTCCTGTTCCTGCGCTACCTCTCCGATAACTATGAGATCGCCGCCCGCAAAGAGCTGGGCAGCGATTACCCGGAACTCGAGGCCGACAGCTACCTGGTACCGCTCAGCATCTGGTATGAACTCAATCCACACGATGTTGATACCTTTGAAAAGCAGATGCGCCGGAAGATCCATTATGTGATCAAGCCCTCCTATCTCTGGGCCAGCATTGCGCATCAGGCCCGCACCCAAAGCGATGAGCTGCTCAACACCCTCCAGGCCGGCTTCAAATATATTGAAACCGAATCGTTCGAAAGCACGTTCCAGGGCCTGTTTTCGGAGATCAATCTCGCCTCAGAGAAGCTTGGCCGCACCTATGCCGATCGCAATGGCAAGCTCTGCACCATCATCAAAAAGATCGCCGATGGGCTGGCAAAGTTCTCCACAGACACCGACGCGCTGGGTGATGCCTATGAATACCTGATTGGGCAGTTCGCCGCTGGATCGGGCAAGAAGGCTGGCGAGTTCTACACCCCGCAGCAGATCTCAGACATCCTCTCCGGCATCATCACCCTCGACAGCCAGGAGCCGAGCAGTGGCACCAGGCAGCGCCTGGAGAACGTGATGGATTTCGCCTGCGGTTCCGGTTCGCTGCTGCTGAATGTGCGCAAGCAGGTGACGAAGGCCGGTGGAACCATCGGCAGGATCTACGGGCAGGAGAAGAACATCACCACCTACAACCTGGCGCGCATGAACATGCTGCTGCATGGGGTGAAGGACACCGAATTCGAAATCTTCCATGGCGACACCCTGCTCAACGAATGGGACAAACTGCGCGACCAGAACCCGGCCCACAAGCCGAGTTTTGATGCCATTGTGGCCAATCCACCCTTCAGCTACCGCTGGGAGCCCAGCGAGGCCCTGGCTGATGATGTGCGCTTCAAAGGCCACGGCCTGGCCCCCAAGTCGGCTGCCGACTTCGCCTTCCTACTGCACGGCTTCCATTACCTGAAGGAGGAAGGAGTGATGGCGATCATCCTTCCTCATGGCGTGTTGTTTCGTGGTGGTGCCGAAGAACGCATCCGCACCAAGCTCCTTCAGGATGGCCATATCGATACCGTGATCGGCCTGCCTGCCAATCTCTTCTATTCCACGGGCATCCCAGTTTGCATCTTGGTACTCAAGAAATGCAAGAAGCCCGACGATGTGCTGTTCATCAATGCCGCTGAAAACTACGAGAAAGGCAAGCGTCAGAACTTGCTGGGCCCGCAGCACATAGCCAAGATTATCGACACATACAAGCACCGCGCAGATGAACCACGCTATGCTCGCAGGGTCGAGATGCTAGAGATTGAAAAGAATGATTTCAACCTGAATATCTCCCGCTATATCAGCACAGCAACTGCAGACGAGGAGATCGACCTGAAAGCGGTTCACTCTGAGCTGGTTTCACTGGACCAGGATATCGCTGATGCACGGGACAGCCATAATTCCTTCCTCAAAGAATTGGGGCTACCACTCTTGCCATGAGTTCCCTTGGTCCAGTTCACCAACAACTGAGAGCAGGATTGCCCTGGTGCTTGGTTCGGCGCCCCGAGCGAACTTCTTTCCTGTCAAGCGAAGCAGAGAGCTCTGCGGCAAACTCGCCGCAGGCAGCCGCACGCTCCCTTCCCGCTCGTCCATCAGCTCTCCACCCTCCATGCCCGACCTGTTCTCCCCCCTTCGCGTCGGCCCCCTGGAGGTGCCGAACCGCATTTGGATGGCGCCGCTCACCCGCTGCCGGGCGGAGGAGGGTCATGTCCCCGGTCCCCTCATGGCCGCGCACTATGCCCAGCGGGCCAGTGCCGGGCTGCTCATTGCCGAGGCCACGATGGCGATGGAGGGAAACTCCGCCTTCTGGCGTGAACCGGGCATCCACAGCCAGGCCCAGATCGACGGCTGGCGCCTCACCACGGACGCGGTGCATCAGGCGGGCGGGCGCATCGTGCTGCAGATCTGGCATGGCGGCCGGGCCTGCCATCCCCTGCTGAACGGGGGCCGCCAGCCCGTCGCCCCCAGCGCGATCGCCATCACCGGCGACGAGGTGCACACCCCGGAGGGCAAGCAGCCCTATGTGGTGCCCCGCGCCCTGGAGGATGACGAGCTGCCCGGGATCGTGGAGGGCTTTCGGCGGGCGGCCCGCAACGCCATGGCCGCTGGTTTTGATGGCGTGGAGGTGCATGGCGCCAACGGCTACCTGCTGGATGAATTCCTGCGCGATGGCAGCAACCACCGCAGCGGGCCCTACGGCGGTCCGATCACGCACCGGGCCCGGCTGCTGCTGGAGGTCTTGGAGGCCGTTGCGGAAGAAACACCGCTGATGGGCCTCCGCCTCTCTCCGCTCAACAGCTACAACGCCATGGCCGACAGCGATCCAGTGGGGCTGATCACCTGGCTGGCGCGGCGGCTGAACGATCTCCCCCTCGCCTATCTGCACGTGATGCGCGCCGACCTGCTCGGCCAGCGGCACGGGGATGTGCTCACCCCTGCCCGTGAGCACTTCCGAGGCGTGCTTGTGGCCAACATGGGCTACACCGCAGCGGAGGCCACGGGTGCCATCGAGACCGGCGCGGTGGATGCGGTGGCCTTTGGCACGGCGTTTCTGGCCAATCCGGATCTGCCGGAGCGCTTCCGCCGGGGGGCTCCCCTGCAGGCACCGGATCCGGCCACCTTCTATTCCCCCGGGCCCGCGGGCTACACCGACTATCCGTTTTTGCCGGCGGACGCCTCCGCTTGAGCGAAGGGAGCCCGCCTGAACAAGCGCGAACCCGATCACCTTGGGCGCCGCCACACAACGGCTCCAGGGCCATGCGTCAGGTCGGCTCGTCACTCCCCGTGATCGCCGGCTCCCCCGCCCGCAGGCGCACGGCCCAGGCATCGAGGAAGGTTTTGCCGCAACTGGTGGTGGGCACCGCCAGCAGCAGGCCGAGCAGTTCCCCCAGCCCCAGCAGGCTGCCGAGGCGGGCGCCGATCGGCAGGCAGATCAACAGCCAGGCCGGCTGCAGACCCACGATGCGGCCCATCAGGCGCGGTTGGATGATCTGATCCACCACCTGCCCCACGCTGATCGCCGTGGCGAGCACCTCCAGCCCCGTGCGCGGATCCTCCAGCGCCAGCAACACACTCACCACCACGATCGTGGCGGCGCTGGCATAGGGGATGAGGGTGGTGAGGCCGATCGCCACGGCGAAGAGCACGCCGTAGGGAATCCCCAGCAGGGTGAACACCACGATCTGCAGGCTGCTGAGGATCAGGGCGAGCAGCAGCTGGCCGGCGAAATAGCCGCGGAAGGTGCGATACAGGGTGCCGGTCACCAGGCTGCGCACGTTGGCGGGCAGCCACTGGGCGAGCCCCGCCGCGATGCCCTCCCCGCCCAGCAGCAGAAACACGGAGAGCACGAGCACGATGACGGTGTTCACCGTCAGCCCCACGGTGGCGCCGAGCAGCGCCAGCGCCTGCTGGCTGAACTGGCTGGCCAGCTTGCTGGCGCGGGTGATCAGCTGGCTGCTCAGGTCGCCGAACTCGCTGGGCAGCCCCCGGGAGGCGGCCCAGCCCTGCAGCTGCGAGAGCAGCACCTCCCCCTCCGACAGCCAGCCCGGCAGGGCCTTGATCAGCTCATCCAGCTGCTGCGCCAGGCGGGGCACCAGCCAGAGGGCCGCCAGCACCAGCCCGCCCAGACTCAAGCCAAGCACCAACAGCAGCGCCAGGGAGCGGGGCAGGCTCCGTTCCACCAGCCAGCGGGTGGGGATGTCGAGCACGAAGGCGATCAATCCCGCCGTGAGAAACAGGGCGGGGAAGGGCGCCAGGGGAACCAGCAACTGACGCAGCACCCAGAGGTTGAGCACCAGCAGGGGCAGGGCCAGGCTGAAGCGCAGCCAGGGGGGCAACACCAGCCGCTCAAGCATGGAGGCGCGGGGAGAAACCCGGAGGGGAAGGTCTTCAGCTTGGCGGTTGGTCGACCCGCCCGTCAGCCGGGGGCGGCAGGGCCCGCACCGCGCCGCGCTCCACCTCCAACCCGTCGGCGGGGATGGGCACCTCCAGCAGCCGCAGCCGGCCGGGGACGAGCATCACCGCGCGCACGCCGGGCAGGGAGGGCGGCTCCACCCGCAGGCCCCGATCGAGCACCACCAGGCGTCGCAGGGGGGGGCGCACCGCGATGGTGGGGCCGTCCTGATCGAGGCGGAAATCCGCCTGGTCGTGGTCGTAGGCGGGGAGGTGAACGGAGGGGAGGCGGAAGGCCCGCAGGTTGGCGCGGCCGGTGGTGACCACCAGAGTGGTGGCGGGATCAAAGCGGCGGGCGGCGTCGATGGCCTGGCCCCACTCCCGGTCGTAAGCGCGGAGGGAGGCGGCGAAGCGATCGCCGGGCACCACAAGAAACAACAGACACTGGAGGGCCACCACCAGGGCCAGGTCGCGGGGCCAGCGCAGACGACCGCCGGGGCTTCTTCTCGGCTTGCCGAGCTGCCAGGCGAGGGCCAGCAGCACCCCTGGCAGCAGCGTCGTGGCATGGCCCATGCGGGTGAAGTGCACGAGCACCAGATAGAGCGCGGAGGGGGCGATCCACAGGGCGAGGAAGATCCCGCGCCACCGCCCTTCCGCCGCTGGCTGCTCGCGGTTCGGCCCTGGCCGGCGAAAGAGCGCCAGCACCAGCGCCACCGGGGCGGTGAGCCCGATGCTGCGCAGCAGCAGCCAAAGATTGCCCCCGAAGCCGCCATCGCGGGATTGGCCGCTGTGGTCGCCCTTCCACGCTTGAAACAGGGGCCAGAACTGCTCAAAGCCTCCCACCTCCCGCAGAAACGCCCCTCCCCAGGCGGCCAGCAGGCCCAGCCCCAGGGCGATCCCCGCCCCGAAGCGCCAGCCGGCCACCCCCCGCCGCCACCCCTGCCAGCAGGCCACAACCACCCGGGGCAACAGAAACAACGGCGTGTTCGGGCGGATGCCGCCGGCGGTGGCGAGCAGCGCGGCCAGGGGAAGCACCAGCCGGCCATTGCCCGCCGCCACCCCCCAAGCGCAGGCGCCGATGGCCACCACCCAGCCCAGCTCGACGCCATAGCTCAGGGGCTGGCTGGCGTAATACCAGAGCAGTGGGGCGCTGAAGAGCAGGCCCGCCAGCCAGGCGCCCACCCGCGGCCCCCCGAACGACCGGCCCAGCCACCAGCCGCAAGGGAGGGCACTGGCGGCCGCCAGGGCGTTCACCAGCTCCAGGGCCGCCACCCCATCACCGCCCGTCAGGGGCCGCAGCAGGCGCCCCAGGGCGATCAGACACCAGAACACCCCCGGCATGTGGGGCACGTGGTGTGTCAGCTCGAAGCCGTCGAGGGCGAGCACGAAATTGCCCGCGTCCCAGGCCTGCACGAGCTGGGTGCGGGTGGCCCAGCGGCTCAACAGCCCCGCAGCGAACAGCCCCGGCAGCCAGGGCCAGGGGCGTCCGGCTCGCGGGGCCCCGGTGGCGGCGGCGGCCATCAGCGGGCGCCCTCCGGCCCGGCGGCCAGCGCGTCCAGATAGGCGCGGCTCCCCAGCTCCACCAGCCGCTGGTCCTTGGCCGTTACCTGGTCATGGAGGCGCTGGCGGTAGGCGACGACGGCCTCGGCCAGGGCCCCGTCGGCGGTGGCGAGGATCTGCACCGCCAGCAGGCCCGCGTTGGTGCCATTGCCGATCGCCACGGTGGCCACCGGGATGCCCGCCGGCATCTGCACGATCGAATGGAGCGAATCCACCCCCGACAACGCCTGGCTCCGCACCGGCACGCCGATCACCGGCAGGGGCGTGAGGGAGGCCACCATCCCCGGCAGATGGGCGGCGCCGCCGGCACCGGCGATGATCACCCGCAAGCCCCGTCCGGCGGCCTCCCGCGCGAAGGCCACCATCTCCAGTGGCGTGCGGTGGGCCGAGAGCACGCGCACCTCCGCCTGGAGCCCGAACGCCGCCAGGATCTCCACCGCCGGCTGGAGGGTGGGCAGATCGGAATCGCTGCCCATCACCACCGCCACCTGCGGGGGGGCGCTCGACGCGGCGGCGGGAGGAGGGGAGTCCACAGGCGGGGAACGGCTGGGCGCATTCTTGCCACCGGCTTTCCTCCCCGGGGGCGAGAGCCCCCTCAGCGCTCCATCGCCGCGGCGGCCTTGAGCGCCGCCGCCGTGAGCACCTCATGGCCATGGTCAGTCACAGCCACGTCGTCCTCGATGCGGATGCCGATCCCCTTCCAACGGTCGTCGATGGCGGGCTGGCCCTCGGGCACGGGCAAGCGATCACTGATGTAAAGCCCCGGCTCCACCGTGAGCACCATGCCCGGCTCCAGGTCCACATGCCGTTCCCCCAGCCGGTAGGCGCCCACATCGTGCACGTCCAGCCCGAGCCAGTGGCCCGTGCGGTGCATGTAGAGGTGCCGGTAGGTCCCCTGCTGGATCAGGTCGTCCACCGCGCCCCTCAGCAGGCCCAGCGCCACCAGACCCTCCACCAACACCCGCACCGCCTTCTCGTGCACCCCCTCCGCCGTCGCGCCGGGGCGCACCTCCGCCACGGAGGCCTCCTGGGCGGCGAGCACCAGGTCGTAGAGCGCGCGTTGCTCGCCGCTGAAGCGACCGTTGATCGGGAAGGTGCGGGTGATGTCGCCGTTGTAGTAGTCGTTGAGGCTGCAGCCGGCGTCGATCAGGAGCAGATCGCCGTCGCGCAGTTCAGCGCTGTTGGCTGTGTAGTGCAACACGCAGGCATTGTCTCCACCGGCGACGATGGAGCCGTAGGCCGGCCCGCGGGCCCCCTGCTCCAGAAAGTGCTGCTCGATCACCGCCTGCACCTGCCGCTCCGTCAGCCCCGGCCGGGCGACCGCACGGGCCAGCTCATGGGCCTCGGCGGAGATGCGGGCGGCCTGGCGCAACAACGCCAGCTCCTCCGCGCTCTTGCGCAGCCGCAGCTCATGGAGAATCCCGCACGGCGCCACCAGACCCAGGGCGGCGGTGCCGCTGCGGGCCGCGCGATCGAGCTGCCGCGCCCAGGTCTGGAGCACCAGGGGCTCCACCTTGGGGTGGCGGCCCACCCGAAAGGCGATGCCTTCCGCCCCCTCCAGGTATCCCGGCAGGCGCTCCTCCAGCTCGGAGAGCGGATGGGCCAGGCTGGCGCCGAACCTGTCCACCGCCCCCTCGCATCCCCAGCGGAAGCCGTTCCACACCTCCGCCTTCGCCTCGCGCGGCGCCACGAACAGCACGAACCGATGCTCGGGCCGGTGGGGGAGGAACAGCGCCACGGCGCCGGGCTCATCGAAGCCGGTGAGATACCAGAAGTCGCTGTCCTGCCGGAACGCATGCTCCACATCCGCGTGGTGGGTGCGCAGGGGCGCGGCGGGGATCACGGCCGCAGCGCTGCCCAGCCGATGAAGAAAGCGATCCCGCCGGTCGGCGAACACCTCCGGGGCGAGGGCGGAGGGGGGAGCGGGATCGGGGGCCATGGGCGATGGAGCGCGGCGGCGCGGGGGGGCGTCTACCGATTAAATAGCGTCAAGCGCTTGACCCCTGATGGCCGCCGCCTGTCTGCCGTGATCGCTTCCACCGAGGCGCCACCGATCGCGGAACGGGCCCGGCTCCTCCTGGCCCGTTGGCGCACCGAGCTGCGCCTCGGCCCGCAGGAACGGGCGGCCCTGGCGGCGGAGTGGGAGGCCCTGGAGGCCCAGATCCGGCGTCTGGAGCGGCGCCGGCCGCGGGTGGCCGTGCTCGGCCGGGTGGGGGTGGGCAAGAGCAGCCTGCTCAATGCCCTCCTCGGGAAGGAGCGCTTTGCCGCCGATGTGGCCCATGGCTCCACCCGCCGGGCGGAGGTGTGCCCCTGGGACGTGACGATTCCGGGCCTCTCGGGTGTGGATCTTGTGGACACGCCGGGGCTGGATGAGGTGGCGGCCCCAGCGCGGGAGCGCCTGGCGCGGGAGGTGGCCCTGGGGGCGGATCTGGTGCTGCTGGTGGTCGACGCCGATCTCAGCCGGGTGGAGGCGGCGGTGCTGGAGGGTCTCCTGGCGAGCGGCAAGCCCCTGCTTCTGGTGCTCAACCGCGCCGATTGCTGGCCGGAGGCGGAGCTGCCCGCCCTGCTCGCCAGCCTGCGGAGCCGCCTGCCCGCCGCCGCCCGCCACCTGGAGCTCCTGGCGGTCGTCGCCGCCCCGCGCCAGGCGCGCCTTCTGGCCGACGGGGGGGGGCGGGGCGTGCCGGGCCCGGCACGGGTCGACCCCCTGCGGGAGGCGCTGCTGGCCCTGCTGGCGGAGGAGGGGGAGCGGTTGCTGGCCCTCAATGCCCTGCGGGCCGCGGATGCCTTCGCCCGGGATCTCTTCCGCTGCCGCCTGCGCCACGGCCGCCGCCAGGCCCGCGCCCTCATCGCCCGCTACGCCGCCGCCAAGGCCGCCGGCGTGGCCCTCAACCCCGTCCTGGGGCTGGACCTGGCGGGCGGCCTGATGTGCGACAGCGCCCTGGTGCTCCAGCTCTGCCGGATCTACGGCCTGCCGATGACCCGCAGCGGCGCCCGCCGCCTCCTGCTCCGCCTTGGCAGCCACAACGCCCTGCTGGGCGGCACCCAGCTGGGGCTGCAGGCCCTGCTGTCGGGGGTTGATCTGATCGACACGCCGGGGCTGGATGAGGTGGCGGCCCCGGCGCGGGAGCGCCTGGCGCGGGAGGTGGCCCTGG
>JBKDSZ010000212.1:0-5338 GCA_046340375.1 Cyanobacteriota bacterium | reverse complement strand
GTCGTTAATCCCCGAGAGAGCACCAGAATTAAACGTTAGGGTTGACTGGTTTGATCCGCCGTTTGCATTCTTGCATGTCGCTGTGAGGATGACTGTAATGACTGTGTTGGCGCTCCAGGATTCTTGATAGGAGCCAGCCGGAATGAACGGGCTGCAGGAAGACGACGTCATGGTGGATTGATGTCCAGAAAAGGAGGGATGAAGACGAAGGGCTAATCGCGATGGCTACGAATAGCTTTTTGCTGGCGTGGGGAAGGGAAGCGTGAGCTCACCGTTAGCGAAAGAAGGCTTTTGCGTCCAGTTCGGAGCTTGAGCGGTCACCTTGATCTTTCCGGTGAGTTGAGACACGTCATGACCCTGCACGGTCTGAATGCCATACGACAGCAGGATGGCAGCTGGATTGGCATCAAATTGAGCACGAAAGGAAGGATTTGACCAGGCGTTGGCGATCAGCTTGGTCCACTGGGCTCGAAACGGATTGGGGGTGCTCATGGCAATAGGTGTGGAAATCAAGGGGATGGTGTAAGCGTGGACATATGCACTCGGGCGGACCCCGAGGGAGCCGCTTCCAATCGGGGGAGGAGGTGGTTTTCATTCTTTCGTAAATTCGTTCTTCCAGCCATTCGTGATCACTTGAAGCACCTGGATCACGCCAGAATCATTCATTTTCAACGGAACAGGTGGCAGGGCCTGCACCTGGAGATCCACGGAACGAATCAGCTCCGCCACCCTGGCCGAGACGCCCAGGACAGGCAGGGGCTTCATCGGACCATTGTTGGTTTTGGTGGGATTCGGATTCATCACAGGCAGGTCTTGATTGGCCAGAGCACTCAACAATTGCTGGTGCAAGTTACGATGTGATAGATAGAGCCTAAGATAGAAGTTGCTATTGGGCACCTGTTCTCCAAGCTGGAGGAACACCATCGGAACCAACAGCAAGAACACAGCGGTCACCTGCAAGGTGCGCAACGTGCGATTGGTGCTGTTCATCAACCCGTGGACCAACCCCAGGACCACCGTCAGACACAGCAGGCACAACGCCGCGGTGGCCACCGTCAGCAACGCCGCCTCCTGCGCGTGATTCAGGGCGGCCAGCCCGCAGAAGCGCTCGCTTTCCACAGCTAATCCGTTGGCCTGCTGGGCCAGCCGCAACTTCTGGGACGGCGTGGCGCCCGTGAGGTTGCGGATCAGGCTCTGGGTTTGCCGCGCCGCTTCGCTCGGGGCCAACCCTGCCGACCGCTGCGGTTGGCAAAAGGCAAAGCGCTGACTCAACCGCAGATTCGCCGCCAGTGTTTGCGCATACAGGAGGACAGCCAGGAGCGAGATGGTCAACCCCAGGGCGAGCTGCCCCGAGCGGCTGAGTCGATGGGCGGTAGCGGGAGTGGCGGCAGCGGATCTCTCTGGCGCGGGCGGAGTCGGCTCGATCAGGGTGTCGAGCAAGGCGCGCATCAGCGTTGACCAGCGACGGCCGCCCATCGCGACGGTGGCTTGGGCTCTCAACGCTGGGCCACCAGATACCAGCCCCCACTCCCCTGCGGCCGCCAACGGGGCTCCCAGTTGGCATAGGAATAGTGCTGATGGGCGCCGTTGTGGTTGGCGGGATAGCCGCCATTCACCAGATCGCAACTGCCATAGGGGTCATTCATGATCACGCCGGTGGCGTCGTAGCCGATCACCACGGTCCAGTGGCCGCCGCCACTCGGCGCCGATGGTGGACCGTGGTGCAGCCAACCCACCGCCACCGGCCGACCCGCGTCGATCTCATCTTTAAGAGTCTGCAAGGTGCCATCCGTGCGGAACTCCGCCTTCAGGCCCAGGTGTCGCAGCGCCGCAAGCTGCGCTTCGGCGCTGGTGGAGTCGCCGTAGTGGCCGCGCAGAGCGTTGTAGTCGTCCTCGTTGGGCTCCTTGCCCCAGAAGGCCGCCAGCATGGCCGAGCTGGCGGAAAAGCAATCCCGCCACCCTTGGCCGTCGTCCATCGACAACTGGTCAAACCAGGGCACGGAGAGGGGGTTGGCCCCATGGGCCTGCGATCCGCGAGCCGTATTGACGACCTTGGCCATGGGGACGTTTGCCGTGGTGAGGGATAACCCGACGCTGGCTGCGGGGGTGGCCGGCTCCGACAATCCCCTCTGCCAGAGCTGCCCCTCCGCCTGCCGGCGCCTCAGCAGCCCATCACTCACCGCTGTTCCCGGGTCGCAATACAGCAGCAGCGCCTGGGGGACCGAGGACCAATCCCGCTCCCGCAAGGCACGGCTGATGGTGGCGAAGCCATCGCCGCCATAAAAGTCTTCCCCCAAATTCCAGGCAAAGGAGATCAGGGCACAGCGCTGATCGTCGGCCATGGCGCTCCAGTAGGGAATGCAGGTGGCCAGATGACGGGCGCAACCATTCACGCCAGCCAACAGCTGGGCATCCCCTTCCGCCCGGCTGATGGAATCGCCCGGCCGCACGGGGCGACCATCCAAGCTGGTGAAGCCATAGCCGATGGTCCAGGGCTCGCCGCCGCTGGCCGGATCGGGGTAGGCATGGTCCACAAACCCCTCGAACTGGGCGATCAGTCGCACCGCATTTCCGTAGGGGGCATTCGCCGTGGTTGATCCCTGGGAGGGCTGCTCGGGGGGGCCTGACGCGACCTGGGCCGCCACGGACAACCCAGCCGGGCTCGGAGTCGTTGGTTGGACCGGTGGTGAGGCGGTGCGATGGGGGGGATGGCACTTGTCCGGCGACTGAGGTCGTTTCTCGCGGCGGACGTCACCTCCGGGAGTTGGGGCCGTGCGGGCTGCAGAGACGGGGGGGGCGGCTCCACAGGCCGTGCGGCCATGGGCTCTGCAGGTGGTTGTTGTGTGGGCCGCAGGGGTTGCAACAGGCCAGACACCTTGTTGGCCACGTAGGGGGCAAACAAGGTCAGACCGGAGGTCAGAAAGGTGGTCACCGCCACTGTCGAGGCGGGCATCTGACAGGTGAGTCCAAAGGTGTAGAGCGCGAATACAGCGAAGCCGACATAAACGAACAGAATGCACACCATGCCAGCCAGGGCGATCAAGCGACTGCTGCTCGCTTCCATCACCGTGAGCGAGACCACCGGCCCATGGGGATCTTTCCTGCCGAGAAGACTCTTTTTGTCTCCCACCGATTGGGCCCAGTTCGCGTCCAGGGGAATGCGCAGCGTGGTGGGCTCTGAGGCGGCATTGGCGAGCGACCAGCCACCATGCTCCAACCGCCAGTAAATCAGGCCAAGAATCAAAACGATGAACATCAGGATTCCGACACTGATCGTGATCACCATCCCGGGCCCCATTGTTCGGCACAAGGCATCCGCAGCGGCTAACTGCTCCTGACTGGCGGCTGGCAGGGTAAAGCCCAACAGCAATAGCAACAGTCCTTTCACCACACGGAAGCAGTGGTGAATGCCACGCGGTAGGCACCCTGGCAGTCGTCTTGGTGGTCCCTGCTGTCTTTTTGTTTTCGTGGCCATTGCGCTTCGATCAAGCATCGGAACCTTGAAGGAAGTTGTGGCGCTTGCAAAATCATTTCATGAGAATTTCGCCTCCTCAGCCAGTCAAAGGTTCCCCCCGCCCTCAAGGAACGCCGAGATTGGCCGTCAGGATCGGGTCAGGCCGGCTGAAAACGCTGTCAGGCGACCGTGCTGATTCAAGGAATCCCAGCCGACCAGGCTTGACTCCTGAATGAGTGGATGCGCTCAATGAGCGGTTGCTGGCAGAGCAGGAGCTGCTGCACCGCTGCCAGCTGGAGGCTGAGCGTGAGGCGTGTCAGGCGACACCGAAAACTGAAGCGGTGGTTCACTTTTCGATGTCCCCTGGCAGGGTCCGCCGCCTTCCCCTCCGCCAGAAGCGCTCGCCCAGTTTCGGGGGTCCCGCCAGTCAGGCCCGCCCCATCGCCAGCTGGCGATGGGCTGCATGGTGTGCGTAAGGTTGCTCAGCGCCGCGCCAGCCGTTTCCCCTGCCCAACAAGCCCCATCTCACATCTTCGTGAAAGGTTATTTCAGCTTTGCCCTTTCATCGCCCAGATCTCCACAATCTTGTGCCCAATCAGGAGTTCTTTCTCATACTCTTCTTTGTGCAGGGATGCATTAAAATCTATGAGTGTTCCGACGTCCTCAAAATGCTTCATGAATACACGTCCCACCGCATAAAGTCTAGCATGCGCTTCAACAATCTCGCCAAAATCAAGGACAAGCCGTGCGCCTGGAACGATTGTCTTGATGAGTCGGCCCGCGAATTCTTGTGCACCATCCATGAAAGACTCTCCCATAAAGGCCTGGGCTTCCTGAAGGATTTGTTCCCCGTGGCGACTCGGTGTGATCGCATCGCTCACGAGTTTTGCAGCCATGCCACTGGGACCGATGCCCACAAGTTCCCCTAACAGGCGACGGAGCCGTTGGCTGGAAACGTTGATGTCATAATTCTTCGCTAGCGCCTGGACAAGTCGCAGGCGCACCTCGCACTCCAAGGCATCATCCAGGATGGGTAGCGATGGCATCATCTTTGTTGCCAGAGATCCGAACATGTATTGACGAATGAGGTCGGTGGCTGTTGCGCTTTTTGCACTGTTGCTTGGCATGGTGGTGGCCGGTCTTGATCTGGATCGTTTTAGGACTTGAGTCTGGCAACCCAGTCACGCCAATTAGTCAGGATGTGGCCGGGTTACTTAGGGCTAACTTATGTCATTTAGATCATCCTCGGTTGAAATGGTTTTGTTTGACTGATCAGTACTTGCTTAAGCCAACGATAACCGACGAGGCCGTCACGCGGCCATCGACAACGGGATGCTTTCTGCCGCATCGCGTTGTTTCTCCAGGGGGAAGCTGTCCGTTTGAACGTGTGCAAGCTGCCGCTGGGCATCCACCTTCTCCTGAATGATTGCAAGGTTCGTGAAGACAATCGGATAAGCCAAAGCGGCCGCGTCCCTTTGAGTAGTGTATAGTCGAAGGCTCGAATCGCCACGTCGTTGGGGAAGATCCCCGCAACGCGAGTGCAGCGCTTGATCTCCTCATTGACCCGCTCCAGAAGGTTGGTGCTCCAGATCTTGCGCCAGTGGTCATTGGGGAAGCGATCCGCCAGTGAGGCGGCCAGGTCATCCCAGCGGCTGACGATCTCCGCTGCGCTCTCCTGCGCGAACACACTGCGCAGGGCAGCGGTGACCATGCCCTGGTGAGCCTTGGGGACGCGAGCAAGCGGGCAGGGCTGATTCAAAGTATCAGCAGGCTGAGTGATCCGGCTGACGTCTCGCCATCGCCAGCAGCTGCCCAATGTCGTGCATCACGCTCTGCATGCCAGAGCGGATTGATTCATACCCCGCCAACCGCAACAGGTTCAAT
>JBKDSZ010000211.1:0-2437 GCA_046340375.1 Cyanobacteriota bacterium | reverse complement strand
CTGGAGCCCAGGTCCCTCAAGGCCCGGTTGATCCGCGTGAGGTAGGGGTCCCGGCCGGCCATGAGGCGTGCCTAAAAGCGTGCCTACTCTCGCCCAAAACGGGCCGATCTGTGCCTAAACGGTGCCTAGCCAGGCCTCTCGTCGATGCTCTGCTTTGGCTGAAAACCTCCTCTGTGACTGGGTTTTGGGGGATGGGGGCCGTGGGGATCGAACCCACCTACGGCGAATTATGAGTTCGCTGCATTCACCAGATTGCTAGACCCCCTTGCTGAGCCCCGGCTGGTCTGCCACTGGCCCGGGCGCACGCCTCAGCGGAGCGCTGAAGCGTCGTCAGGGTAGGCCTGGGAAGGGTAGGGCCCGCGGGTGTTGACTTCGGTGCGGACGCTGGTGGTGTAGGGAGAAGGAAGATCCGCTGTGCGGCTCGGCACCAGTTGCACCTGCTGATCCATCAGAAAACTGTTGGTGGTTTCGATCGCCGAGCCATCCCAGATGATCGCCTGATCCGGGAAACCCGCCCCCATGATCTGGTTGCCGCTGCGGCCCGCCATGGCCAGGCCGAAGAGATCGGTGATCTGGTGGGCGACGTCGACCCCTCTGGCGAACGGGGCCCGGTAGGTGAAATACCGCTGGCGCACCAGATCCGACACCGTTCCGATCACGCCGCAGCGGGTCACCTCCCGGGGGCCGGCGCGCTCGGGGAGCGGTTGGCCGGGCACGACCAGAGGGGCCTCCAAGGTGGTGGTGCAGAGCACAGGACCGGTCTGGGCGGCCAGGGGGCCAGCGAGGAGCGGGAGGACAGCGGCCACGCCAAGCCACCCGCGCCGTCGACTGAAGGGAGAGCGATGCACGACCATGATGCGACAGACTGGAAGGTTTTGAGACCTGCGCGGGATGAGGGGTCATCCCTTCGTGAACTTACCCCGTGCAGCAGCATTGCACCAGCTCCGACCGACCGCTGCCATGCCGTCCTCCCCGCCGCCACCCCTGTCCGAAGGAGCCGAGGCGCAACGCGACCCGCTCCTCTCCCTGCTGGCGGCCCGCGCCTACCGCCGCGGCAGCTTCACCCTCGCCTCCGGACGCACCAGCCCCCACTACGTGAACTGCAAGCCCGTCAGCCTCAGCGGCGTCGGCCTGGCCCTTCTGGGCCAGCGGCTGCTGGCGGACGTGGAACCGGAGGCGGTCGCCGTGGCGGGCCTCACCCTGGGAGCGGATCCCCTCGTCAGCGCGGTGGCGCTGCAAGCGGCCCTGACCGGTCGGTCGCTCGACGCCTTGATCGTGCGCAAGGAGGCCAAAGGCCATGGCACCGGCGCCTGGCTGGAGGGTCCCCTACCGGCGGCCGGCGCCCGGATCACCGTGCTCGAAGACGTGGTGACCTCCGGCGGCTCCGCGCTCCAGGCGGTCCGGCAGCTGCGGGAGGCGGGCTACGCGGTGCACCGGGTGGTGGCCATCGTCGATCGCCAGGAGGGTGGCGCGGCTGCCCTGGAAGCGGAGGGCCTGGAGCTCCGCAGCCTCTTCCTGTTGGATCAGGTGGCGGCCGCCGCCAGCACCCTCCCATGACCACCACCATCCCCTCCCCCTGGGCCTGGAGCCCCGCCACGCCCCACCTCCTGGAGCAGCCCGTGGCCCTGCTGCGCCTCACCGGCCCGGACGCCCTGCGGGTGCTCCACGGCCAGACGAGCCAGGACCTGCAGACCGCCCGTCCCGGCGACTGGCGCTCCACCTGCTGTCTCACCCCCACGGCCCGCTTGCGGGGTCTGGCGGAGGTTGTGGTGGAGGAGGACGGCGTCTGGCTGGCACTGATCGCCGGAGAGGGCGCCGTCCTGCGAGAGGCCCTCGATCGGGTGCTCTTTCCCGCCGATCAGGTGGAGCTGGGTCCGCTCCAGAACGGCCGCTGGTGGCGGGTGATCGGGCCGCCGCCCTCCCCGCCGGGCTCCTGGCGCCCCCTGGCGGGAGGCTGGTGGCTCGGGGGCGACGCGCTCCTGCGGGGAGAGGCGCCCCCGCCAGCGGAACGCGACGGCCTGCCCCGGCTCTCGGAGGCGGAAGCGGAGCGGTGGCGGCTGCGCCAGGGGGAACCGGCCTGGCCCGGGGAGATCAGCGACGCCTTCAATCCCTTCGAACTGGGCCTGGCGGATCGGGTCAGCCTGAGCAAAGGCTGCTATGCGGGCCAGGAAACCCTTGCCAAGCTGGCCAGCAGCGATGGCGTGAAGCAACAGCTGCGCCGCTGGCAGGCCGGGCCCGGGGAGCGTTTGGAACCGGGCCTGGAGCTGCAAACGGCGGAGGGCGCCCGGGCCGGGGTGCTCACCTCCGCCCTGGTGCTCGACGACGGCCTCCAGGTGGGGCTGGCGATGGTGCGGCGGCAGGCCCTCGACAGCGACACGCTTTGGGCCGCCGCGGGAAACGCCCTCGTGCCCCTCACGCTCTCGCGACCGGAGGCGTT
>JBKDSZ010000210.1:0-4645 GCA_046340375.1 Cyanobacteriota bacterium | reverse complement strand
AATTGGTTAAGACTGTTCTCTTAAGACTTTTTTGTTTACTATTTTTTAATTTTAATAGCCTGGATTTTGTGTGAGCCGATTGCTGCTTCTGTCAATCTGGATCTGCGGGATCGGAAACAAATCATGCTTCCCATCCACATATGCTTTACCATGCGCCCTCAGCACAGCGCCTGCCCTGCCCGTCCTGCGCAGGTCAAAGGTTCTGTCGTGCTCCATCGCCATCTCCCACCTGCGTTCCCGGTATATCGCCTGGCGAAGATCAACCTGCGTGGCAGCCGTGGTCTTCGGTAAACCAGCACGCATCCTGATCAGGTCAAGCGCGTCTTTCGCAGGTGTAAGGTTGTTCAATTCCATTTCTGCTTCGGCCTTGATCAATAAGATCTCGGCATAGCGGAAGACCCGATAGTTTTTATTGGTCTGGTCCTGGTCGCCACCCCAGGACTCCTGGGTGCGACTAACAAAAGGCTTATAGCTGTAGCGCTCATTTGGTGCGGTACTCAAAAAAATCTCGCCGTCCCAAAGCGTTTGGCCGCGATACATAATTGTAGCTGCACGGCGCTTGTCTGCCGGATCATAACTATTGGAAAGATCGGCGGATGGAGTGTTGAATCCCCAACCACGTGGCCTAATGTCCTGCACATTCGTATACTGCTGCACACCCTTTGGTTGCGTACCTCCACCGATGGCGTTGACTTCCCAAACGGATTCCTTGGAATACTCACCCGCTTCACGCCATACGATCGCGTAATCACCCAGCAATCCAAAACTGCCCGAGTTGATGATCTGGTCTGCATAAGCCTTTGCTGCACTCCATTTCTTTTGGTAGAGGCTGGCTTTTGCCAAAAGAGCCATGGCCGCATATTTTGTTACCCGCCCCCTTTCTGCCGCAGGCACGGTTAACGGCAACGCAGCCATTGCTTCTGTGGCATCTTTTTCAATAAAGGCCCAGATCTCCACTTCCGTTGCCCTGGTGGAAGCCTGGGCTACATCGTCTTGTGATTCCAACACTTTATCTATTTTGGGTACGCCACCGAAACAACGAACGAGATTGAAATAGAAATACGCGCGCAGCAATTTTCTTTCCGCAATGTATCGTTGCTTCTCCGCTTCAGGCATTTTCATCTCACTGATGTATTTTATGGCGTAAGCTGAACGTCCTATCCCATCGAACAAACCCACCCACAATTCATTAAATGAGAATGATGAGGGACCAAAGGTCCAGGCATCCAGTTGGTCCTTGTCTGTACCGGCATCGCCCAACTCGCTGCCCTTATCTGCATCATCACTCGTAATACTTGACACACCGATCCATGAAAACGTGTGCACATCCCAATCATATAATTTATTGTACACCGCACCCGTTAGCCGGGGCGCGCCTTCGGTTGGATTATTGATCAGGTCATCAATGGTGACCGTGCGAGGGGGTTCATTCAAAAACTCCTTGCCGCAGGAATTACTCAACACCAGCATGATCACCAGAAGGCTATAGGTTATAATATTCTTTTTCATGATCAACGGAATTGAAGGTTAACACCAAGAATATAAGTAGCTGACACTGGATAAATATTCAACTCTATTCCTGAAGCCAGGGGTGACCCAGGCATCTCCGGTGTAAAGCCGGTATATGGCGTCAGGATGAAAGGATTCTGCGCACTTGCATAGATGCGAAGCTTATCAAAATGCTTCCACTTCGCCGTCGCAAAATTGTAACCTACAGAAATATTGTTCACGCGCAGGAAAGAACCGTCTTCCACGAAATAGTCCAAAGGAGGTTGTGTTCCATTGAACGCTCGGGGATACTTGTTCTCACCGCTGCCCGGCTGCCAGCGATTGTTGGCCACTTCATACTCAATATTGTAGTTACCGCCATAGCGTAAGCCCTTCTTGGCATTGTACACTTTGTTGCCACCGCTGCCGAACAGATCAAGGGCAAAATCCCATTTCTTCCAATTTACGGAACCATTAATACCATAGTAGTATTTGGGTTGGGCCGACCCTACCGCTACCCTGTCTTTTTCATCAATCACTTTGTCACTGTTCATATCCACAATCCTGAAATCACCAGCCTGTGCCGTTGGTAAATGGGTTGACGCATCCACTTCAGCCTGCGTTTGGTAAATGCCATCGGTTTTATACACATAGAATGAGCCAATGGGCAGTCCTACATCCGTAATGGTGGCGAGGTAGCCATTGTTCAGGCTACCATCGTACAATGCCTTACCCAGTCCAATATTCTTTACCTCATTATGATTAAAGGTGATATTACCCCGGATAGAATACCTGAAATTCTGGTTGAGATCTTCCGTCCATCCCAATGCAATTTCCACACCACGGTTCAGTACGTCCGCCGCATTGGTCAACAAACTACTACCAAATCCTACTGACGGCAGTGGAATGGTATACAGTGCTTTCGTAGCCAGCTTATTATAATAATCGATTTCACCGGTCAACCTGCGATCGAACATCGCAAAGTCAAGACCAATGTTGAATTCCTTGACAACCTCCCATTGCAGGTTGGGGTCTTTAATCCCTAGTACCGTTGCGCCGTTCAATCTCGTGTCTCCCCAATATGCCCATAAACGTTCTGTGGGAATAATGGCAAATTGACCAGGTGCAATGGCATCGTTACCCACCAAACCATAGCTAGCGCGAAGCTTCAGCACATCAAAGGTCTTATTGCCGCTCATGAACGCCTCGTCAGACAATACCCAACCCACACCAATGGATGGGAAGGTTCCCCATCGCTTGGATTCGGGAAAATTACTGCTGGCATCCCTGCGCACCGTCACGTTGATAAGATAACGATCCAACAAAGTGTAGTTGGCGCGTACAAACCACGACTCTCGCCGGAAATAGCTAAACGTGGGGAGGCGTACATTCTCCTGTCCGCCTGTTGTATCAGCAAAGTTCAGGACCCATTCGTTTTCATCATTGGCCACATTTACTCTGGTAGCGGTATTCCTCCAGCCATCCCTTCTTTCCGCGGTGTGACCACCTACCAATTTAAGCTTACTGTTGGATCCCAGCTTAAGGTCATAGGTCAGGAAATTATCCCAGGTCCAGTGGTATAAACTATCTCTGGTGTATGTGAGCGAACTGCGTTCTACCCTTTGCCCTGCTTCTTGGCCAGTGGCAGTGAACGTTTTATACACGGGCACATAATTGTGTCCGAGGTTTTGCTCAAGGTCTATGCCGAAGCTGGATCTAAAGCTCAGATTCTTCAGGATCTTGTAATCACCCCATAGTGAAAATTGCAGCCTGTCGCCCCAACTCCTGTTGTTCGTGGTTTTCAAGGTGGCCATCGGATTGCCCACATCACTTTTTGTGGTATTGCCGAAACTTCCGTCAGTGTTGTAAGGTTCAAAGATCGGCGCTGCTACATAGGCTGTAGAGAACAAGCTGAATGGTTTGTTCTCAGACTTGTAATGACTGTAATTGATATTGTTGCCGAACTTCAGTTTGCTGGTAGCCGCAAATTCCTGGTTGAAACGAATGGTGTACCGCTGGTAGTTGTTGTCAAGCAGGATACCATTGTCATTGAGGTAACCACCGGAAGCATAAAACCTATATTTCTTTTTACCGCCGTTAACGGAAATGGTATGGTTGTTAAACAGCGCCGGCCTTGTCAGTTCATCGTACCAGTAGGTGGAACCGGTGATATCTGCCGATGAGATCACGGGTGATTGCGCCGCATCGTTGGAGTATAAAGCAAACAAGTTGGGGCCGCTCATGTCAACCGCGTGGGTCATCAACCTTGCACCTACCTGACCATCATATTTTACTTTGAGTTTACCACTGGTTCCTGCCCGAGTAGTGATCAGTACCACACCGTTGGCAGCACGGGCACCGTAGATAGCGGTGGATGCCGCGTCTTTCAGGATGTCTACTGTCAGGATATCTGCAGCATTGATGTTGCGAATGTCTGTAGTGATGATTCCATCCACCACATAAAGCGGTTCAACACCACCAAGGATAGATCCCGTACCACGGATGCGCACGGTTGGCGCACTTCCCGGGGCACCGCTGTTCACCACCTGCACACCGGCCGCACGACCCTGAATGGCCTGCGTGGCAGTGAGCACGGGGAGATTGGCGATATCTGAACCCTTGATGGATACAGATGAACCCGTGAGGTCTTTTTTCCGTGCCGTACCATAACCAATCACAACAATTTGCTCCTGGGTTTGCACCCTTTGTTTCAGGACAATGTTAAAGTCTGTTCTTCCGGCAGTAGCGATATCCTGTGTTTCATAGCCAACCGCACTGATCTGTATTGTTCCGTTGTCAGGAACCTTTAAAGTGAAATTTCCATTGGCATCCGTCACTGTCCCTTGTTGGGTGCCCTTGACAAGAACTGACGCACCAGACAACGGATTCCCGGCTTCATCAGTCACCCGGCCTTCCACTTGCCTTTCTGCCAGCACTGACATCGTAGTACCGGGGGCCGTCAAAACCACCAGGTTATTCTCCATGATTTTATACTGAACACCGGTACCCTGGAACATGCGAGATAAAAATTCATTCACAGGCATCTTCCTGGCCTGAATGTTTACTTTTTTATCAGCAGGTATGGTAGCTTCATTATATAGAAACCGAAGCACGGTTTGCTTTTCTGTTTCCACGATGGCTTTCTTCAATTCAACAG
>JBKDSZ010000209.1:0-8706 GCA_046340375.1 Cyanobacteriota bacterium | reverse complement strand
CTCGCGTTTGGTGCGCTTTTTGGCCGTTGTCTGCTCGTAATCACCGAAACCAAACTGCTTGGTACCCATGAAGCCAGTCCACACCTGCGATCACAGGCCCATTCTCGCGCAGGGTGGCGGGGTTTTCCAGAGTTTCCCTAGTTCTGGCCAGCATTTTCATGCAAAACAACCTCTACCCACGAGCCGTTTATCAAGCTGTTGAGCGATCTATCAAGCCATTTGCCGACTTTTAGTTGCGATCCTTTTCCTTTGTCAAAGTTTAGATTCCAACCCTGTCCAGGCACCGCTGTCATGGAGAATGCGCCATCCCAGCCACATCAAGACAAAGGGGAACAGGCGCCGTGCATGACGACTGAGATGGATGGCAACAAGCGGCAACCGCGTCAGCCGAAAAGAGATCGTCAACCAGCTGATCACGGCCAGGTAGCAGATCGCTACAGTCAAAAGCGCTGCGGGCAAGCTGCTTGTCGCCAGCAATGGAATGTAGATCGACAGGTTATTGCCCCCATTGGACAGGGTGACGGCCGAAACCTTGTAGGTGTGATGCTGTCGCAAGACGGTTCTCAGTTTCAGACGCTTTGAGGCGTAGCCGTCCTCGGGCGATCCCTTGACGGTCATCGCCACGAGCTCCCTGGGCTGAACGGGCTGGAACAGTTGGATCAGGTTGAACAGGCCGATCAACAGCGGCATCAGACCCAGCCAGCCAATGGATGACAGAGGAATGGTCTCCGCCAACAACCGGCTGGCGATCCAGCTGGTTGCCATCAGGGCTGTGAACCCCAGCAACTCGCCTACCACCACATGGATTGGACGAAAGGAACGATCGTTTTCGCTGAAGAAGCCCGTCAGATAGATATTGTCATCGAATGTTGTCGCCATGGCGACGGCTATGGCGGCCTGAAGGGCTTCGATCACCCCATCCATCCCCGTTCCGTCATCCGATCAGCGCCGATCCACCGAACCTATGCTCAGCGCTGCGCGGGTCTCGTGGGTTCAGGCACACCGCCTTGTAGCTGGCCTTGCATCAGCGCACCTTCAGCTGCCTCTCCCTGGTGTTGGATGAGCGAAGTTGACCTTCGCGCCGCGTGCAGGGTTCCACCAGGCCCTTTTTCCAGGCTCTCCTTGGCGGAGCCGTGGCCATGCCTCTTCTGGCGGTTGTCGTTCAGCGTTCACCCACATCCAACCGCACGCTGGAGACCGTGCTGTTGTTTGTTCTGTTCGTTTGCGTTTGCCTGTTGATTGACCGCTTTCGCCTGTTGGAGCGTCGCTTGTCCGGATCCATGCCATCGGCGGCCACGGAGGCGAGGCGCCTTGGTCAGTTGCGCATCGGTGTACCGGAAGGGTTGGTGCACCTGGAGGCGTTGCGACAGCAGCAGCGGTTGGAGCTTCGCTTGGCCCCCCTCGGTGTGAGTGTGGTGTGGCATGACTTTCTCTCTGCTTCCGCCCTGCTCCAGGCTCTGCATGCCAACGAAATTGACTTCGGTGGCGGGGGTGGCACGCCCAGCGTGTTCGCCCAAGCGGCCGATTTGTTGTTTGTTCGTGTTGCGCGAGATAAATATACACACTCTGGTGGAGAAGCCGTTCTTGTGCCCCATGATTCACCCCTGCATGCCCTCGCCGAACTAAGGGGTTGCCGCATCGCGGTTGAGGAGGGGTCAACCGCTCACTATGTGCTCGTGCGCGCTCTGAACAAAGCTGGCTTGAATCCGACTGATGTGGAGATGGTGTTTCTCTCTCGCTCCGCGGCCTTGACGCAATTTCGCCAGGGGGCTGTGAAGGCCTGGTCGGTGTGGGTACCCTATGCGGATTCGCCTCGCCGACGCGAATATCCAGGTCGATCTTTAGCCAGCTTGCAGGATTTATTTGCCGAAGATGATCCCACTTTACACCTGCCAACATTGTATTATGCCTCTGTCGAATTTGTTCGCAATTACCCTGCCATTCTCAAAATCCTGCTTGAGGAAATCAATGAAGCAGGTGCGCAAGTGAACCGGGACAATCTCGCGGCGGTGCAACGGCTGCGTGATCAATTGCGCGTGAATGATGAATGGTTGGACCGTTTGCGAGGCCTCACCAATGAGCGCTCCATCGTCCCTCTGGATTCCCTGGCCTGCAATGGTCTCCAGAGGCAGGCGGACATCCTGCGCGATCTCCGCCTCATCCCTCGCAGGGTGAAGGTGTCGGATGGCACGTACAGCTTGATCATGCGCCAGAACTGGACGGTGTGAAGCCACTGCATCCAGCCCCGCAAGCGAGGAAAGGTGTGGTTGCCATTGGCTTCCTGCAAGAGGGCCAGCCCGATGAGCAGCAGGGGCAGGCCGATGCCCAAGGGGGCGCTGACGGCCCCAGCGATGATCAGCAGCAAGGAGGCGAAGTTGTTGGGGGGATCGCTCACGGTGGCTGGAGGCGGGGGGGCTCCCGCCATGGTGCGCGGGGTGGCGGGCTCAGGACGTTGCTGCCGCCACAGCCCGCCTCCTGCCCTGCCACACTGGCTCCCATGCCCCATCACGCCGATCGCCCCACCAAGATCTGCGCCGGTTGCGGTCGCCCTTTTCAGTGGCGCCGGAAGTGGAAGGCGGTATGGGAGGAGGTGCGTTGGTGTTCGGAACGCTGTCGGCGCCAGGGCCGTCGGGGGCCTGCCCCCGAAGCCTCCGATGATGAAGCGCGGCATCCACCCCGATGAGGACTGCCTCCGATCCCAATGTCCGCCATGGCCGTCGCCTGTTTTCATCTGTCGATCCCCGCCGCTGATCTGGAGGTGACGGAGCGCTGGTACGCCGGGGGTCTGGGCTGCGTGGTCGGTCGTCGCAGCGACGAAGCCTTGATCCTCAACCTGGGGGGGCACCAACTCGTGGCCCAGCACACTCCCGCAGGGGCGGAAGGGCCGCAGCGGGGCATCTACCCCCGCCATTTCGGTTTGGTGTTCGATGCGTTCGCCGACTGGGAGGCCCTGCGCGATCGGGCCCGGCAGGCCGGTTTGCGCTTCGGTGTGGAACCCAAGGTCCGGTTTCGTGGCGATCTGCTGGAGCACCACAGTTTTTTCCTGATCGATCCCGATCGTCACTGGTTGGAGTTCAAGCACTACACCCATCCGGAGGCGATCTTCGGTTGCCTGGAGCGGCGGACCGTCGGAGATGGGGATTGGCGCCACGTCAACTGAAGCCTGCGTGCGCTTGAGGTCATGGCCAGCCTGACCGGCTCACTTCACCCACACCACGCTGCAACCCGGCCCGCCATCGCTCCGCTCAGCGTCGCTCACCCGCTCGACGTAGGGCACGGTGGCCAGCCAATCCCGCAGGCCTCGCTTGAGCTTGCCCGTGCCGATGCCGTGGATCACCCAGAGGGGGCCGGTGGTGGCGCGGAGCCGTTCCTCCACCGCCGCCGCCGCTTCATGCAGCCGCAGGCCGCGCACGTCGACGGTGTTGCGCTCGGTGCGCACCTGGGGACCACAACTGGCGGGATTGCGGCGGCTTCGCACGGCCACCACGGTTTGGCGCGGCTCCGGCGGGGTGGCCTTCTCGCCGTGCAGGCCCTCGATGGCGGTGATCTCCAGGGTGAGGCGCATCACGCCACAGCGCACGGTGAGGTCCCGTCCGTCGTCGGCCACGGCGAGCACCTCTCCCGCCTTGCCCAGGGAGAGCACCCGCACCCGATCGCCCACCTGCGGCAGCCAGCCCTGGTGGTCGCGCCGCTCCGGCTCGGGCCGGTGGGCTTCCTCCAGCCGCCGCAGGCGCTGCCCCACCTGCCTGGCGGCTTCTCCGGCCTCCGCCGGCTGGGCCCGACCCGCTTGGCGAAGGCGACGGATCAGGCGCCGCACCTCCCCCTGGCCGGTACGGATGGAGTGCTCCAGCTCCTGGCGACGCTGCTCCCGCAGCTCGTCGCTCTGTTCCTTCTGCCGCTGCCAGCGCTCCAGCAGTTCCTCGTGGAGAAGTTCGGTGCGGGCGAGCAGGGCCGCCGCTTCCTCCGCGGCGTCCTGTTGCCGTTGACGCTGGTTTTCCAGCCCGGCGATCACGGCGTTGACATCCCTCTCGCCCCGGGGGGCGAGCAGGGCGGCGGCGCGATCGAGCACGACGGGCTCCAGGCCCAGCCGGGCGGCGATCGCCAGGGCGTTGCTGCGACCGGGGATGCCCCACTGCAGGTGGTACGTGGGGGAGAGGCTGTCGACGTCGAAGGCGACGGAGGCGTTCTCAAAGCGGGGGTCGGCGTATTTGAGGGCTTTGAGCTCGCCGAAGTGGGTGGTGGCGATCGTCAGCCGGGCCCGTTCCGCCAGCAGGCGCAGCAGGGCGATGGCCAGGGCGGAGCCCTCCGCCGGATCGGTGCCGGCCCCCACTTCGTCCAGGAGAACAAGCGACGCTCCATCCGGCCTGGCGCCAGCCCTGTTCCCCCCCAGGGGCGAGCCGTTCCCTGACGCCCCTTCGGCGATCTGAGGCAGGGCCTCAAGGATGCGCGCGATGCGCCGGATGTGGCCGCTGAAGGTGGAGAGGTTCTGCTGCAGCGACTGCTCATCGCCGATATCCGCCAACACCTGGCTGCACCAGGGCAGCCGCGGCGTCGCGCCACAGGGCAGAAACAGGCCCGCGCGTGCCATGAGGGCCGCCAGGCCCACCGCCTTCAGCGTCACCGTCTTGCCGCCGGTGTTGGGTCCGGTGATCGCCACCACCCGCACGGGCTCCCCCACCCGCACGCTGACAGGCACCACCGGCTGCCTTCCCTCCCGCCGCTCCTGCCAGAGCAGCAACGGATGGCGCAGGTCCTCCAACACCCAGGCCGCCCCGGGGTCGGTCGCCAGCTCCGGGCGCAGGCCGCCGCTCCAGGCGCTGTAGCGCGCGCGGGCGTGGGCGGTCTCCAGCTGCAGCAGGATCCGTTGCAGGCCTTCGATCGCCTCCTGTTCTTCCCCCACCAGCCCGCTGAGCTCCAGGAGCACGGCCTGCTCCCGCTCCCGCTCCTGCCCCTCCAGCTCGCGCAGGCGATTGCCGAGGGGGATCACGGCCTGGGGTTCGAGAAAGACGGTGCTGCCGGAGGCGGAGCTGTCGTGCACCAGACCCGCCAGTTGACTGGCCGCGCCCGCCTTCACCGCCAGCACCGGCCTGCCGTTGCGATCGGCGATCACCGTGTCCTGCAGCAGTGGCGCCCAGCGGCGCAGGAGCTCCTGGAGCCTTTCCCGCCGCTCGGCCCGGCCGGCCGCCAGTTGGCGGCGCAAGTCCTGGAGGGCCGGGTTGGCGCGATCGGCCACGCGACCGCCCTCCTCCAGGCAGAACCGCAGGCGTTGTTCCAGTTCCGGCAGGGTGCGGAGGTCGGCCACCAGGGCGGTGGTGAGGGGGCGCAGGGCGGGGTCATCGATCTGGCGGCGGAGCCGGCGGGCCGCCGCCAGGGTGGTGGCCACCTCCAGCAGGGCCTCGCCGCCGGCGGTGCCCCCTTTGCCGCAGAGGGCTGCGGTGTGGCGCAAGTCGGCCACCCCCTGGAAGCTCAGGCCCCCTTCCGTGAGGCCGTCGAGGGCGAGAAGCTCGGTGGTTTCCCCCAGCAGGGTCTGGCTTTCGGCGGCCGTGGCTCCCAGGGGAAGGGCTTCCACCTGGCGCTGACCGAGGGGGGTGGTGGCAAAGCTGGCCACCTGGCCGCAGAGGCGCGGCCATTCGAGCAGCTCCAGCGCCTCGCTCTCAACCGCGACGTTCCGTTCTGCTGTGACGCCGTTCTCTGGCGCCACGCTCATCACTGGCGGGCTGTCGGTGGGGATGCCGTTCCTCACGCGGTGCCGTCGGGATAGGAGAGGGGGATGGGGGTGGCGCCCACATTGGAGGGCAGGCCTCCCGCCGGCTCATAGAGCAGCTCCAACCAGTTGCCCTCGGGATCCTGCATGTAAAACGAGGCGGTGCCGTCGCGGTGGTCGTGCACGGGTCCGCAGCTGTGGCCCAGGGCCACCAGCTCCTCCCGGGTCTGATCGATGGCGGCGCGGTTCTGGAAGTGGAAGGCGAAATGGGGGCCGGCCGCCGTGTAGCCGGGGCTGAGCAGGGCGATCCCCTCGCCCGTTTGGGGCCACTGCATGTAGCACCAGTCGCTGGCCTCCCAGGTGAGGCGCAGGCCGAGGGCGGTGTAGAAGGCCTTGGCCCGCTCCATGTCCTGCACCCGCAGGGCCACGTGGCCGAGGCGATGGGGGGCGGCCGGTGCCATGGCGGAGGGAATCATTCCTCGCATTCTCTCGCAAGAAGGCTCTCCGCCGGGGCCGGGTCCCCAGCTGCCACCGCGATGGCCGCAGCGATGCCTCCCCCCGTTGTGAGCCCGCCGGAGGCCGCGTCATCGCCGCTCCGATCGGAATCTGGTGGTGGAGGAGTCGCCTCCAGGGCCAGGCTGGAGAGATTGGATCGCTGTCTGAGGGAGTGGATCGCTTTGGCGGAGGATGAGCGCTCCTCGCTCTCCGCTCCTCGTCAGGCACCCCAGGCCAGACATGGCTGAAGGTTCGAGGGTCTGGTCCCCGTTGGCAGTCACCCAGACCAACGGAGGAGGCGCAACGGCTGCTCACCACCCGCCCCTCGACACCCAGTCCACCCACCGCGCCCGCTCCCACTTCCCCATTCCATTGGGCGCCAGCTGCGGGCAGAGGCGCCACTGCACGGGCCGCTGGGCGGGAGGAAGCGTCATCGCCAACTTCCGCAACACCCGCAACAAGCGCTCGTCGCCCTCTCCCCCGGACAGCCGCACCAACGCCACCAACCGCTCCCCCCACTCCGGATCCGGCCGGGGCACCACCAGCAGCGCCGCCACCGGCAGGGCCCGTTCCGCCGCGAGGGCCAGCAACGCCCTTTCCACCTCCTCCGGAAACACCGTTTCGCCGCCGCTCTGCACGGCCCCATCCAGCCGCCCCAGGAGGGTGAGGCTCCCCGGGTCGAGGCGACCGCGATCACCGCTGCGCCACCACTCCCCCTCCATCGCCAACGGGCGGAGCCGGCCGTTCTTCAGATGACCGGGGCTGAGGCTCGTGGCCCGCACCTCCACCGCCCCATCGGGGGCCGCCAGGCGCAGCTGAGCATGGGGCAACGGCAGGCCGCAGCCACCCACCCCCGCCAGGAAGGCCTCCGGCGCCAGGGCCGCCACCATCGAGCCGGTTTCCGTGCTGCCGTAGCAGGGGGCCAGCCGCAAGCCTGCCCTGCGGCTGCGGTTCACCTCCGCCGGGGCCAGGGGCGCGCCGCCCACCCAGATCAGCGCGAATGCCCGCAACCACTCCACCCCTGCTGGATCCGCCAGGAGCCGGTGGAGCTGGGTGGGGACCAGGGAAAGCAGGGCGGGGCGGCTGCGGAGAGGGGGCAGGACGGCGGCCAGCGCTGCGGGCTGGCGCAGCTGGGCCGGCGCCACCACGCGATGCTCCGCCTCCCACTGCCGGGCGCGCAGCCACGGCATCAGTCCGCTCACGTGATGCCACGGCAGGGGATTGACCACCAGGGCATGGCTCGGCTCGATCCCCAGCCCCCGCAACCACGCCCCCGTGGCGGCGGCGGAGGCCTCCAGCCGGGCCAGGGGCTGCAGACACCAGCGCCGTCCGCCGCTGCTGCCGCCACTGCCCACCACCACCGCCGGCCCTTCGGCGGCCCACTCCGGCCGACCCTCCCCCAGGGCCCGGCGCAAGACCGCCCGCTCCAGGTCCGGGGCCAACCCGACAACACCGCCATTGCGCGGCATGCGGCGCAGCGCCTCCTCCAGCGCGGGGAGGCCCGCCTCCGCAGTCAAGAGCAACGGCGTGGGGGGGCTGGCCATTCGGTCAGGACCCTCCCGATGCCGCCGCCCGCCACACCACCTCCGGGTCCGTCGACGCCAGATCGCCGGGGGCCCGCCAACCGGGGGCCAAGCCCGGCGCCACGGGCGTGGGGCCGGCGGCCTGGAGCGCCGCCAGGTGGGCCAGCCAGCGCTGGCCGATGCCGCTTTCGAAGCTCGTGCTCACCATCCAGCACGGCTGGCCCGCCTCCAGGGCCCGCAGCAAGGGGCGGGGATCGCCCTCCTGCGACGGCCGGCGCACCTGCCAGCCCCGCCAGCACTCCCGCAGGACGGGCTTGTGCAACAGGGATTCATCCAGGGCCACCGGCAACCGCTCGGCCAGCGCCTTCAACCCCTCCAGGTCCGCCGGCTCCAGGGGCTGCTCCAACCACTCCAAACGGCCATCCCCCCGCAGGTGATCCGCCCAGCGGTGGGCCGTGGCGCGATCGAAGCCGCCGTTGGCGTCCAGCCGCAGGCGCACGTCAGCGGGCAACAGGGCCAGCAGCGCTTGGTGCAAATCCCGCTCCTCCTCCTCTCTGTGCACGCCCACCTTCCACTTCAAGGTGAGGGGCCAGGGGACGAAAGGGCCCTCCGGCGCCACCGGCGCCGTGGATCGGGCCGCCAGCAGGGAGCGTGCCACAGTCAGCGCCTCAGCTCCGGCGGGCAGCAACCAGGCGGAGGGGGGCGCCAACCGCCAACCGCCCGCGCCCTCTCCCACCAGCCCGTCCGCCTCCGCCAGGGCCGCGCCCAACGCGAACGCCACGGGTGGAGGCAGCTCCGGCAGCCGCCGCTCCAGCTCCTCCCGGCTCCAAGAGCCCCTCAGCCGTTCCACGGCCGCGCCACACCGCTCCAGAGCCCCCCCATCGGCCGCGCCAGGAACCAGGGGCGTCGCTTCCCCCCCGCCCAACGCCCCCTCCACCGCGTGCAGACGCAACACACAGCCCCGCTGCCCCGCGAGTCCCCCGG
>JBKDSZ010000208.1:0-10239 GCA_046340375.1 Cyanobacteriota bacterium | reverse complement strand
TCCACCCGAGGCAAGCATAGAATTGATCCACGACCTAAGTTTCTCGCTTGTAAACTGAGCAATGTCTTGGCTATTTAACTCTTGCATGATCTGACTTGCTTTTGAAAGCAGGTCGAGAATTTTCTCATGATCAACAACATAAGCAGTAATTTGATCGCCGTAAAGGATTAGCAGAGCATAGTAGCTGAGAGGATTAGGGTCCGAGTTCATATCCGACTCCCGACTCCAATCATACTCTGAAAGGATAGACCTAGCCTCCTCAGAATAAGCCCCCAAAGCATCGCCAAGATAGTAATCCACGAGATTCACAGAGGCCGCACTTTCAAAGTCTCTGAAAATTGTGTTTATTCCATAACTGCTGAATCTTGTCAAAAGCTCATCGCGTTGATCCATTTGTCTACGAATATAGTTTAATGGGGTTTTCAAGGAATCTAAAAAGCCTGCTCTCATACCATGCCTCAAGCACGAGAACCCATAACTTGTGCGTTCACGTGTGCAAATTAGAATTGTCGCCGAACGGAAGAGACTCGCCATATGAGATAGAATTTGTCCTGATTTTTCTCGAGAAGGAATTTCGCAGAATACTTCGGAACTTATCACGGTTAGCAAGGGCTGCTTCTCCCTGCATTCCTTATAGAGGAGATCGAGGTAATAGTGAGGATCTCGACTTCTCCCTGAAGCCTGGAGTTCCCCATGGTCAATAAACACATGATCTTCAATGCAAGACGCGGGAATAAGGGCGTGCTGGACATGATAAAGAGCGGTAGATGGATATAGTATTCCGTGAGACAAGAGCCTATTCGCTTGAGCGTACAAAAAACCTTGCACAGTGGTGCTGCCGGTTTTGTGAAGGCCCACATGAATCAGCAGGTCAGATTGGAGTTGCTCCATGTGTTTAGAAGGTTTGCAAAGCGATAATTTTTTGTGAGGGGGCATATTTTGCCGTGCCCTGTCGGCTTAGGTGTATCAATGAATATTAACTCGCGCGTGACATGATGCCTTCATACAGCGCATTGATTTACACAATGGCAGGTCGGTCAGCAACCCATGGCTTGAGACCGACAAGAATTTGAGGCACTGTGGTCAGGGACACATGCCCAGGGCTGATCAGATGGACGGAAGAGCGGAGCGGCCGATGACCGGGCAAGCAAGCGGGACGGCATCAGAATCGTATGATCTGCCGGTAGCGTTCGATCGCTGGGTAACCACCTGGATTATCCCGGAGGAACTGCTTCTTGATCAGTGGGCAACGCAGATCTTGATAGAGGGCTTCGTGAAGATAGTGATGAGGGTTGAGAAGTTGGCCCTCCTCTAGCTTGGCGCGTGTAAGCCCCTCCCAGCTATCGCCAGGAGAGGTTGCATACTTTTCACGGGTCATCGTGATAAGTTGCTGGATTTCAAAGACAGCCTTGCACTTAATGTGCATTTGCTGGAATTTTCGCGCCAGCGCAAGCTCTCCGTGCTGGATCACGTCGTCTTTGGATTCAAGAGTGCGTGTTAGATACTCGTCGAAGAACTGCTCCAGCAAGGCATCGCAATGCGGGTATTTGCGCACAAGTAGGAAATTACTCTGGATGTGATGCAGAAATTGATAACTGTCTGTAAGTCCGACGACCTCGGCATCCATTTGGCGTGCTCGTTCGATCAGGTCCGAGTCAGGGTCGATAAGATAACAGCTATCATTAATAATCAGCAACTCCTCGCTCATATTGGCATCGAGGATACCGCGTTGCTTGAGAAGGAAAAATCCATCCGCCCAAGAGCCAAAATCATATCCAGTATTCGTCCGCTCAAGGTAGATATCACAATCAAGGTGAGGAGCAATTTGATTGTCATCAAGACTCCGGCTG
The DNA here is from genome assembly GCA_046340375.1 of Cyanobacteriota bacterium. Lineage (GTDB taxonomy): Bacteria > Cyanobacteriota > Cyanobacteriia > PCC-6307 > Cyanobiaceae > Cyanobium. The sequence goes on along the minus strand of JBKDSZ010000208.1, from coordinate 8,389 downwards.
TAGTCGTAACCTGGATTGACGGCGGCAACAAAGAATCCCTTGCTACGCAGGTAAGAGCAGATCAGCCTGACGTTGTTGACATCCGTTCCGTCGCGGACGTAGGTGGCCAGAATCGCCACTCGTTTCTGGGTGGATTGGTCACCCCGCTGAAGAGTGCGCACCACCCCTGCCGTGCGGAGCGGATTATTCCCTCCCAGATCGACCCGTCCGGCGAGGTCGGCGAACCGATAGCTGCCCGCTGCGGCCACCTCCACCTCGCGTCCATCCGTCTGGAGGCACTTCAGGCCACGGGCTAGCACCAAAAGAGTCATGGCTCGCTCCCAGGCGTGCGCGAGAGTGCCATCCACTTGAGCGCGTTCGTAGTCAAAGTTGTAGATCTGCTCTTCTTGGCTGAGTTTGTACAAGATCTCACCCCGGACCCAGAACATCGTGCCGCTTGAAAAATAACTGTTGCTTGTCTTCTGGTTTCTTGCGTGATGGGCATCAAGGATCAGGTCCAGCAGTCCTTCATTGCCGCCCATAAATTCCCACAGATTGACGGCGTGCCCCTTGGGGATCAGCATTCCCACCTGCCTTTGCAGCAGCTCCAGAACACGCGGCAATCCCTCAACCGGCAGGAGAGATTGCACCATTTCATCGAGCCAGACAGCACCGTCGCTGCGGTGCAATGATTTCTTGGTATGAAGCTTGCAGAATTCTTGATAGATGATCTGACGATATCTGAGATACCGGATCAGGGAGAGAAAGGGCAGCACGTCGCGCCCGCGATTCTCGCTGATGAAGAAGCGAGCCTGTGGAAATCGCTCACGGATACGGGCAACTTTCTCGTGGCAACAGAGGGGCGGTAGGGTGACATAGAGATCAACTTCAGCGCTGTACAATTCAAGACGATTGGCGATCGCCTCGAAACTATCGAGGTAAAAGGCATGCACGATAATCGCTGAGCGGTGGCTCGCTGTCCATGCTTCTGCTTCCCGCTGCGCCGACGCGATCGTACGGGCATCGGCCAGAGCCTCCAGGTGGGCATAGCCGTATCGGCTGTCTGGTTCGAGGCAGGCGGATTCCGCCCACTCGTTCCATGCGTTGACGAAGCACAAACCTGCTGAATTGTCATGGCGAGAACGGAGAAGATTGGCAGCCGTCCAGTCGCGGAACTTAGCTGGTGTCGAGCCGACAAAAACATCCCCTTGGTGCGGCCGTCGGCATTCATTGTCCCAAGATGGAACGCTGGTTCGATATACTGGGTGATCGTACTGTTGCGCCAAGGCACGCCATTGCATTTCGTCGTAGCTATAGAGGCAGCCGGCGAAGCTTCTTGTGTATCGAGCGATCTTCTGATGGGTTCCGTGGTTGGGGAAGCCATTCGGAGGGAATTGAAGCATCGCATCAAAGCCATAGTCATGGGGTTTGGTGTCCGGCAGGAACTGAACGCAGACCAGATGCAGTTCGCCATGTCCCTGCTCGCGCCAGTACTCACGCCAAGTTGCCACCCATTGCTGGCAGTCAGGCAGATCATCGGGTCGGTAGACGATCAGCAGCGGTGCGCCATCGACTCGCTCGTAACGCGGATCAAGCAGCAGCGGCTCAACGTCCTTGATGAATCGCAGACGGTCGGATTCATTGTAGTTCTGGCCAATGATCACATCCTTTGACTGTCCGTCCCATTTGCGCGTCCAGTTCTCGTTGGCCCAGAGGATGCAGAACGGAAAGTCGGCCTCCTCATTTGCTTCGAGGAAGAGATCCAGCGGCTGCTCAAGTACACGTTCTCCGCTGAACCAATAATAATAGAAACAGAAACCATCCAACCCGTGCTGGCGAGCAAGTTGGGTATGATCAATGATGTTCTGCTTGATGCGTAGGTCATAGAGGGTTGAATCTGCTGGCAGCTTGGGCTGATAGTGCCCGAAGAAGCGGGGGAAGGCCTTGGTCACGTTGCGCCATTCAGTAAAGCCCTTACCCCATGCGCGGTCGTTTTGGGCAATCGGGTGATACTGGGTTAAATAGAAGGCGAAGACACGGGTTTGATCCTGCCCGGTGGCTTTCGCTGAAGCCTTTGGCTGCGGACGGTAATCAGGATTGGAGTTACTGTTGAAGTTGCTGTTCAGGATTTCGAGTTTCTGTTCGCCGCTAATCGTTTCACTCAGATAGCCGCAGAATCCGTGCGGGTGCTTGACCGCCTCTGGGAAGACCTGCAACAGCCAACTATGGGGAAAGGCCTCGGTGGGGTTGCGCTTTTCGCGCCAGCCATGCATAATATAATGTACAAATGGATCTATACCTGCGGCCTCCACATCCGGGTTGGTATCCATGTAGTAAAGTGGATCAAAGATCGGCGTTCCTTGCCTCCCTTCAATTCGTCCCTGACTGAGGAAATGGCCGAGGGGATTCACCCCGGACATGCGGATATCCGCATACGCTCGACAGTAAAAGTCACAGTCAAAGCAAAGTTCGACTGCGCTGATTTCCTCCGGTGTCAGCTTGGCGAAATTTGCCCGCCAATGATCGCCGAAGCGTTCACGCCTCCTTTCGATTCCGGTGTACCCGGAGACCAGGCAGGCCTGCAGGAACTGAAGCAACGCGGCAGAACCGCTTTGCTCCGTCAGCTGGTCCGGCGACGAACCCATCAGCAGGGAGCGCAGGCCAAGCATGGCAGCGTAGGGATTCTGCTGGCGCAGGAGCCAGCGAAGCGTATCTGCAAAGCTGTAGTAGGGATCTTGGGTCAGAGAGCGATATTGGCTGGTCTCGCCGAGCTGGTTTGAGTAAAAATAGATACCGTTTGATTCGCTTTGCCTTAGATGCTCCTGCAAGAGGGTGTTGATGCTGCCGCTGAATTCCTCGCTCAAAATCCCCCGCACCAGCTGGCTCACCTCGTAGCGGGCCCGGTACCCTTGGGCTTGCCCCACAGACCTGTAGTGCGACCAAGCCTTGTTCAGGGGCACTCCGCTGATGCTGTTAGCGGCCAGATACCAGGGAGCATCGAAGGAAGAGATCGAAAAAGCGCGCGCCCTGATGGCGGGGTTTTTCTGTTCTCGTTCAGGCGGAATGACGGCACCCATGGAGGCAGCAGGCGGGGTCGGAACGGAAGTCAGCAGGGAGGACGAATCCCAGTTGGATCCTACGCATTCAAGAGCCAGCAAAATTCAAGCACCGCAAAGCCCATCCCGGATTCATGAACGATGGGGCGCGACGCACCTCAGCCTGCCCTCCGCTTTGATCCCTTGCAGATCGCAGGCGCTCTGTGGGAGCAAGGTTGGGCGCGAGCAGAGCATTGTTGAGGCTTCCCACGCCACCACCAGAAACGCCATCACGTCCCTTCCCTGCTGCTTGAGCGCCGCCATCACGGCGAGACAGCCGACTGTGGCAGAGCGCTCCCCTTTGGGCTTTGACGCCAAAGCGCAGTGTGCTAAGGATCACCGCTGGTCTGAGCGCCCGTTCAGCGGCGTTATTCGTTGGCTCCACATCAGGGTGGTCCAGAACGGTCCAAAGGGTTGAGACCACCTGCGGGATCAGACGACCAGTGCAAAGACTCAGCTGACCAGAAACACAGTCTGCGACAAAAACAGAAACGAATGGCCAGGGTCCGGTCCGAGCACACGGCCCTTCCAAGGCACGACCTTTTTGGCGTTGGCGACGGCTGGGGAAACGGCTTGTCATCCACGCGAGGGGCCTTCGCCGCTCGCCTGGATCGCCGTCATCCTCCCCACAGAAAAATCCGAAAAACCAAACGAGTCTCTGCGGTGGTTCCCCACCTGGATTACTGGAGGGAGTGGGAAACGCAAGCCGGTGACTGGATTTGAACCTGCGACCTACTGATTACGAATCAGTTGCTCTACCGCTGAGCTACACCGGCACATGGGTGAAACTAGCATTGCGCCTTTCCGGAGCAAGGCTTTGGCGGCAGCGAAGAACTCCAGGCGATCCGCCTCGGCTGGAGGCCCACCGCCTCTGGATCCCCAGCTCCGGCAGCGGCTTCTGGCTGAGGCACGCGCCCCCTGGCGAGGACTGCGGCGAGGACTGTGGTTGGCCCTGTTCGCCTCTGCGGGGGTGGGGCTGGCGGCCATGGCGATGCGGGGGGTCAGCGGCGACGCGGTCCCCTCCTCCGACTGGCTGATTCAACTGACCGCCCTTGGCGTCTGTAGCGGGTTGCTCTGGCTCGATCGGGAGCGGCGGCCCCCTGTTGAAGACTGATCGAAAACCATCAGGGCGAGCCAAGGGTGGGATTCGCTTCGCTGTCAGCGGCGCTGGGAGAGGAGGAGACCTGGAGCAAAACGGGGGGCAACAGCAGGGGCAATCCCAGGCTGAGACGGTTCTGTCCCAGTTCCGCAGGGGTGATCGGCGAAGCAGCGCGCAGATCAGACTCGGTTCGGTTCAACAACCAGAGGGCCTGCACCAGCTGTTGCCACTGCCAAAGCAGCACGCTCAGCAGAAGGGCCGCAAGCAAAAGGGCCACCAGGCGCGGCAGATGTCCCGTGGACCACAGGGGAGCGGCGATGGCGGCTCGCTGATCGAGCCAGATCAGGAGGGGCAGGAGGGCGATGGCGCCAAGAGCCGGGCCCAACACCCTCAGGGGCAGGGTGTCCTGCAGACGACTGAGGCGTTGCTGGGGATCGCGCCGACCCGCAGCGGGGATCCGGGCCAGCAGGAGCGACCAGACATCCGCCGGGGTGCGCCAGAGGAGGAGCGCCGGTGCGAGGGCACCGAGGCTCCAGCAGAGCCCTTCCTCCAGCCAGGGAACCGGGCCTGGATCGCTCCCGGCCAACACCAGCAGAAGCAGCAACGCTTCGAGCGGAAACAGCGCCAGCCCCAAGAGCTGGATCCACAACAGGGGCTCCGCGCGCGGATTCAAGGGACTCAGGTGGTCAGGGTGCGGCGCTGGGTGACCAGCCGATAGGCCTCGATCCGATCCCCTTCCTGCCAGGAAGAGAAGCGATCGCAGCCGATGCCGCATTCGAAGCCCGTGGCCACCTCCTTGACGTCATCCTTGTTGCGGCGCAGGGAGTCGAGGTCGCCCTCGTACACCACCGACTTGCCGCGATGCACGCGCACCTTGCAGTTGCGCTGCACCTTGCCGTTAGTGATGTAACAGCCGGCCACGGCACTCTTGCCGATGGTGAAGACAGCGCGCACCTCCGCCTCGCCGAGGGCTTCCTCAGCCAGCTCCGGTTCCAGAAGACCCTCCATCGCCAGCTGGATGTCCTCCAGCAGCTTGTAGATGACGTCGTAGTCGCGCACATCCACGCCGGTGGCATCCGCCGCCCGCTTGGCCCCGGAGGCCATGGAGGTGTTGAAGCCCACGATCACGGCACCGGAAGCGGCGGCCAGATCCACATCCGTTTCGGTGATTTCCCCCGGTGCGGCGAGCAGCACCCGCACCTGCACCTCCTCGCGAGGCAACTGCTCGAGGGCGCCCAGAATGGCTTCCACGCTGCCCTGCACATCGGCCTTGAGGATCAGGTTGAGTTCCTTGAGGTCGCCCTCGCTGGCCTGGCCCGACATCGAAGCCAGCGAGACCCGACGGGAGGCCATCTGCTGGGCCAGGCGACTGGCGCGGGCTTCGCTGGCGCGATCCCCCACCACCGAGCGGGCCGTCTTCTCATCGGCATAGACCTCGAACTCATCGCCCGCGGTCGGCACTTCGCTGAAGCCCAGGGCCTCCACAGCGCTGGACGGCCCGGCAACCTTCACTCGCCGACCGGTGTCATCGACCATGGCCCGCACCTTGCCAAGCACGGGACCCGCCGCCAGCACATCGCCGTTGCGCAGGGTGCCGTTCTGGATCAGGAGGGTCGCCACGGGCCCCTTCGCCTTGTCGAGGTGGGCCTCGATCACGGTGCCGCGCGCCATGCGGTCGGGATTGGCCTGCAGATCCTCCACTTCGGAGACCAGCAGGATCATCTCCAGCAACTGGTCGATGTTCACACCCTTGATGGCGCTCACCGGCACCATCACGGTGTTGCCCCCCCAGTCCTCGGCCACCAGATCATGGCCGGAAAGCTCCTGCTTCACCCGCTCGGGCGAGGCGCCTTCCTTGTCGGTCTTGTTGATGGCCACCACGATCGGCACCTCTGCGGCCCTGGCGTGGCTGATGGCCTCCAGGGTCTGGGGCCGCACACCGTCATCGGCCGCCACCACGAGCACCGCCACGTCGGTCACCTTGGTGCCGCGGGCGCGCATGGCCGTGAAGGCCTCGTGGCCTGGCGTGTCGAGGAAGGTGATCTTGCGGGTCTCGCCACCATGGGGCACCTCCACCTGATAGGCGCCGATGTGCTGGGTGATGCCACCAGCTTCGCCAGCAGCCACACGGGTTTTGCGGATGGCGTCGAGCAAGCTGGTCTTGCCATGGTCCACGTGGCCCATCACCGTCACCACGGGAGGACGACGGATCAGGTGTTGCAGATCGCTCTCCTCGATCATTTCCACCGTCTTGGCGGCCGCAGCCTGGACGTCGTCTTCGAGAACGGGAACGCCGAATTCCTCTGACACCGTTTCGATCGTGGGCAGATCAAGCGTCTGGGTGACGGTGGCGATGATGCCCTTGAAGAAGAGGCTCTTGATGATCTCGGAGCTCTCCACGCCAAGCCTGTCGGCCAGCTCCTGCACCGTCAGGTTTCCATCCGGCACCACGAGCAGTTCGGGCCTCTGGGCCTTGGCCTCGCGGGCGGCGCGCAACTCCATGGCCCGACGCCGCTGACGCTGACGGGTGGTCTCCTTCTTGCGCTTGCGCACGGCCACGCTGGGCTTGGGCGCCGCAGGGGTGGCACGGGGCTTGACAGGTCGGGCCAGGCTGGCCTGAAGAACCATCGCCTCCTGTTCACCGGCGTAGCCACTGGTTTCCGCGGTGAGCGCGTCGTCGTTCTCCCCGATGATGTGCACCTTCTGGCGCTGCTTCTGGGGGGTGCGGCTGCGCAAGGCCTCCAGCTTGGCGCTGTCATCCCAGTCGGGACGCCGGGCACGGGTGGGTCCGGCGGGCTGTGGCGGCTTGAAACCCGGCCGGCGGGGGGGCGCTGGCGGGGTGGCGGCGGTGGGGGTCGCACCATCTTGATTGCCCTCCTGTTGGGGGCGCTTGGGACCTTCCGCCAGCCGCTCCGGCCGCCGGGGTGGTGCCGCGGTGGGGCGACCACTCGGCTTCTGGAGCTGCATGAGCTCCCCGGGCGCCATCGGCTTGCGCATGCCCGTTGGCCGGGTGGGGCGGGCAGGGGCTCCGGGACGCTGGGGTTCGCCCGGGGCGGCGGGGGTGCCCCCCGATCCCTCGCGGCGGATCGGCTTGCCGAAGAGTTCCAGGGGGGTGCCGCTCCGACCGGGGCCGGCTGGGCCACGGCCGGGAACGCCCGGAGGCCGTGAGCCAGGCCGAATCGGCGGTGCGGCGCCAGGGCGCTGGGGACGGGGGGAGGGGGACACCGGACGACCCGTGCCGCCCTGGGGTGTTGGTGCGCTCGGCTGAGGCCGTCCCACGAGCTGAGGCTTGCTGGGGCCAGCGCTTGGGGAGCTGGGCTTGATCGGTCGCGGGCTTGCCGGCATGGGGGGCCGGCTGCTCGTTCCTTGCCGCTGCGGCGGCTGAGAACCGCCCCGATTGATGGGCGGCGGGGCGGTCGGGCGGACCGGCGCGGGGGTGGGTCGCTCCGGGGCTCCCGCCAAGGGCTTCGCGGGAGGCGCGGGTGTCGGCGGGGCGGCTGCGGCCGGGGGAGCGGCGGGTCGCTTGCCCTGGGGCGGCGCGGGCCGACTCGGGGCGGCGGGCGCGCTGGGAGGCGCCGGGCGTGGGCCAGCCACGGGCCGCGGGCTTGGCGGAGCATTCGCCGGACGGGGCGAGGGAGCGGCCGCCCGCGGAGGGGAGACGATCACAGGGGGCCGGGGCGCGGCGGCCTCGGGCGTGGCGGGACGGACCGGCCGGGAGGGCGGCGGCGTGGCGGCCCCCTCGCTCCGGGAGGGCGCGGGAGGAGCCGTCGGGGGCTGGCCCCCGCGCGTGGCGGGGGGAGCTGCCACGGGCCGGGTTGGAGCGGCGACGGGCGGCCGGGGGGAGGGAGGCCGGGCCTCGCTGGCGGAGGGGGAAGCCGGCGCCTGGGGCGGGCTCGCCGCTGGGGGAGTGGCCGGCGGGGTGGGCGCTTTGTTGACGGACAGTATGGTTCGGGCCGGAGGGGTCGCTGGAGGATTGGTGGCCGCCGTTCCGCCCCCTCGTATCAGGGCACGGATGCGCGCAGCCTCCTCGTCACTGATGGAGCTGCTGTGGCTGCGCGCGGCGATCGCGAGCTTCTCAGCGGCGTCAAGCACGTCCTTGTTGTCCAGGCCCAGGTCCCGTGACAATTCATAGATTCTCACTTTGCCGCTGCTGGTCATTCAGGTCTCCGATCGGGCGGGGGCAACGGATGCCACCGGGCCGCAGCCAGGCTGGGGC
>JBKDSZ010000207.1:0-17575 GCA_046340375.1 Cyanobacteriota bacterium | reverse complement strand
GTCCTCCACAAATCCCGCCTCATTGAGGGTGTCGCTGTGGATGCACACCTGCACATCGAAGCGATCGGCCACGCCCAGGCAGCAATCGATGGCGGCCGGCGTGGTGCCCCAGTCTTCGTGCAGCTTGAGGCCGCAGGCACCGGCGCGGATCTGCTCCTCAATCGCCTCGGGCGTGCTGGCGTTGCCCTTGCCGTAAAAGCCCAGGTTGACCGGCAACCCCTCGGCGGCCTGGAGCATGCGAGCCAGATGGAAGGCTCCAGGGGTGCAGGTGGTGGCGTTGGTGCCGGTGGCAGGGCCCGTGCCTCCCCCCAGCAGGGTGGTGACGCCACTGGCCAGAGCCGTTTCCACCTGTTGGGGGCAGATGAAATGGATGTGGGTGTCGATGGAGCCCGCCGTCACGATGTGGCCCTCACCCGCGATGGCCTCCGTGCCCGGTCCCACCACGATCGTCACGCCCTCCTGGGTGTCAGGGTTGCCCGCCTTGCCGATGGCCACGATGCGTCCGTCCCGCAGGCCGATGTCCGCCTTGACAATGCCCCACCAGGCGAGGATCACGGCATTGGTGATGACGGTGTCCACAGCCCCGGCCGCGCGGGTGGTCTGGGCCTGCCCCATGCCGTCGCGGATCACCTTCCCTCCTCCGAACTTCACCTCGTCGCCGTAGACCGTGAAGTCGCGCTCCACCTCCAGGATCAGCTCGGTGTCGGCCAGCCGGAGGCGATCGCCGGTGGTGGGGCCATAGGTTTCAGCGTAGATGCGACGGTCGATGCGAAAAGCCATGGAGAATCCGTTCAGTCGAGAGGGCCGTTGATCTGGCCGCGGAAGCCCACCACCCGCCGCAGGCCACCAAAGGGAACGAGGCGCACCTCGCGGCTGTCGCCGGGTTCAAAGCGGATGGCGGTTCCGGCGGGAATGTCGAGCCGCTGGCCGCGGGCGGCCGCGCGGTCGAAGACCAGGGCGGCGTTGGCTTCAAAAAAGTGGAAATGGGAGCCCACCTGCACCGGGCGGTCGCCGGTGTTGGCCACGGTGAGGGTGGTGACCGGTCGGCCGGAGTTGAGCTCCAGGCTGCCGGGTTCAGGGAACAATTCGCCGGGAATCAGAGGGGCCATGGCTCAGCGGATCGGATCATGGAGGGTGACGAGCTTGGTGCCGTCCGGAAACACGGCCTCGATCTGCACCTCGTTCACGAGCTCAGGCACCCCCTCCATCACCTGATCCCGTTGAAGCCAGGTGGTGCCTTCCGCCATCAGGGCCGCCACCGTCTTGCCATCCCTGGCCCCCTCCAGCACCTGGAAACTGAGCCAGGCCACCGCCTCTGGATGGTTGAGCCGCAACCCCCGCAACAGCCTGCGCTCCGCCAGCAAGGCCGCCGTGACAATCAACAGCTTGTCTTTTTCCTGGGGGGTGAGATGCATCGGGTCAACCGACGCGGCGGTCCGGGGGACCGATTATTCCGGGCGCCGGCCGGGGGGGGCGGGCGGGTTCAGGGCGGACGGACCCGGTATGGAGGCCAGAGACGCGGCATCCGATCCCAGGGGATCTTCCTGGAATGGCCAGACCCGCGGCAGGGTGGGAGGGGGCAGCTGGCGAGCCTTTCTCACCGCTTGCCAGATCCGGATGAACCACCAGCGCGCCGCCGTGGTGGACGGTCCTCTGTAGCGGGCCACCAAGCCCCGATCCAGAGCCCCGCAAGCCATCTCCCCCGGCAACCCCTCCCGGGCGCGACGACAGTGGTCGACCAGCGCACGCAACGTGACCGCATCGCTGCCCTCGGGTCCGACCCAGGCCAGGGACCCGAACACGGGCTCCCCCGCCATTCCGTGGGCCTCGCCCAAGGCGGCGCCGGCCAGTTCCAGACAATCCACCAACTCCCACCGTGCCGTGGCCCCGCCCTCGTCACTGCGGCAGATCTCCAGTCGGGAGCGCCAGCGTCCCGCTTCCAGACCCTCTCCCGCAGCGGTGCGACCCAACCGCACCACCTCGGCCCCCAGCCAGCTGGCTCCCGGAGCCAGCAACACCCGGGTGCGCTGCTCGTGCAGTCCGTTGGCGTAGAGCACCACCTCCTGGGGCAGCCATTCCAGATCCGCGTCCCGCTCCAGAGACACATGAAGGGTCTGTCGCGTCCAGTCGCCAAGGGGCGCCACCCTGGAGCGGCCAATGGTTCCGTAGACCTTCTGGGCCGCCACACTGGTGATCAGGGCCTGACTGCCCGCTTCCAGCTGGACATCGAGGCTGAGGAGGTCGCCTCCCACCAGGCCGCCGGCCGTGTGCAGGAGGGGAAGCTCGCAGCGTCCATCCGCGTGGCGGCTGGCGCGAAGCAACTTGAAGGGAGCGCAGGTTTCACCCTGGTGGATCGTGCCACCGGGGTCGCCGGCTCGCCGCGAAAAGCGCAGGGTGGCGCGGCCATGCCAGGGAACGCGCTGCCGCCCCTTGGACGGGGGCGTGTCGGAGGCGTGCGGGGAGGCTCCAGGCACAGGGGCCGCTCGGGTGTGAGCAGTGTGACGCGGGGCGTGAACCGCGCGGGCGCGGCACACTGAACAGATCGACTGAACCCGGCGTTGCTGTGACCGACGTTCCTCCTCCGCCTCCGCAGCTCCGCCATCGGCTGGGGCTGCTCCCTCCGGATCCGGTTCCGCTGGATCCCGTGGTGCTGGCGCTCACCGCCGATGAGCGCACCCGGCTGCGGGGGCTGCGCCACGGCCGGGACAGCCGCGCGGTGTTGCTTCAATTGCCCCGGGGCGAGCCCTTGCGCCCCGGGGTATGGCTGGCGGCGGAGAACGGCCTTGCCCTGGCGGGGGTGGTGGCTGCGGCGGAGGCGCTTTTGCTCGTGCGGGCGAGCGAGCCCCTGGATCTGCTTCGGGCCGCTTACCACCTGGGCAACCGCCATGTGGCCCTGGAGGTGTGTCCTGGGGAATTGCGCCTGCTGGCCGACCCGGTGCTGGAAGGATTGCTCGATCAGCGGGGGCTGGAGGTGCGCCACGGCCTGGGACCCTTTCATCCGGAAGCCGGGGCGTACAGCAGCCACGCGGACCACCATCCCGCGGCCGTCCCATGGCACTGATGCCTGATTCCCTGCAGCGTCTCCACCTGTTTCAGCTCGTCTCTCCCGCTCTCCCTGTGGGGGCCTTCAGTTATTCGGAGGGATTGGAGGTGCTTGTGCAGGAGGGTCGGATCGGCAACGGTGCCGCTGTGGAGTCCTGGCTGCGGGCCGAGATGGAGCGCGGTGCCGTGGCGCTGGAGGCGGCTTCCCTTCCTGGCCTGATGGGAGCGCTGGCCGTCTGGCGAGATCCAATGGCGACAGGGGAGGATCGCAGGTCCGCGAGCCAGAGTGTGATTCGTCGTGACGGCTGGCTCCTGGCCCAGCGTGACGCCCCGGAGATGCGCGCCCAGCACCGCCAGATGGGCGGGTCGCTGCTGAACCTGATGGCAGAGCTGGGGTTCCCGCTTCCAGCCCTTCCTTCAGAGAGGGGCGCCACGGCGCTGGCCTGGCCGGCGGCCTGGGCCTGGGCGTTGCTGTCCCTGGAGGTTCCAGAGGAGGCGGGTCTGGAGGCCTACCTCCAGTCCTGGGTGGCCACCCAGCTGAGCGCGGCCGTGCGTCTGGTGCCCCTGGGCCCCACAGAAGCCCAGCGCATCCAGCTCCGGGTGGCGGCGACCATCGTCGAGCGGGCCGAGGCGTTGGCGGACTCTGATCCGGAGGATCTCTGGAATGGCGGGGTGGGGGCGTCCATGGCTCAACTCGGCCACAGCGCGCTCTACTCCCGTCTCTTTCGCAGTTGAGGGTCGGTCAGAGGTCGCAGAATGGGCGGAGCGTTTCAGGACTTGACATGGGCACAAGCCGCCTGCGGGTCGGGGTGGCCGGCCCGGTCGGCTCGGGCAAAACCGCCCTGGTGGAAGCCCTCTGCCGACGGCTGCGGGATCGCCTGCAGCTGGCTGTCGTCACCAATGACATATACACCCAGGAGGATGCCCAATTCCTCACCCGGGTCGGAGCTTTGGAGCCGGAGCGGATCCGAGGCGTCGAGACGGGTGGCTGTCCCCACACCGCCATCCGCGAGGATTGCTCGATCAACCGGGCAGCCGTGGCGGAGCTGGAAGCGGCCTTTCCCGGCCTCGACCTGGTGCTGGTGGAAAGCGGTGGCGACAACCTGGCCGCCAGCTTCAGCCCAGAGCTGGTCGACCTCTGCATCTACGTCATCGACGTGGCGGCCGGGGACAAGATCCCCCGCAAGGGAGGGCCAGGCATCACCCGCAGCGACCTGCTGGTGATCAACAAAACGGATCTGGCGCCCCTGGTGGGGGCCTCGCTGGAGGTGATGGAGAGGGATGCGACACGCATGCGACCGGGCCGGCCCTGGTGTTTCACCGACCTGCGCCGAGGGGAGGGGCTGGACGCTGTGGAGGCGTTCCTGATGGGCCACCTTCCCCCGCTCCCCGGCGAGCAGGAGGCTGAATAAGTTTCCTCATTTTCTTGACAGACAGGCGAAGACACGTCTGCAAATCCTGAGAAAAGCTGATCAGATCCTGAAAAAGTCACGGTTGTTACCAGGCCAGCCTTGGGGCACTCGATAACTTCAGCCTTGATCCCCGAATTTGGGATTTTGTGCGACGTCCTCCCCCCGGACGTCAATCCTTTTCCTTTGGAGCCTTTTCATGAAGCCTCTGGCACAGCACTCCTCCACACGACGGTGGATCAGTGGTGTTTCCGCTCTCAGTTTGACGCTGTCTCTCGCGGCCTGTGGTGGCGGCGGTAGCGGTGGCAACTTTGATGGCGAGGTCAAAGTTGGCATCCTCCATTCCCTGAGTGGAACAATGGCCATCTCTGAAACCACTCTCAAAGAGGTGGAAGAGATGGCGATCAAAGAAATCAACGATGCCGGTGGCGTCAAGGTTGGCGGCAAGAGCTACAAGATCACGGCCATCTCCGAGGATGGTGCTTCCGACTGGCCAACCTTTGCCGAAAAGGCTCAGAAGTTGATCGAATCGGACAAGGTGGCCGTCGTGTTCGGCGGCTGGACCTCGGCCAGCCGAAAGGCGATGTTGCCAGTTTTTGAAGCCAAGAACCACATCCTGTTCTATCCCATCCAATACGAAGGACAGGAGTGCTCCAGAAACATCTTCTACACGGGTGCTGTGCCTAACCAGCAGGCCGAGCCAGCCGTGGACTGGCTGCTGAAGGAATTTGGACCCAAATTCGGCAAGAAGGTGTATCTTGTCGGCTCCGACTACGTCTACCCGCGCACGGCGAACACAATCATCAAGGAGCAGATGAAGGCTCGGGGTGGTGAAACCGTCGGAGAGGATTACATCCCCCTCGGAAACACCGAGGTTGCGCCGATCATTGCCAAGATCAAGAAAGTTTATCCCAATGGCGGCATCATCATCAATACGTTGAACGGTGATTCCAACGTTGCCTTGTTCAAACAATTCAAAGCCGCTGGCATCGATCCCAAGAAATATCCAATCATGTCCTTCTCGATCGCTGAGGAGGAGATTCGTCAGATTGGACCTGAATACACCAATGGCACCTATGCAGCCTGGAACTACTTCATGAGCCTGGACACTCCAGCCTCGAAGAAATTTATTACAGACTTCCAGACCATGTATGGCAAGGATCGTGTAGTGGGCGACCCGGCTGAATCAGCCTACAACATGGTTTATCTCTGGAAGAATGCGGTGGAGAAGGCAGGCAGCTTCGAAGATCTTGACAAGGTTCGCAAGGACATGATTGGCATCACCTTCGCGGCTCCACAAGGGGACATCAAGATGTTTCCCAATCATCACACCTCAGAGCGCGTGATGATCGGCGAGGCTGAGCCCACCGGTCAGTTCAAGATTCTTTACGACTCCAAGACGGCCTTGGCTCCGATCCCCTGGAACCAATTCGTTCCGGAGACCAAAGGATACACCTGCGACTGGACCCTTGATCGTCCGGACGCTGGCAAGTTCCGGATGTGATCCATCAGGGAGGCCCCAAAGCAAAGCGGGGCCTCCCCCCCCCCAAGCTTCTTCGCCCGGTGGAGATTGTCTAAGCAGCCATCGATAAGCCCGCATCAGATATAAGTCTTTGCTCGATAGTCTTATCCCTTTGACGTCTTTTTTGAATGGAGCTTTTCTTTTCACAGCTCCTCGATGGCCTCAGCATTGGCTCTGTTCTGCTGTTGGCAGCAACGGGGTTGGCCATCGTGTTCGGCTTGATGGGTGTCATCAATCTTGCCCACGGCGAATTTTTAATGTTGGGTGCTTATGTCACGTTTGTCGTGCAGAACATTTTCAAGCCGATGGGAGGAATTCTTTTTGAACTGTATTTCCCGATCGCTCTTGTTGCCTCGTTCCTGGTCACGGCGTTAATAGGGGCCTTGCTGGAGCGAACGCTGATTCGCCAGTTGTACGGACGCCCACTGGAGACCCTACTGGCCACTTGGGGTGTGAGTTTGCTGCTGATTCAGTTGGTCCGTAGCATTTCCACTTCGATGCTCATCGGGATCCTGATCGCCATTGTCATTGGAGTGTTTTCTAGCAAACTCCTCAACAATCGCTTCCAGGGAAGACCTTTTCTCCCTTACATCAGCGGTCTTGGTTGGATGGGTTCTGGGTTGGTCGGCATTGCGATGGCCACCTGGCTTTCCAACATTCGGCCCCTCGCCAGTGCTTGGTTTGGTCCGCGAAATATCGACGTCACCGCGCCAAAATGGCTGCAGGGAAGTTGGGGAAAGATTGATGGTATTGAACTGCCAGGAATTCGGATATTCATCATTATTTTGTCAGCAATTCTTTTGCTTGCAACCTTTTGGTTCCTCAACAAGAGTGTCTGGGGACTGCGCATGAGGGCTGTTACCCAGAACCGGCAGATGAGCAATTGCTTGGGCATTCCTACAGACAGAGTGGACAGCATCACCTTTGCTCTCGGTTCAGGTTTGGCCGGCGTGGCTGGTGCAGCCATCACACTACTGGGTTCCGTTGGTCCAAACTTGGGCGCTGCTTACATCGTGTCTTGCTTCATGGTGATTGTATTAGGGGGCGTCGGCAATTTGTTGGGCACGGTTTTGGCTGCGCTGCTCTTGGGGATCATCCAATCCGTGATTGGCTCTGGTTCATTGTTGATCATGTTCCCAAACTTGACAGGTTCTCTTAAGGCATTTGTCGAATTTTTTGCAACGACCAGCATGTCATTGGTGCTTGTCTTCATCTTCATCATTGCCTTCCTTCAATTCAGGCCTAACGGGATGTTCCCGCAGAAAGGACGTTCTGTTGAGAACTGATTCCATCTTTTCCACTCCTCCCTTGCAGCCTCATCCCACCCCTCCCCATAGAAACAGCCTTGAAACTTCTCCGCTCCCTCCTTCCATGGATACTCCTGGCTGTAGCACTGTTTATCCTCCCCCTGATTCTTGATGATTTTCGCCTAAATTTGTTTGGTCGTTACTTTGCGCTGGCCATCACCGCCCTGGCGATCGATCTCATCTGGGGGTACACAGGGCTATTGAGTTTGGGTCAAGGGATTTTCTTTGCCCTGGGTGGCTATGCAGCAGCCATGTATCTGATGCTGAACACCAAGAGCGAAGCAGGAGGCAACGGAATTCCCAAGTTCTTTGAAAATTATGGTGTTGATCAATTACCATTCTTCTGGCAACCCTTCTGGTCGCCAACATTCACGCTGATTGCTCTGTGGCTGATTCCAGCCATCATTGCTGGTCTTGTCGGCTATCTGATCTTCAGAAACCGAATCAAAGGGGTTTATTTTTCCATAATTACCCAAGCTGCCTTGATGGTTTTCTACCATTTTTTCAATGGTCAGCAAAAGTTGATTAATGGAACAAATGGATTGAAGACAAGCACTACTGAATTATTTGGTCAACTCGTTGGTTCCTCCAATATCCAAGAAGCACTTTATCGCTTAACAGTCATTCTTCTACCGATCTCATTCTTGATCTGCCGATACTTCACCAATGGCCGATTCGGCGATGCTCTGATTGCGATTCGAGATGATGAACTTCGACTTCGATTTACAGGATACAACCCTGTTCCATTCAAAACAATTGTCTTTATCGTGGCAGGTGCACTGTGCGGGATATCGGGTGCGTTGTACACCGTTCAATCGGGTATTGTTTCGCCTCAATTCATGACCATCTCCATGTCGATCGAGATGGTGATCTGGGTTGCGGTTGGTGGACGCGGCACTTTGGTCGGCCCCATCATTGGAGCGGTACTTGTGAATTATCTTCGCAGCCTGGTCAGTGAAGCCTTGCCAGAGATGTGGCTCTTCGTGCAGGGTGCCCTTTTCATTTTTGTTGTGGTTTTGATGCCCGATGGGATTTACGGCTGGTTCAAAAATGGTGGCTTTTCTCGCTTGCTCGCCGCTTTTGGCATCGCTCCACAAGCTTCCACTTACCCTCAGCTTGACCAAGATCCAGCTGTACAGGAAGAAATCTCATCCACACTGGGTAGGAAGCAGCCATGATCACTCTGACAAACCATTGCTTCTCTTGCCATGACTGAGGCCTCACTTCTTGAGATGACTGACGTCAGCGTCAGCTTTGATGGCTTTTTTGCCTTAACCGATTTATCGATCCGCCTGTCACCAGGTGAGCTGAGGTCCATCATTGGTCCAAACGGAGCTGGGAAGACGACATTTCTTGATGTGATCACGGGGAAGGTTCGACCCACGAAAGGGTCCGTGTCGTTTAAGGGAAAAAATCTCAAGGGACTTTCGGAGCAAAAAATTTCGCGTCTTGGCATTGGGCGGAAATTCCAGACCCCGAGAGTCTTTGACAACCTGAGTGTGGTTCGCAATTTAGAATTGGCCGCAGCACCCATCAAGAGTCCTCTCGGTCTGGTGACAGATAAGTTGCCTAAATCCGTCAAAGATGATGTGCAGCAACTTCTGGCCTATGTGGGTCTGGCGCCCTATGCGCGCAGCCAGGCGGGCTCCCTCTCCCACGGCCAGAAGCAGTGGTTGGCCATCGCCATGGTGGTGGCCCAATCCCCGCAACTCATTCTCCTGGATGAACCGGTGGCCGGCCTGACCGATGAGGAGACCAGTCGGACAGCGGAGCTGATCAAATCGTTGGCGGGAACGCACACGGTGGTGGTCATCGAACATGACATGGAGTTCATTCGCGAGTTGAATGCACCGGTGACAGTGTTGCATCAAGGCACTGTCTTAACAGAAGGGACGCTCGACACCGTCAAAAGTGATCCCAAGGTCATTGAGGTCTACCTCGGACAAACTCAAGACTGAACCCTTTCGACCTTCCACTTGTTTCTGCCATGACACTGACAGCGCAACCCGTGACGGCAACAGAGCACAATGACGTTCTGAACGTTTCTGACCTGAACGTTTACTATGGAGAGAGTCATATTTTACGCAACGTTGATCTACACATTCCTGAAGGGGAAATGGTTTGCCTGATTGGCCGCAATGGAGTCGGCAAAACAACTTTGCTGAAAACAATCATCGGTTTATTGCAGCAAAAAAGCGGCAGCCTCACGTTTGAAGGCACTTCCCTGCTGACGCAACCGCCCTACCAGCGCGCTCGCTCAGGAATTGGTTATGTTTCCCAGGGACGTGACATCATTCCACAGTTAACTGTCAAAGAAAATCGTCTCCTCGGGATGGAAGCATTGCCTGGGGGCATCAACAAGAATCGACACATAGACCCGATTGTGTTTGACTTGTTTCCCATCCTTGAAAAGTTTCTCAGCCGCAAGGGAGGCGATCTTTCCGGGGGTCAGCAACAACAGTTGGCGATCGCTCGCGCCATGCTTGGCAAGCCAAAGCTGCTGTTGCTGGACGAGCCAACGGAAGGCATTCAGCCCTCAATCATTTTAGATATCGAGCGTGCTGTGCAGCGGATCATGAAAGAAACTGGCATTAGTGTCCTCCTGGTTGAACAGCATCTTCACTTTGTTCGTCAGGCTTCCTTCTACTATGCGATGCAACGGGGTGGCATCGTAGCCAGCGGTCCTATTTCCAGCTTGACCGAGGCCATCATTTCTGAGTTTTTGACGGTTTGATGCCTGCCCGCCTCCATGCATAAATCTGCATGGGTCGTCAAATGGGTAGCTCTGCAGGATTTCCCCAGCTGGCTGAAGCGACCAGACAAAAGTAAAGGGTTGTGCATCATCCTCCCAAAAACGTTTGGCGAGCAGGCAGAGGAAATCCAAGTTATCAAGGTCAAAGCCGACGAATTCCAACAAGAAAAAGTGCCATGGCCGGAGATGGCAATAATTTTGTATCCAGAACAGAGAAAGCTCTGTTGCTGGAAAAGATCGCCATGAACCAGACAACGTCTGCTCCTGGCTTGCGGCAAGTCGATTGGCGGGGAAAATGCATTGAGGCGTGGCACGATCCAGCCATGGCTCAGGGCCCGAAGGCTGCATTTTCGACGACCCAGGCCAAAACCTCCAACGATTGCCAGCAGTCTTTTGTCTGGCGCCCTAACAGCCTCGGTTGAGCATCCAGGGTCGGGTGCCGCCGGCATCCTTCAGCCGAGGTTTGGCCTCTCCTTCGGTGCTTTTGCGAACGAGTCGTGGCTCACGATGTTCCACCTTCAGACGCAGTGGACCGGAAAGGGTCATTGGCGGGGAGAAGACCCGTTGTCCAGGCAGGCCGCAACCGGGACAATCGGTATCCGCTGTTCGCTGATCGATCGAGCGCCAGACATCATAATTTTCGCAGCCGTGGCTGCAGCGGAATTCGTAAACAGGCATGGGTTGGGAAGAAAGGAAAGGGGCTGGCCACGCCAACCCCGGAGACAGATCAACCGTGGAGAGGAGATCAAATCGGCAAGATGTCCTGGTCGAAGATGCTGGTGGGGATTGCCAAGGTGGCACAGGCGTTGGGGATATCGACAATGCCGCTGATCCGCCCCTCTACCGGCGCACAGCTCAAGAGCAGATAAGCCTGCTCACCGGTGTAGCCAAAACGCTTGAGATATTCAATCGCATTCAAGCAGGCACGCCGATAGGCGATATGTACATCCATATAGTGTTGTTTGCCTTCAAACTCATCGACAGAGATGCCCTCAAAGACCAGATAGTCTTTGAACTGTGGCTCAATGGGGCTGGTTTTGAACATGGGATTGACCATGCCATACTTCGCCACACCACCTTTGATGATGTCAACATGCAAATCAATGTAGCCCGACATCTCGATGGCGCCACAGAAGGAGATTTCTCCATCCCCTTGCGAGAAATGAATGTCTCCCATGGACAACTTCGCTCCCTCGACATAAACAGGGAAGTAGATACGGGTGCCCTTGGTCAAATTCTTGATATCGCAGTTGCCGCCATGTTCACGGGGAGGCACCGTGCGCGCCGCCTCATTGGCCACCCGCTCAAACTCCGAGCCCGGCAGGGTGCCGAGGATGGCACTATTGGGGTTGGGCAGGGCGGCGAGGACAGGCTCACTCCCGGAGAGGCCCGCTCCATAGGTGCGCCGATCCGGAGCTGTGCGGACGAGTTCCGTTTCCCGGCGGTTCCACTCCTGCAGCAGCTCATGGGAGGGCGCACAGCCGATCAGACCCGGGTGGGTGATGCCCGCGAAACGCACACCGGGGATGTGGCGGGAAGAGGTATAGATGCCTTCCAGATCCCAAATCGCTTTGGCGGCCTTGGGGAAGTGGTCCGTGAGAAAACCGCCGCCGTTCTCCTTGGCAAAGATGCCCGTGAACCCCCATTCATCGCCTTGGAGGGCCCCCACATCCAGAAGGTCGACCACCAGGATGTCGCCGGGTTCAGCGCCATTCACCCAGATGGGGCCACTGAGGACGTGGACAACCTCAAGGTTGACCGTTTCGATGTCCTTGGGGTCGTCGTTGTTTTTGATTTGGCCATCTGTCCAGTCCTTGCACTCAATGCGGAACACATCCCCCGGGTTGACGGATGCCACCGCTGGAATGTCGGGATGCCAGCGGTTGTGGCCAGGCATCTCCTGTTGATCCATCGGCTTGGTGAGATCAACCTTGAACAGCGTCTTCGGCATGGGCGCCAGGGCGTTGGACAAGGCCGATCAAAGGGCAAGCTGGCAAAGACGCTGTGTAGCGCTTGCTACCCAATTCAATCTTCTAGCGCTTGCTGGCGTCCTGGCGAGGCTCTGGTCTTCGCAATAAATTATGCGGGCGATCATCAAACCTGCCTCGCCGGCAAAGGTTGTCGCGGAGACGATCGACCCAGGGACCTGGTTTCTGGCCCATGCGCACATCCTGACGACCTGAATAGTTGAAAAGAACCTGCCACTTTGTTTCGCCCGTGCGGCCCGCTGCGTCTTCGACGCGGCGGATGGGGCGTCCATACAGGTTGTCGTACGGGGGCCAGCCGGGCTCACCGGGCAGAGAGCAGATGGCATTGATCTCCATCAGGACCGGCCCGCCCGACCTGGCCACGCTCACGACACCATCGAAGAGACCGTTGGGCTCCCCCTGGCGAAACGGCTTCACCAGGGTCACCGAGACATCCGCCTCCCGCACGAGCAGGTCGCCGGGCTTGGCCTTCGCCTGGGGCGTCTCGGCCGCCCCCCCCTGGCAGGCGCCAAGGCCCAGGCTGAGGCCAAGCAGCACCAGGAGCCGGCCATGCCTCCCCCGGGGGCCCACGCTGGGCATGTGGTCTCCAGTTTCGCGTCGGAAGCAACCTAAGACCGGACAGCCTCACCGACACGGCCGGACGGGGGTCGGGGGCTGCTTGCTAGATGTTGAACCTTCTCCAGCGACTCCCGATGACGCCTCTTCGCAGGATGCTGCTCCCCGTGGCGCTCGGCGCCGCTGTGGCCATTGCCGCGGGGATTGCCAGCCCCCGGGCCAGCCGAGCCCAGACCTGCCAGTTTCTCGCCCCGGTGGGAGGCGACGGGGTCACCAACATCGTCAGGAAAACCATCGGGCCCGGCAATCCACTGGGACGCCCGAACTGGAACACGGATTTCTACGTCACCCGAGCGTACAACTTCTACAAGCTGTTTTTCACCGCCGATTCCTCCGTGTCAGCCACCTATCCGATCCAGGCCTATTTGAAATTCACCGATGGCTCCAATCTGCGGGTGGTGGATGAAAACTTTGCTCCCCAGGCCGGAACCGGTCGCCAATGGGACATGCAGGCCGTGCCCGGCAAAACCGTGGCCCAGGTGAATTTCAAGGTGGGCGCCAGTGACAACATGGCGGCCACAGGGTTCACCTACCGCATCTCGGCGCAAGGGTGTTGGTGAGCGATGGGGACGGATCGCGATCCAAACCGGCGCAGCGGTGCCAGAGCCGCCGGGCCTCCGCCACCGCCGGCTCCAGGCCACCCCTCCCCTCCAAGCTGAGGGGCCGGCAATCGAGGCTGTTGAGCAGCAGGCCGGCCTCCGCCGTCTCCAGGTCTTCCGGCAGCAGCGGAGCCTCTTGAATCAGGCCGAGGGCCAGGGCCCGGCCCCGCATCACGCCCGGCAGGCAACCACTGCTCGCCGGAGGCGTCAACCAGAGCCCATGGCGGCGGAGCATCAGGTTGGCCGCGGTGGCGCAGCACAGCTCCCCGGCGGTGTTGCAGATCAGGGCATCGTCGGCACCATCGGCGCGAGCCTGCTGACGGGCCTGCACGGCCCAGCCGTAGGCAAAGGTCTTGCAGCGACTCGCCACGTTGGTGGGATGGCGCCGCTCCGTGGGGCTGATCCTCACGCGCACGGGCGCAAAGGTGGGCTGCCAGGCCGTCAGCTGCAACCAGAAGCGGGAGGCCAGGGGCGTGGCGGGAGGGACGGGCAGGTCGATGCCCCGGCCCCCGCCGCCCCGCGACCAGTTGAGCCGCAGGGCGCCCCATGGGATTCCCCCCAAGCGAGTCGCCTCCGCGATCAAGGGCTCCTGGTCCGCCGCGGCCGGGGGCTCCGGCAAGCCGAGCAGGACGGCGCCGTCTTGCCAGCGCCGCAGGTGCTCCGCCAGCAGGCGGGGACGGCCCTCCGCCACGAGCACCGTTTCAAAGAGCCCATCCCCCAGCGACAGGCCCCGATCGTCCAGGGGCAGGCTCAGGCGATCCGGAGCGCCCCACCGGCCCGCGCCACCGGGACGACCGATCCAGGCGACGGCTGGCGCCGGGGGCGTGGCGCTCACGCCAGGGCCTCCAGGAGCGGCAGCAGCTTCCAGCCCATCTCCTCCGCCTCGGCTGCGGGATCGGAATCCGCCACGATCCCGCCCCCCGCATGGGCCCGCAGCCGCGAACCGCGCACCAGGAGGCTGCGGATGAGGATGTTGCTGTCGAAGCCGCCGTCGGTGCCGAGATGAAAGAGGGAGCCGCAGTAGGGCCCCCGAGGCACGGGCTCCAGTTCATGGAGCCGCTGACAGGCGCGCACTTTCGGAGCGCCGCTGATGGAGCCGCCGGGCCAGCAGGCCCGCAAGAGGTCGACCACCGACATCCCCTCCCGCAGCCGACCCTCCACCACCGAGGTGAGGTGGTGCACGCGGGAATAGCTTTCCAGGGCCACCAGCTGGGGCACCGCGATGGTGCCCGGCCGGCAGACCCGGCCCAGGTCGTTGCGCAGCAGATCGACGATCATCACGTTTTCCGCCCGGTCCTTGGGGTCGCAGACCAGGGCGGCGGCGGCGGCGGCGTCTGTCTCGGGGGTGGCGCCGCGAGGGCGGGTGCCCTTGATCGGCCGCGTCTGCACCCGACCCTCCCCATCCAGCCGCAGGAAGCGCTCCGGCGAGGCGGACACCACCGCCTCGCCCCCCGCCACCGCCAGGCCGGAGAAGGGGGCCGGGCAGTGGCGCCGCAGGCGGCCATGGAGCGCCAGAGGGTCGGGCGGAGCGGGGAGATCGCAGCCGCGGCAGAGGGTGAGGTTGGCCTGAAAGAGATCGCCGGCGGCGATCCAGCGGCGCAGCTGGCGCACGCCCTCCTCAAAGCCCGCGCTGGAGGTGTGCCAGTGCCAGCGTTCGGGGTCCAGGCCCGACCAGGCGGGTTCCGGGGGAGCACTGGCACCATCCAGGGCCAGGATGCGCGCCTCCATGGCCGCGAGCCGGGCGGAATCCTGTCCCTCCAGCCAACAGCGCCGCTCCAGCCGATCGAAGCGCACGAGGGGATCGTGTCGGGCGGCCCAGAGCACGGCCATGTCCGGGTTGGGCCAATGGGGGGCTGGCTCCACCCAGGCTCCCGCCTCATAGGCCAGCCAGCCCAGCCACGGCCCCCCGCCGGCCGCCATCGCGGTGAGCCGGGCGAAGGGATCCGTCGCCTCCGGTGTTCCGGGCACCCCTCGACACTCCACCACCTCCAGGGGGTCCAGGCCCAACACCGCCTGGCGCCCCAGGGAGCTGCCGTCGCCCTCCAGCAACACCAGGCCCCTGGATCCCAGCTCCTGCGCCAGGCGCAGGGTGAGGGCCCAGGGCTCCTGCCAGGGCAGGGAACGGATCAGAGGGGCGGGGCGGATCAAGGGGCCTGGCCCGCCACCGGCCGCCAACCGGCCTCCCGCAGGGCCCGATCCCGGATGCGGCAGCTGTCGCAGACGCCACAGGGCTCGTCCCCCCCGGCGTAGCAGCTCCAGGTGTCGGCGATGGGCACCCCCAGCCGCAGGGCCTCCCGCACGATCGCGCGCTTGTCCAGGCTGAGGAGGGGAGCCCAGAGGCGGGGGGCCCGCCCCTCGCGGCCGGCGCGGCTGGCCAGATCAGCCAGATGTTGAAAGGCGTCGAGGTAGTCGGGACGGCAGTCGGGATAGCCGGAGTAGTCGATGGCGTTGATGCCGAGGATCACGCTCTCCGCCCCCCGGGCCTCCGCCAGGCTGAGGGCAAGGGCGATGAACACCGTGTTGCGGCCGGGCACGTAGGTGGAGGGGATGACATCCGGCTGGACGCCGCCCGTGGGGAGGGGTTGGGTGGTGTCGGTGAGGGCGGACCCGCCCCAGGCCGCCAGATTCACGGACACCCGCAGGTGTTCGCTCAGGCCGAAGTGGCCGGCCATCCGTTCCGCGGCCTCCAGTTCGCGCCGGTGGCGCTGGCCGTAGTCGAAGGAAAGGCCGATCACCCGCCAGCCGGCTTCCAGGGCCAGGGCCGCGGCGGTGGCGGAATCGAGCCCGCCGGAGAGGAGGGCGACGGCCGTGGCTTGCGGAGGGGAGCCGGGAGGGCTGGCGCTGGCGCTGGAGGGCACCCCGAAAGTGGAAGCTGGTTTCACCCTACAAAACCCCGCGGCACCCCCTGATGCCCCTGTCCTTCTCCCCGCTGAGCCCGTTGTCTCCGCCGTGCCCGAAGGAGGCCCCCACCGGCCGGCCGCGATCGTTGGCCAGGGCTGGAGGGGGGCTGAGCGTTTTCGGCGCCCTGCTCACCGGGGTCCTGGCTGGCGCTCCGGCTGGCGCGACACCCCTCCCCGACCTGCGGCCCTACCCTCCGGCCGCCCCCGGTGAGCGTCGCTGGTTCATCCGCGCGTCCGCCCCGCCCGGCACCCCGGCGGGCGGGGCGGCGGACCTTCGCGTGGAGCTGATCATCGGGCGGACGATGCGGGTGGATTGCAACCGGCATGTCCTGCAGGGGGCGTTGCGGGAGGAAACGGTGCCGGGCTGGGGTTATCCGATGGTTCGGGTGACGGGCGGCCGCCAGGTGGTGTCCACGCGCATGGCCTGCCCCGCCATCCCGCTGCGGACGACGTTTGTGACGTTGGGCGGCAGGCCCGCCCTGGTGCCCGTCAACCCGAAGCTGCCGATCGTGGTGGTGGCGCCAAAGGAGCTGGAGGTGCGCTGGCGGCTCTGGCGGCCGGAGCCGGAGGAGCAGGCGGCCACGCCGTTCTGAGGCTCAGCGCACGTCCAACACCTTGTGGGTTTGCAGACTCAACCGCCAGGCGGAATGCCGGCGCACATGCGCCAGGGCCAGCTGCTGCCCCTCCGGTTCCCCCCAGGCGGGCTGCAGCAGGAGGGCCGGTCCCGCCGCCGCCCCATCGACTGGTCGGAGAGCCCCGGCCCAGGCCGCCATCGCCTCGGCGAAGGCCAGGTCGGCCGGCTCCCGCACCACCACCTTCAGCTCATCGCAGGCGGCCAAGAGCGCGTCGCTCGGCGGGCGATGGGGCTTGGGGGAGAGGGTGAGCCAGTCGAAGTGACCGCTGAGGGGATGGACGCCACTGGTTTCCAGGTGCAGGGGCAGACCCGTGGCAGCGAGGGCGGCGCAGAGGGGGCCCAGCGCGTGCTGGAGTGGTTCGCCGCCGGTGATGACCGCAAAGGCGGCGCCTTGCTCCCGCGCCCGCCGGGCCTCCGCTGCCAGCTCGGCCATGGAGCGGTGGGGATGGACCGCCTCGGGCCAGGAGTGCTTGGTGTCGCACCAGGAGCAGCCGACATCGCAGCCGGCCAGGCGCACGAAGAAGGCGCTGCGGCCCGTGTGCAGGCCCTCGCCCTGGAGGGAGTGGAAGGTTTCCACCACGGGGAGGGAGGGCGGCGCGGTGAGGGACACGGGGCGCGGCGCGGGCGGGGCGGCGGGCCTCCATCTTGACCCCTGAGGCCTGAGGCTGGCGCAAGCCGTTCGGACAGACGATCGCCGTCAGGTCTCCGTGGCGCTCAGCACCGCCGCCATCGCGTCGGTCTGGCCCTCGCTGGCGGCCGTGGGGCCAGCCCCGGAGGTCTCAGGCTCCTGGAGCGCCTCCGGGCTCG
>JBKDSZ010000206.1:0-2571 GCA_046340375.1 Cyanobacteriota bacterium | reverse complement strand
GCCCGCCCGCAAGAGGCGGGCCGAGCTCGCCCTCCGCCCGGGAGCCGGCCGCTCAATCCTCGGGCGATGAGTCCAATAGCCTTTGAGTCTTTCCAGAAGACACGGCGAAGGCACATCCAACAGCCTTCTGCATTGCCAAGGGAGTGGTTAGCCACATTGAACTCAGCAACTTTTAATAGAGACCGTGCAATATCCGTGCAAACATTCATGTCAATGACATTTTTCATACTCGCTTTGAGGCATCAATCGCCCCAATCGAGTAAGATGTGAGAGGCGCTCACGGCAGCGCCACGAGTGGACTTCTTTCCTGATAGACGCCGCGGCCGCGTCAAACGGTCTGCTCACCGGCCAGATCGTCTTCTCGACCGCGTTCGTCGGTGCCTGTGAGCTGCCCAACTGGATCCAGGCCCCACGCGAGGTGAATGCATGCCTGGAGCGCTGGATGACGGTCAGCGCACTGTTCTTCCCCTCCGGGATGCAGTCCGCCATCGCCAAGACCCAGCCGGCACTGCCGCCCGGCCGGCGGGGGGTATTCCGATGAGCCGCTCCATCCCTGCCGGCGACTACGTCGAGCACTTCGATCCCGATCTGCCGCACCACCGGGCCTGGCTGCTGGCGGTGCTGGAGCAGCTGGTGGCCTATGAGCCCGAAGTGCTGCAGGAGGGCGGCGGGCTAAGGACTCTGTGGATGGCCGATGCGGGGAGCCAGGTGGCCGTGGCATCGCCAGTCCCAGTTATGCCTGCGTTCCCCAATCCCCTGCAGGGTGTGCCTTGTTTCCGGCAAACGGACTCGTCCCAGGCCAGCCAGCGCAGCCGCTCTTGCTTCTCCTCCAGCTGCGCCATGTTGGTGGAAGCCCTCCGGCCCGGCAGCCTCAAGGGCAGCAACGGCGACGACCAGTACCTGTCGGTGGTGCAGCGCTACGGAGACAGCACCGATGCCAACGCCCAGCTCCAGGCCCTCGCCCATTTCGGGGTCACGGCCCGGCTGGTGCAGAACGCTGACTTCCAGCTGATCGAGCAGCAGATCGCCAGCGGCATCCCCGTGCCCTGCGGCTACCTCCACCGCGGTCCGGTCGATCGGCCCACCGGCTCGGGCCACTGGCTGGTTGTTGTCGGCCATACCCCCACCCATGTGGTGGTGAACGATCCCTGGGGTGAGCCGGACCTGATCCACGGCACCACCCTCAACGCCAACGGCATGGGGCTGCGCTTCTCCCGCCTCAACTTCGGCAAGCGCTGGATGGTGGAGCCCATCGGCGGCGGTGCCTACCGCTATGCCCCGGGCAAGGGCTGGGCGGTGGTGGTGGATGCCATCCGCTGAGGAGCCCTCGGCTGCGTTGTGAGGTCGGTGCCGCAGGCCCTTCCATGCTCCGCGCCTTGGCAAGGGTTTCACCAGCCAGCCGGGCTGGACGTTGGGCTCCGCTGCGCTGCGCCATTCGCTGGTGGCTGGCCCTTGCCTGGCGGCGCGGCTGCAGGGCGGGTCCTGCGTCACGCCTCCTGTGGCTGCTGCTGAGTCCCACCGTGCCTCCCTGTCCTTCCCGTCGGACAACGGCAAAACCGGCCCGATCGCAGTCTCCAGCACGAGCCGGCACACCTGTCCCTCCAGCTGTCCCCTGGCCGGTGATCAGGGCTGCTACGCCGAGTCTGGCTTCCACACCCGGCTGCACTGGGATCGGCTCAGCCGAGGCGAGAGCGGCCTGCCGGCGGCTGCCTTCATCCGCCAGGTGCTGGCGCTGCCGGCCGGGATCCTGTTTTGCCATTGCGTGGCCGGTGATCAATGGCCCGATCCGGCCGATCCGCTGCGCATCGATCAGGCCCTGTTGCTCCAGCTGGCTCGGGCCACCCGGCATCTGCGGGCGGCCTGGTCGTTCACCCACTTCCCGATGGGCCCGGAGAATCAGGCCGCCGTGCGGTAGGCAGCCGCCAGGGGGCTGGTAATCAATGCCTCCACCGAGTCCCGCTCCGTCGCAGCGGGGCTGCAGCGCCAAGGCATCCCGGCGGTCTGCGTAGTGCCGCCCGATGCGCCAGCGGTGTTCTGCCATGAGGGCGTGCGCTTTGTGGCCTGCCCCGCCAGCCGCCGGGGGGGAGGCGGCCGCAAGATCCAGTGCATCAGCTGCGGCGGGCGCTTTGGCCTCCCCCTCTGCGCCCAGGCCGATCGGCCGTTCGTGATCACCTTTCCGGCCCATGGCCCCCGCGCGGCGGCTGCAGCGGCCCACTGCAGCTGAGGGGCATGGCCGCAGACTGCCTTCAGGTTCCTGGAGCGGCGTGACCACCTCTGCCTCGGTGTTGTTCGTGGCCCATGGCTCGCCGATGTTTGCCCTGGAGCCCGGCGCCGAGCGAGGCCTGGACCATGGAGCCTGGGTGCCCTTGCGCTATCTGTTCCCCACTGCAGAGGTGCCGGTGGTGCCCCTCTCGATTCAGCATCACGGCGGGCCGGAGAATGCCTACCGCGTCGGCCAGGCTCTGGCGCCTCTGGCGGAGCAGGGCTGGCTGATCGTGGCCTCCGGCAACATCACCCACAACCTTCGCCATTGGCAGCAGGCCCGCCGCGGCGATGGCGTCGACACCAGCT
>JBKDSZ010000205.1:0-6278 GCA_046340375.1 Cyanobacteriota bacterium | reverse complement strand
CTGAAACAGAATGGCAGCCTTCCCGCTGGCTTCGATGACGATGTCGGCCCGGTCGCCCTCACCGATGAGTTCCAGCGGCTTGTCGATCACCACACCTTCGCGATACAGGCCCGGTCGCACCATGATGCGGGATCCAGGCTTGGCGGCTTGAATCGCCTGCCCAATGGTGGGGTAATGGCCGCGATGGAGCGCATCGACAATCAATACCGGAGCTTGGCCCTCGGATGAGGCGCCGCGGCTGGCCAGCCCCGTGGCTTCGAGTGCGCTTTGCTTCAACCGCTCTGTCCAGGAGGTGGGCCCGCTGCCCGCCACAGATCCGCGGGGGCTTTCGTTGGGACGGGGGCTTCGCGGGGCTCGGCCCAAGGCATCGCGGATCTGCCGTGCCATGCTCTCGAAGCTCTTGCCCACGGCCGGCGTCGTGAAGGGTTCAAAGCGGTAGGCGCGCCAGTCGAAAAACTGTCGCTCCGCAAGGGCCTGGGCAAGGGGATCTTCGGTGCGCTGCTCCTTGTCGCTGAGCCGGGCGCATTCAACGTAATAGACGGGAAGGATCAGGTCGTTGCGCCGCAGCCTGGCTTCGTGCTCAAGAAACAGGGCCAATTCATCTCGACAGGCCACACTGGCAAAGAACGTGGGCGTGATCAAAGGAATGAAAAAGGTGACGCTTTGCAACGTCCCTTCGATCCGCGGCAGCCATTGCTCTCCCCAAGCAATGTCTTTGCGGTCTTGGAAGATCTCAAACGATTGCCCAGTTTGAATGCGCACCTCGCGGCTGAGGCGCTCCCGAAACTGCGTCAGGCGCCCATTATCATGCTCATCATCAAAACGCACATAGCTCAGAAAGGCAACCGGAGCGTCGTTCACATCCAGCCTTTCCTGAGGAGGCCTGTCGCTGTTGGTTTCACCTTGTAGATCATGATTGTCAATTCCCACATGACCGTGGCTCCAAAGCGAGACGCAAAGCGAAGGCTTTCCATATTATACGCAAGCTGGTTGGCGTGACCGGATCCTCTCTGTGGCCCGGCCCCATCTCCAGGGGCAACCCCGGGGCGGCCACGCTTGCGCGGGGTGGTGGGCCGCCGGGCGCAGGTCGATCTGGAGATCGTGGCCACCAGGCGGGTTCCCCGGTCGATGTTCAACCGTTTCCTTTGTTTTCGATACCCCCTCACCGTCATTCCAGCCAACTGCCAATGAACTGGCGGCATTGCAAGCACACTGTGCTTCTATCCGACAGGGCATTGCTTGACGCCTATTGTTGGCTTGAACACCCCACAAATCATCCCCATCACTTGGAAAAGAATTGGGTGAAGAGGTCGCTGCTCTTGAGAACTCCTTGCTCAAGCCCAGCCTTGTTCTTTATGCTTCTTGGGTGGAAAGCCTTTGGCACATGTCAGCAATGATTGGGCGCGGCCTGTCAAGGACTTTTTTGGTCTTCCCGAAGGGTGTTCTGAGTGGTTGGCCCATCTCTCCGCCAGAGAGTTTCCTGTGACTGCACAGGAAACAGGCAGTCTTGCGTCAAAGTGATGGGCATTCCCGGATCCCCTCAGCCATTGTGGTTCAGGACACCGAGCTGATCGCCCCCTCGGCCCTGATCGCCGCCGAGCAGGAAACCCGCCTCACAACTCCAGCAGTCCGGGCGGCGGCGTCAGACCGATCCAGCCCTCCTGAGGGTGGACCTCGGGCACGATGGCCTCCACGAAGGGAATGAGCACCTTGCGTTGTCCTTGCGTGAGTTCCACCTCCAGGAGGTCATTGCCGCCATGGAGCAGGTCGCAGACGCGGCCGATCGCGCGGCCATCCGCCAGCAGGCGCACCTCCAGCCCCTCCAGATCAAGCAGATGAAACTCGCCCGGCGCGAGGGGCGGCCGGTCCTCTGCGCTGGCCAGCAGATGGTGGCCCACCAGCGCTTCCGCCGCCGTGCGGCTGTCGACCTCCGCCAGTCGCACCACAAACAGCTCCCGACCGGGAAGCTGCCGGCCTGCCAGGAGCTCCACGGCCTGGTGGTCACCCCGAGGGGAGCGCAGCCAGCGGGGGCCCGGTCGGGTGAAGCGCTCGGGGAAGTCGCTCAGCGGCACCACCCGCAGCTCGCCGCTCAGGCCCTGGGGGGCCACCAGGCGGCCCACGTCCAGGAGGGCGGGGGCATCAGGGGAAGCGTTCGGCGGCATGCCAGGGAGGGCGTTCCAGCCAGGCTATGGAAGCGCCGCCCCGGGTGCGCTGGCTGGCCATTGCGGCCTGGCCAGGCTTTCAACAGCCGGAATCCATCAATCAGAACGGGCGCGGCGTGGAACGGTCAACGGCCCGGAGGAAAGGACGGAAACTCCGCCGAGGCCTGCGCCTGCACGGGCAGGGAGGCTGTCCGGTTGCCATTGGGGGGCAGGCGTCCGGCGTTCTGATAGGCGAGGAACATCGGCAGCAGACCGAAGGTGTACAGGGCCAGCTGGATGGCCGTGATGTACACAATGCGGGGGATCATGGGAGCTGTGAAAGGAAACGGTGTGGCGTCCCGAGGGGGGGATCCCCCGAGTTGCGACCAGAATGCGACAAAAGCTTCGCTTCCGTTTTCAGCCAGCGAACACTGCGGCGCTCAGTTGCTGACACGGCAGAGTCCGTCAGAAGACACCGCCCGAGACGTCGTAAGGTGCCGGGTTGGATGGCTGGGCTCCCATGGATGCCGTGACGATTCACCTGGCCCCCGGCACCGATCTGCGCCGCGCCCTCGAAGAGCTCGCCCGGGGTCAAAACGCTTCCGGCTTTGTGATGGGGGTGGTCGGAGACCTCTCCAGGGCGGCCTTTCAGTGCCCGGGACAGCCCGCGCCCACGGTGATGGAGGGGGAGCTCGAAATCATCAGCCTCCACGGCACTCTCTCCCCTGGCGGGGTCCACCTTCATCTCAGTCTCTCGGACGGCGCCTGCCAGGTCTGGGGGGGACACCTGGAAAACGGCACCCTGGTGCGCAAGGGCGCGGACGTGCTGGTGGGTTTGTTGGCCGGGGGGGACACCCCGCCGGAAGCGAGCCCGGCCGAGCGCCTGCCCCGGCCACCTGCGGTGGAGATCGCCGTGGGCCGGGGTTGTCCCTTCTCCGCCCGGGCCCGGCGACTCCTGCGCACCTTGGGGATCCCCCACGATGTGGTGGAGGTGCGCTCCGCTGAGGAGCGGGAGCGGCTGGCGCAACGCAGCGGCCGCACCACCCTCCCCCAGGTGTTCATCGACGGGGAAGCCATCGGTGGGTATGACGCCCTGGCGGAACTCCATCACCAGGGGGCGCTGGAGCCCCTGCGCACCCCCTGAGGTCCCAAACGCCAAGATTGGTCATGAAGACCGCAGCTCCGGGGCCTGGGACCCGACTATGAAGGGAAGAGGTGACAGCCCCGCTTGTGCCCATTGATGACGGCAAACGCATCACCCAGATCGTGCGGCGCTGCGGCAGCCGGGCGGATGCGCTGATCGAAGTGCTCCATCAGGTGCAGGAGCTGCAGGGCTATCTCCCCCCCTCAGCCCTGGATCAGGTGGCCCGGCAGCTCCGCTTGCCGCTCAGCCGGGTGCAGGGGGTGGCCAGCTTCTACCACCTCTTTCGCCTGGCCCCCCCCACGGCCCATCGCTGTGCGGTGTGCCTGGGCACCGCTTGCTACGTCAGGGGCGGGGCGGATCTGGCGCGGGAGTTGGAGGCCCGGCTCGGGGTGCGGCTGGATGATGCGGCCGGTAATGGCCTTTGGGGGCTGCAACACGTCAGTTGCCTCGGGGCCTGCGGCCAGGCGCCGGTGATGGTGGTGGATGGAACGATGGTCACGCGCCTGCCGGTGGGCGATCCGGCGAGGCTGGCGGTGGCGCTCAACCAGGCCGGCCTTCCCTGCACCTTCGCGGTGGCGCCATGACGGTTCGGCGGTCGGTGTTGCGCTGTTGCGCAGCGAGCGGTTGCCGCGGCGTCGGTGGCACCGAGCTGCGGAAGGCCCTGGACAGCGCCCGGGACGATCTGGGTCTCTCCGCCGAAGAGCTGGAGATCCAGCCCGTGGGCTGCCTGCGAATGTGCGTCCGCGGCCCGCTCGTGGCGGCCGACGGCCCGGATGGATCAGCCGCACTCTTCGGAGCCGTGCCGCCGGAGCGGGCCGCCGACCTGGTGCGGGAGGCGACCGCCGCCGCCGCCGACCCCGCTCCCCTGGCGGACCATCGGATCGATCTGACCCATCCGTTCTTCACCCTGCAGACCTCCGTGGTGCTGGAGGGCTGCGGGCGCGTCAATCCCGAATCCATCGCGGACGCCCTCGCCATCGGCACCTATGCCCAGTTCCAGCGCTGCCTGCTGGAGCGCACGCCGGAGGAGGTGCGCGAGCAGGTGAAGCGCAGTGGCCTGCGGGGCCGCGGCGGCGGCGGTTATCCCACCGGCCTCAAATGGGACACCGTGGCTCTGCAGCCCCCGGGCCCGCGCTACGTCGTCTGCAACGCCGATGAGGGCGATCCTGGCGCCTTCATGGATCGAAGCGTGTTGGAAAGCGACCCCCACCGCCTGCTGGAGGGCATGGCGATCGCTGCTTATGCCGTGGGCGCCAGCAAGGGCTATGTGTACGTCCGGGCGGAATATCCCCTGGCGATCGAGCGGGTGCGGCTGGCGATTCGCCAGGCCCGTCACCACGGTTGGCTCGGGGACGCCATCGCCGGCTCCACCTTCTCCCTCAGCCTGGAGGTGCGCGTCGGTGCCGGGGCCTACGTCTGCGGCGAGGAAACGGCCCTGCTCCACTCGATCCAGGGGCAGCGCGGCACACCCCGCACCCGCCCGCCCTATCCAGCCCAGTCCGGTCTCTGGGGGGCGCCCACCCTGATCAACAACGTGGAAACCCTCGCGGCCGTGCCCGCCATCCTGCGGGAGGGGGGCGACTGGTACGCGGCGATGGGCACCGCCAGCAGCAAGGGCACCAAGGTGTTCGCCCTCTCCGGGGCTGTGGCCCATGCGGGCCTGGTGGAGGTGCCGATGGGCACCACCTTGCGCACCGTCGTCGACACCATGGGAGGGGGCGTGTCCGACGGGTCCGCCATCAAGGCGGTGCAGACGGGGGGGCCTTCCGGCGGCTGCATTCCCGCTTCCCTGCTCGACACCCCGGTGGATTACGAAAGTCTGCAGGAGCTGGGATCGATGATGGGCTCCGGCGGATTGGTCGTGATGGGGGAGACCACCTCCATGCCCGGTGTGGCACGGCACTTCATGCGGTTCAGCGTCAACGAGAGTTGCGGCAAGTGCGTGCCCTGCCGCGCGGGCACGGTGCAACTGCTGCAGCTGCTTGATCGGGTGGTGGAGCACCTCGCCACCCCGGCGGATCTGGAGCAGCTGGACCAGCTCTGCCGGATGGTGCGTCGCACCAGCCTCTGCGGGTTGGGCCAGGCGGCCCCCAACCCCGTGTTGAGCACCTTGCGCCATTTCCGCCACGAGTACGAGGCCGCCTGCCGCCTCCCCAGCACGTGCCTGGCCCCCACCCACTGCGCCCTGCCCGTGCCATGAGCGTTCTCACCCTTCACATCGACGGCCGCCAGGTGGCCGTGCCCGAGGGAGCCTCCCTGCTGGAGGCCTGCCGCAGCGCCGGGGTGGCCCTGCCGGTGCTCTGTCATCTCGATGGCCTCACTCCGGTGGCCGCCTGTCGCCTCTGCCTGGTGGAGGTGGAGGGCAGCGGGCGGCTGCTGCCAGCTTGCGCCACCACCGCCGGCGAGGGCATGGTGGTGCACAGCGACACCGCCGAGCTGCGAGAGATGCGCCGCATGGCGGTGGAGCTGTTCTTCGCCGAGGGCAACCACATCTGCGCGTTTTGCGTGGCCAATGGCGCCTGCGAGCTGCAGGATGTGGCCGTGCAGGTGGGGATGGACCACTCCCGGTTTCCCTATCAATATCCGCACCGCTCGGTGGATGCCTCCCATCCCCTGTTCGCCCTCGACCACAACCGCTGCATCCTCTGCACCCGTTGCGTGCGGGTGTGTGATGAGATCGAGGGTGCCCATGTGTGGGATGTGGCCAGCCGGGGCGCCCAGTGCCGCATCATCGCGGGCCTGGATCAGCCCTGGGGAGAGGTGGACGCCTGCACCTCCTGCGGCAAGTGCGTGGAGGTGTGCCCCACCGGCGCGCTCTTCCACAAGGACGACACCACTGCGGAAAAACAGAGCCACCGCCAGTGGCCCGCCACCCTGCGGGCCGCCCGCGACCGACAGGAGTGGCACAACCAGTGATCCCCCCGCCCCCCTCCCCATGAGCCCCCCCCTGCGCTTCGCCACGGTCTGGCTGGCCGGTTGCTCCGGCTGCCACA
>JBKDSZ010000204.1:0-4580 GCA_046340375.1 Cyanobacteriota bacterium | reverse complement strand
GCCTCCCGCTCCAGCGTCTCCCGGACGGCTGGAGCCTGGGGCGCGCTGATGGCCAGCTGGCCGCCACGCATCACCCCGGCCTTCTCCGTCGCGATGGCCTCCAGGGTGTCGCCCAGGAAGTCCTGGTGGTCAAGGCCGATGGGGCCGAACCCCACCACGGCGCGATCCGGATGGGCGGTGGTCGCGTCCAGTCGCCCCCCCAACCCCACCTCCAGCACCACCAGGTCGAGCTGCTCCCGGGCGAAACGATCCAGGGCCGCGGCGGTGAACAACTCGAACACTGTGAGGGAATGGCGAGCGGCGATGGCTTGCCAGCGGTGGAGATCGGCGCGAAGCGTCTCCCCTTCCACCCAGTGTTCCCCCAGCTGGATGCGCTCACACCAGCTGCGCAAGTGGGGGGAGCGATAGACGCCTGCCCGCAACCCGGCGGCCTGGAGGATGGCGTGCAGAAAAGTGGCGATGGAGCCCTTGCCGTTGGTGCCGGCCACCTGCACGGCGGGGAAGCGGCGTTCGGGGTGGCCGCCGGAGGCCAGGGCGGCCTCCATCCGCTCCAGCCCCAGCAGGATGCCCGGTCGGGTGGGGGCGACGAGCAGGGCGTCCAGGTCGACGGGATCCGGGAGGCCGCCGCTCCACGGGGCGGAAGGGGCTTCGGGCAGGCCGTCGGCGGCGCCGGGGTCGGGGTCGGGCCGTCGGCTCACCGCAGGCGGCCCAGCGCCCGCTCCAGTCGCTTCACCAGCTCCCGCCCATGGCGGGGTTCGATCACCAGGGGGGGAACAAAGCGCACGACCGAGGGGCCGGCCGGCACCAGCAACAGCCGTTCCTCCAGAGCCGCCTTCACCACGTCGGGGGCGGTCGCCCCTCCCGGCCGGAGCACCAGACCCTGCAGCAATCCCCAGCCCCGCACCTCCTCCAGCTGATCGGGATGGCGGCGCACCAGCGCGTCCAGATCCTCCCGCAACTGTTGCCCCATGCGGTTGACCTGGGTCAGCAGGTCGCGGCGCTCGATCTCCCGCAGCACGGTCAGGCCCGCGCGGCAGGCGAGGGGATTGCCGCCGAAGGTGCTCGCATGGTCTCCCGGCCGCAGGTGGTCGCAGCTGGCCTTCACCGCCAGAGCGCCGATGGGAATGCCGCCTCCCAGCCCCTTGGCCAGGGTGAAGGCGTCGGGCTCCACGCCGAGGTGTTCGTACCCCCACCAGCGCCCGCTGCGGCCGACGCCGATCTGCACCTCATCCAGGATCAGCAGGATGCCCCGCTCGTCGCAGCGTTGGCGCACCAGACGGAAGAAGGCGGGATCACCGGGGTGCACGCCCCCTTCCCCCTGAAGGGGCTCCAGCAGCACGGCGGCCACCGCAGGCCCCTCCGCCTCGCAGGCCTCCAGGAGGGCCTCAAAGGCAGGGCCGTCGTTGTAAGGGAAATAGCGAAAGCCGTCCACCATCGGTTCGAAACCCTGGTGGTAGCGCGGTTGGCCGGTGGCGGTGACGGCCGCCAGGGTGCGCCCGTGGAAGCTGGCCTGGGCGGTGAGAATCAGCGGCCGTTCAATGCCCCGAACCTGGTGGCCGTGCTTGCGGGCCAGCTTGATGGCGGCCTCATTGGCTTCCGCGCCGGAGTTGCAGAAGAACACCCGATCCGCGCAGCTGCGTTGGGCCAGGGCCGCCGCCAGTTCTTCCTGCTCCGGGATGCGGTACAGGTTGGACACGTGTTGCAAGGTGTCCAGCTGCCGGCAGAGGGCCTTGCGCAGGGCGGGCGCGCTATGGCCGAGGGTACAAACGGCAATGCCCGCCACTGCATCCAGATAGCGGTTTCCCCGCTCGTCCCACACCCACACGCCCTTCCCCCGCACCAGGGTGAGCGGGAAACGAGCGTAAGTGTCCATCACAGCGGATGGACCGACCTCCGCCCGGGGCGGGGCCAAGGTGATGGGAGCGGTGGGACTCGAACCCACATGCCCGAAGGCGCTCGATTTTGAGTCGAGTCCGTCTACCAATTCCGGCACGCTCCCGCACGTAGGAATCTATCGCGTGATGGGCCCCGTTCTGCGGATCAGCTGTCGCCGCTGACCCGTTGGATGCGGGCTCCGACCGCGTTGAGCTTCTCCTCCAGCAGGGAGTAGCCCCGATCGAGGTATTCCAGGCCCCCGACGGAGGTGACCCCTTCCGCCGCCAGACCGGCGAGCACCATGGCTGCGGAAGCCCGCAGGTCGGTGCCCTGCACCGGGGCCCCGCTCAACCGGGTCACGCCCTCCACGCAGGCCGTGTTGCCCTGCATGCGGATGCAGGCCCCCATCCGCTGGAGTTCAGCGACATGCTGGAGGCGGTTTTCAAAGATGTTCTCCACCACCATGCTGGTGCCGGTGGCTGTGGCCAGCAGGCTCATGAAGGGGGCCTGAAGGTCGGTGGGGAAGCCGGGGAAGGGTTGGGTGCGCAGGTCGACGGCCCGGATCTCCCGCGCGGAGATGCGCAGTCCCTGGCCTTCCGGGGTGAGGGTGCAACCACAGTCCTCCAGCTTGGCCAGGACGGCCCCCAGGTGCTCAGGGATCACGGGGGTCACCAGGAGGGCGGAGCGGGTGATCGCGCCGGCGATCAGAAAGGTGCCTGCCTCGATGCGATCGGGAATGACGTGGTAGTCGGCGCCATGGAGGGAAGGGACGCCGGAGATGACGATGGTGGGCGTGCCAGCCCCCTGGATGCGGGCTCCCATGGCCTGGAGAAGGCGGGCCAGGTCCACCACCTCAGGTTCGAGGGCCGCGTTTTCAATGACCGTTTCGCCGTCGGCCAGGGCGGCGGCCATCATCAGGGTTTCGGTGGCGCCAACGCTGGGGCAATCCAGAAGGATGTGGCCGCCCTTGAGGCGCTGGCCCGCACCGGGCACAACGGCCGTCACCACGCCATGCTCAATGGTGACCCGAGCCCCTAGGGCCTTCAGACCCTTGACATGCTCCACCACTGGGCGGGTGCCGATCTGACAGCCACCGGGCAGGGGAACCTGGGCCATGCCCATGCGCGCCAGCAGGGGACCGATGCAGAAGAAGCTGGCCCGCAGGCTGTTGACGAGCTCGTAGGGAGGCGCCGCCCTGGACACATGGTCGGCTGTGAGCTCGATGGTTTCACCGGAGCGGGTCACCTGCGCGCCAAGGGCGGCGAGAATCTCGCCCATGGACGCAATGTCCGTCAGGCGAGGAACGTTGTGCAAAACCAAAGGTTCTTTGGTCAGCAGACAGGCCGCCATCAGCACGAGAGCGGAGTTTTTAGCGCCACTGACACGAATTTCCCCCTCCAGACGTGCACCACCCATCACCTCAAGCCGCGGCTTCACATGCGTCGAGCGGAGGGGTGCGGTGGTCACAACCATGGGCAGGGATCCTACAAAACCTTTCAGGGCGCATCTTGACAACGTTTCCACCCCTCGTCCAGGGGCCGCACGGTGAACTGTCTCGCCCTCCTCACCGGATGGGAAGGGGCCGCGGCGGGCCATGGTCTAGGATTCACCCAGCTCGGAACAGCGAGCACGCCCGCGGATGTGGCGGAATTGGTAGACGCGCTAGTTTCAGGTACTAGTGGCAGCAATGTCGTGGGAGTTCAAGTCTCCCCATCCGCACTTCACTCATGATCCTCCTCTCCATCGATAACGCTTCAGAAGTCATGGCCCAGAAACTGGGCAAATTTCTGGAAAGCTTGACGCCAGACAGTTTTGATCAAACCACTATTGAAGATGTAGTGATACGAAAATTGATCGAAAACCTGTCAGCGGAAGGGATGACCGGCCAGGTGGCAGCCGTTCGAGGTCTGGAGTTGGGCAACAAAACCCTCCACATCAGCGAACAGATGCACGTTCGCCACCAGGACAGCTTCTGAGTGCTTGATGAGCCCATCACCAGTCGGCGCAACCCCCTGGTGCAACAGCTACGGGAGCTCCATCACGCCTCCGGCCGGCTGGAGCGGCAGCGGTTGCTTCTGGAAGGCACCCACCTGCTGGAGGAGGCTCTGCGCCTCGGGCTGACGCCAGACCTGCTCCTGGCCACCCCCGCCTGGCTGGAACGCCACGCCGCGCTCCTGCCGGCGCTGCCCGATGCCACCCGCCTGCGCCAAGCGAGCCCCGAAGCCCTGGGGGCGGCCGCCACCACCCGCCATCCCGACGGGGTGATCGCCGCGTTGCCCTGGACCCTGCCGGCACCTCCCCTCCCATCCGCGACTCCCGCCTTCGTCCTCCTGTTGGACACCATCCAAGACCCGGGAAACATGGGCACGCTGCTGCGCACCGCCCTGGCGGCGGGCGTGGAGCAGGTGTGGCTCGCCGACGGGGCGGATCCCTGGCAGCCGAAGGTGCTGCGCGCCTCCAGCGGCGCCAGCCTGGCCCTGCCCATCGCCCGCTTCCACGCCCCCGAACTCCCGGAGCGCATCGAGCGGCTCCGGGCGGCGGGCACCGCGGTGGTGGGCACGGTGGCCCGGGGCGGAACGCCCTACTGGCGCCACGACTGGCAGCAGCCCACCCTGCTGATGCTGGGCAATGAGGGGGCGGGCCGGAGCCCGGCGCTGCGGGCGCAGGCTGATGGGCTGCTCACCCTGCCCCACGGTGCCGGGGGG
>JBKDSZ010000203.1:0-8956 GCA_046340375.1 Cyanobacteriota bacterium | reverse complement strand
GGTGCAGCGCTATTGGAAAGAAGAAACTGAGCGGGTGCGCGCCCTGGTGGAGCAGCTGCCGTCGGATTCGGGCGAGGAAGGAAACGAACTGCGCGAGCGGTTGCACATCCTCACCAGCACCGACATGGCGGTGATCGTCTCGGCCGCCCGGAACGAGCTCGCCGACATGGCGGCTCTGGGCCTCGACATCGAACCCCACCGCCGCCGGCTTGCGACGTCCGAGCCGCCGCTGGATCAACGCTTCAAGGACCCCACAGACCCCCTGCGCCTGGTGTTCGTCTGCGCCATGTGGCTCGCCGGTTTCGACGCGCCGAGCTGCTCGACGCTCTATCTCGACAAGCCGATGCGCAACCACACCCTGATGCAGACGATCGCGAGAGCCAACCGCGTCTTCCCTGGCAAGCACAGCGGCCTGATCGTTGACTACGCCAATGTGTTCGCCTCCCTGGAGAAAGCTCTGGCCCTCTATGGCGGTCGAAGCGGCGGCGGCGCCAGACCCACCCGGGACAAATCCGTGCTGGTGGAGCAGCAGCGTCAGGCGCTGGCGGATGCCTGCCGGTTCTGCGCGGAGCATGGGGTGGACATCGCCGCCATGACGGCCCTGCCCCCGGTGCCCCTGGGCCGCCTGCAGGCGATTGACGATGCCGTTGAGGTGCTCATCGCGCCGGAAGATCGTCGCAAGCGCTTCCAGGAGCACCAACGGCTGGTGCAACTCCTCCATGCCGCGATCAAGCCCGATCCCGCCGCCCGGGAGTTCGCCGCCTCTGTGGGTGCCCTCAACACCATCGCCGCCGCCATTCACGACAAGCTCCACCCCAACGCACCCGACATCAGTTCGGTGATGGGCCAGATCGGACAGGTGCTCGATCAATCGATCACCGGCATCGCCATCCGCGATCAGGGCCCGCCCAGCATTGACCTCTCCAGAATCGACTTCCAGGCGCTGGCCGACACGTTCAAGCAGAAGCCGAACAAGAAGACGGAGCTGGAGGAACTCAGGGCCCTCATCGCCGCCCATCTCAACCGTCTGGTGCAGCTCAACCCCACCCGCGCTGACTTCCGCGAAACATTCGAGGCCTTGATCGCCAGCTACAACGCCGGCAGCCGCAGCGTCGAGGAGGTCTACAAGCAGCTGCTGCAGCTGAGTCTGCAGCTCAGCCAGGAGCAGCAACGCCACCTCCGCGAAAACCTCAGCGAGGAGGAGCTGGCAATGTTCGACATCCTGCTGCAGTCCGCGCCGGATCTCTCCGACAGCGACCGTGCCAAGGTGAAGCAGTCGGCCCGGGAGCTGGTGGAGCGGATCAAGGAGCTGCTGGTGCTCAACTGGCAGCAGAAGTTTGATGCCAGGGCCAGGCTCAAGGTGGTCATCGAAGAAGCTCTCGACCTCGGCCTGCCTCGCGCCTATACGCCGGAGCTGTACCAGCAGAAGTGTGAGGCCGTGTTCGCCCACATCGAGCAGGCCTACCCCGAACGGGACCAGAGCGTCTATGCGCCCGCTGGCTGAGGGCCGGTCTCTCAGCGATGTCAGCCTCAATGGCGATGCAGACCCTGCATCGGCCCCGTCGTGAGCGTGTCAGCGGTGGCTCTGGGTTTGCTGCGCGAACGGGGGCGTGGCGCCGTTGTCCGGTGGGGCTGGACGATCTGCCGCTCTCGCTTCGGCAACGCATCCAGACGGAACTGCGGGAGCTGCTGGGCGACTCCGCCCCGGGAGCAGTCCCTGACCCTGCAACAACAGATCAAGGCTGGCGCTGTGAAAGCCTTGCCGCTTCGAGGCCAGGCGCCTAATTTGCCCGGACCCGGTCCCGCCCTGGTGCCCCATGCCCTGGTTCATCAAACGGGAAACGATCCGCGGCTCCCCGGTTGCCCTGCGTCCCCAGCTGGCGGCGCATCGTGCCTGGGTGGAGGAGCTGCGCCAGCGGGGCGTGCGCCTCAGCAGCGGCTATCTGGTGGATGGCGCCGGCCAGCCGGGTGGGGGCGGCCTGCTCCTGCTGGAAGCCGACACCTACGCCACCGCCGAGGCCCTGATCCGTGAAGATCCGATGGTGCGCGGCGGCGGCGTCGATTGGACCCTGCACCAATGGATCGGTGTCGTCGGCGACCTGGAGCTGACCTGACCAGCGGGCCGGGTGGCGTTCACCCCGCCCCCAGCAGCTTCCGCAGGCCCGGCTCCAGGAGGGTGAAGGCCCGGCCGCGATGGCCGACGCGGCCCTTGCTGGCCTTGTCCAGCTCGGCGAAGGTGAGGCCCAGCTCCGGCACGAGAAACACCGGGTCGTCGCCGAAGCCGCACCACCCCGGCCGGATCGGCCAGGGCCAGGGCGGCAACAAAGGCGGCGCGTCGATCGGGCGGCAGGCCGGCGGTCCGCCGCTGATCGGTGGCGGCGGCGGCGTGGTTGGCCAGATGTCCACCACCGCCAGGTTTTGGAGGCTGGCGGCGGCGGAGGGATGGCGCGCGTGTACAGCGGCTCGACCTGCCCGTGGCGGCCCGGGGCATCAAGCTGAACGGCAAGGTTATTGCCTGAGAGGCAGAGCCCAGGCAGTCGTGCAAAGCCTCGATCAAGGCGACCTCACGAGGGCTGGCGGGGCCCTCTGCGGTCCCAACCCGTGTCAGCAAGTGAACAGTGGCCTGTTGGCCAGTCAACAGGCTGATTTCTGGATCGCTTTATTCTTTCAAAACAGGCGAATCCGCCGCCGCAATGTTCTCCATGCCTGCAGGTCTTCCCCTGACGATTTCTCGGCCCTCAACTCTCCCGTCGCCAGGGGACATGGAACGCACCCATTACACCGATGGCCGCCCTCACTTCTCCCCCATCCTCGCTGCTGAGATCCTTCCATGACGGCACTTCATTTCATGCCTGTTTGCCATAGTTGGGTAGCCCTTCACCCCAAGCCCAAGGGCGTGATTCAGTTCATTGGCGGGGCTTTTTTTGGCACTTTTGCACCAAGTCTTTTCTATCGACACCTGCTTCAATTCTTTTTCGATCAGTCCTATAGCATCATCATCTATCCATTCAGTTTTAGCTTTAATCACTACAAGGAATCCTTTTTTCTATTGAGAGAGCAATATGTCTTGGCTCCGGCATTGATCGAGATGTCCATGGCGCAAGGCGATGACCCTCTTTTCTATTTGGAATCCAAAAACTATATCTGGCTTGGCCATAGCATTGGTTGCAAGTACATCGCACTTTTGGAATCAGCTGATCAGCTGCCCGCAGAACATGACCAACTCAGGCAGTACATTGCCAGACTATTGGAACTGCCACTAGAGCATGAAAGAAATCTGATCACCGTCGATCGAATCGCGAGCCAGCTGGAGGCCCTAAGAGCAGACGTCAGCCGGGAGTCACTTGCCTCCAAGGCGGTTGTGATGGATCTCTTGGCAAGGAAAGCAAGCCGATCGCTGAAGATCCATCAGGATCAAAGCTTGATCTATGCAGATCTTTTCATTAAAGATCAGGCATCCGTATTGCTTGCTCCAGTAACGAGCGACACGTCCAGCGCTGTCAGGCCGAAAGCTTTTGCCGAATGGCTTGACCGGCGGGGATGGGGTGTGCAGCCCACAGCGAAGGTTACCCGCAATCTGATCAAGGAATCAAATCTATTCAATCTGCTGGTGCTGGCTGAATTTCAGGCCGATCAAATTGCAAAAGAAACGATCAAATGGTTCTACACAAGCCTGGAGAAACCCACGGAATCAGATCGCAGGAAATTGAATGGCGGCCATCTCAGGCCCTTGGGCTTTTCCCTGGGTCAAACAGTAATCAATCCATGGTTTGACCTGCCATTGTTGACATCCATTCAGAATCGCAACAAGGCCTTGGAGGAATCAATCTATCGAGACATTCAAACGCGCTTACTCAGAACTTCAGGCGCCCACTGATGACTCAACCCACCAACACCATTGTCTTGATGCCTCTTCCATTCCCTGGGGGTTCGCCCATGTAAGCCCTCGTGCCAGCCCACCCTTCATCAATCCAACAACCCACGCCTCACCATGAATCCACACGCCCTCCAAAACAGTCTCCCCATTTTACGTCGTCAGGTTGCCGCTTTCATCATCAGCCTTTGCCTGATCCTCAGTCCCCTTGCCTCAGTCTCGCCCGCATGGGCGGCTGCCCCGGATGTGGGATTGACCAGCTTTTACGGTGATGCCCAGGGCCAGAGCAAAAAGATTGATATCCTTAAAAATCTTGGCTATGACGTTGCCGTTCCTCTGCAAGTGAGCGAACTGCCTGATCTAGGAGATGGCAGCTTCACAGAAGCTGATTTGGATTTCACCTCTGCCGTGCCATCCATTCCCAACACGGCCAAGCGCATCTATTTTCAGGCTCCCCTCGGTTCCAACCCGTCTTCTCGGCTCTATGCCGTTGTGGCAGGCATTCCTGACGCAGGCACATGCCCCATCTCGGTGAAGCAGACAAAAATTGTATTTTTTGCTGATCAGCAGGCCGCAGACAAAGCGGCGGCAACGATCGCCAACGATGGCTATCTGGTTTATGTCACAACCAACAGCTCCGTGCAAGCAGAGGCGCAGCAGAAAATCAAAGAACTGAACTGCAGTCCCGATGCTTCTGGCGTCATTGTCAATGGCAAGACGAAGTTTGTGAGTGTGGATTTCACCAATATCTGGCCACTGCTCCCCAGCAACCTCCAAATGGCGGCCAAGGCCTCGCCGTTTGAGTATCAGCCGGCTGGTGGCACCGATTCCATCTATCTGGTCAATGCCCGCAAGTTGGAATCCTGAGTCGTCTGCCGTGGCGGGCTGAGGGAGTTGGCGGCCTGGCGGGCCCGCTCCCCAGCCAACCCTTTCAATCCCCCGTCAGGGGGACTTTTTTTTCACCCGCACCGCCTGCCAGCAGCCGCCGCAGCTCCGGCTCCAGCAAGGCGAAGGCCCGGCCGCGGTGCCCCACCCGGCCCTTGCTGGCCTTGTCCATCTCGGCGAAGGTGAGGCCCAGCTCCGGCACGAGAAACACCGGGTCGTAGCCGAAGCCGCCCGTGCCGCGGGGCACCTCGGCGATCAGCCCCTCACAGCGGCCCTCCACCTCCAGCCGCACCACCCCGGCCGGATCGGCCAGGGCCAGGGCGGCAACAAAGGCGGCGCGTCGATCCGGCGGCAGGCCGGCGGTCCGTCGCTGATCGGTGGCGACCGCCAGCTCCGCCAGCAGCCGCGCGATGCGGGCGGCGTCCGTCGCGGCGTATCGGGCGGACAACACCCCCGGTGCGCCCTCCAGGGCCTCCACCGCCAGACCCGAGTCGTCCGCCAGGGCCCAGCATCCCGTGGCGCGGGCAACGGACTCCGCCTTCAGCCGCGCGTTCGCCGCGAAGGTGCGGCCCGTTTCCTCCACCTCCAACCCCTCAGGCTGGGGCCGCACCAGCAGCGGCAGATCCGCCAACAAGGCGGCAAACTCCCGCACTTTGCCGGCGTTGCCGCTGGCGATGACAAGGGGCGTCGTGGGGGTC
The DNA here is from genome assembly GCA_046340375.1 of Cyanobacteriota bacterium. Lineage (GTDB taxonomy): Bacteria > Cyanobacteriota > Cyanobacteriia > PCC-6307 > Cyanobiaceae > Cyanobium. The sequence goes on along the minus strand of JBKDSZ010000203.1, from coordinate 3,499 downwards.
AGGCGCGATCCGCGGCAACAGACAAGTTTATGGCTTGCGTCCCATCAGCCCACCAGCCCACCGGCTCAACTCCCCTCCGCCAACTGCCGGGCCCAGCCCAACACCGCCGCCACCCGCTCCTCCGTGGGCGCTTCGCAGTAGAGGCGCAGGAGGGGCTCGGTGCCGGAGAAGCGCAACATCAGCCAGTGGCTCGGTCCGAGCCGCAGCTTCACCCCATCGGTGGTGATCACCTCCCGCACCGGCGCGCCGGCCACCTCAGAGGGCGGGACCTCCGCGAGGCGGGCCTCCAGGCGGGCGCGGGCGGCCATGTCGGCCAGCCGCAGATCCAGACGGTCGTAGGCGGCGGCCCCGCCGCAGCGCTTTTGCAGGGCGTCGATGCGCTGGCCCAGGGGCACGCCGCCCTCCACCAGCGCCTCGATGAGGAGCAGGGCGGCGAAGGGGGCGTCACGCTCGGGCAGGTGCATGCCGAAGCCCACCCCGCCCGATTCCTCCCCGCCCACCAGCACCTCCCCGGCGAGCATCTCGGCGGCGATGTATTTGAAGCCCACGGGCTTCTCCAGCACCGTGCGCCCCAGATCCTCCGCCACCAGCGCCATCAGATCCGACCCGCTCACCGTCTTGATCACCTCACCGGGCAACGCCCGCGCCCGGGCCAGGTGGTCGATGAAGAGGGGCATCAGCAGCTGGGTGCTGCAGAAGCGGCCCGTTTCGTCCACGGCGGCGATCCGGTCGCCATCGCCGTCAAACACGATGCCCATCGCCGGTTTGCCTTCCGCCGTGGAGCGCCGCACCTCGGCGATCAGCTCCTCCACGTAGGGCGCCAGGGGTTCAGGGGGATGGCCGCCGAAGAGGGGATCGCGCGCCGCGCGGATCTCCCGGATCACCCCCGCCGCGCCGGCCTCCTCCCCCAGCAACGCCGGCAGCACTCCCGCCGCCGAGCCATGCATCGGATCCACGATCACCCGCAGGCCAAGCCTCTGGAGCCCTGCCGCCAGGGCGTTGGTGTCGACCTTCGCCCGCAGACCGCTCACGTAGGCGCCGAGGGCGTCAAAGCGCTCCGTCGGGCCCGGGATCGGCACCGTGATCCCTCCCGCAGCGAGGCGACGCTCCACCCGCCGGGTGAAATCCCCCTCCACCGAGCCGCCGAAGGGCCCCTTGATCTTCAACCCCAGCCACTCGGGAGGGTTGTGGCTGGCGGTGATCACCAGGGCGCCGAGGGCGCCCCGCTCCACCACCGCCCAGCTGCTGGCGGGGGTGGGGGTGGGCGAGGCTGCCAGCACAGGCGCCAGCCCCGCCCCGCGCACGGCGGCGGCGATGGCTTCCGCCAGCTCTGGCGCCAGGAAGCGCCGGTCGTAGCCCAGCACCACCTCCCGGCTGGTCACGCCGTCGGGCGCGCTGCTCTCCAGCTCCCGGGCGGCCGCCGCCGCCACCGGCAGCAGGCGCTCCACCGTGATGTCCACCCCGAGGATGCCGCGCCAGCCATCGGTGCCGAACACGATCGGGCTGGCCTCGAGGGGCAGGGGAGCGGAGGCCATCGGAGGGAGGCGGAGGCGGCGGGGCTGGTCGTAGCAGCCTGCCAGAGTCCTCGGGCTGGCGGAGGTGACGGCCTGCCGGCAGACCACCCGCCCTTTAGGCTGAGTTCCATGAGGCAGCCTTCAGAGCCCTTCTTGTCCTCTCCGTCCAGCTCTGCGTCCGGCGCTGTTTCGTTCTCCGTTTCCGAGGTTGCGGCGCCGCTCACGGATGGCCTTCTGCGCGGCTGGCTGCGGTGTCGACGGCGGGCTTGGCTCGACCGCCATGGCCCCACCGCCGAGCGGCTTTGGAATGCCCATCGCGCCTTGGCGCTGCACGATCAGCGCTTGCGCTTTCAGCAGGTTCTCAGGGAGCCGCCCGGTCGGGGTCTGGAGGCCTGCCAGGCGGGCGCCGCGGCGGTGATGGGCCTTCGGCTGCGGGGGCGCACCGCTGCGGGTGGGGGCCTGGAGGTCCATCCACCCCTCCTGCAACGGGTGGACAGCCCCAGCCGCTGGGGACCCCACAGCTACCGTCCCGTGCTGGCCCGCCTGGGGCGCCGCACCACCCGAGAACACCGGCTCCTGCTGGCCCTCTGGGGGCGCCTGCTCGCCGCTCAGCAGGCCGCTCCCGTGCCCCAGGCCCTCCTCCTCGCCAGTGAGGGCGATCGGCTGGTGCGGGAGCGGCTCACCCTCTCCCCCGCCCTCGATGGCCAGCTTGACGACAGCCTCAGCCGGATCGAGGCCGACCTTCGACGATCCCAGCCGCCGCCCCTGACGAACGACCGCAAGAAGTGCACCCTCTGCGGCTGGCGGCTGCTCTGCGACGCGGAGGCTGCGCGGGAGGGCCATCTCAGCGAGGTGAGCGGCGTGGGCGGCAAGCGGCGGGAGCTGCTGGTGGAGGCGGGGGTGCACAGCCTGGCGGATCTGGCCGGCGCCGATCCGGAACAGCTCGCCAGCGCTTTGGAGATCCACGGCGACCAGCACCGCGACAGCGTGCCCCAATTGGTGGCCCAGGCGCGGGTGCAGGCGCTGGGCCGGCCGGAGCGGCTGCAGGAGGGCGATGGCCTTCCTGAGCTGCGCGACGCCCCCGGTCTGCTGATCTACGACATCGAATCCGACCCCGACGCGGCGGACAACTTCCTCCACGGCTTCCTGATCGTTCCCCGTCCCGCCGCTGGACCCTGGCCCGCCCCCCCGGCCGCGGACACCCCCTGCCCCGCCCGCTATCGCCCCCTGCTGTCCCTGGCGGAGCACGGCGAGCGGCGGCTGTGGCACCGGCTGGCGGTCCTGCTGGCGCGCCATTCCGACTGGCCGGTGCTGCATTACGGCGAAACGGAGAAGATTCAGCTGCTGCGGCTGGCGGAACGGCAGGGGGCGCGCGACGAGGAGCGGGAGGCCCTTCGGCGGCGCCTGGTGGATGTGCACCTGCGGCTGCGGCGTCAATGGCTCCTGCCGGTGAACAGCTACGGCCTCAAGGCGGTGGCGGGCTGGCTGGGTTTCCGCTGGAGCCAACCCGGGGTGGACGGAGCCCGCTGCCTGTTGTGGTGGCGCCTCTGGCGGCAGGGGCCGGGGGCGAGTCCGGCGGCGCGCCAGCCGCTGGCGCGGCTCTTCCGCTACAACCACCACGACGGCCTGGCCACCTGGGCGGTGGCCCACTGGCTGCTGGAGGCCTCAGGGGGATCCACTCCGCCGTCCGAGCCCTGAGGGCGGAGGGGTTGGCGGATCCACGAAGGCCTCCGGCCGGGAGAGCTCCAGCGGCACCGAGTCCTCTCCCGCCACAGCCCAGAGCGTGGCGCTCTCCAGCGCCTGGCGCCGCACCATCGCCAGCCCCACCCGCATGGGGCCATCGAGGGCCAGGCAGGAGGTGAGCTGCCCGGCTCGGGTGCCCTCCGCCGTGCGCAGCTCCACGCCCGGCGCCAGCAGCGCCGCCAGCGCCGGCTCGGGCGCGGCCCGCCAGAGGAGCACCTGTTGCGGGACGCCATCGCTGCGGG
>JBKDSZ010000202.1:0-21165 GCA_046340375.1 Cyanobacteriota bacterium | reverse complement strand
CACCATCATTGATCTGCCGGAGGCCGACCGCGCCCAGCTCGATGCCCTCTGTCTCAAGCGGAGGCTGTCCCGTGCAGAAGCCCGCCGCCATGCCCTGCCGCTGTGGCTCGAGCGGCAACAACCACGCCACGCTGAGCTCTTCGGCCTCTGGCGCGACCGAGAGGAGGGGGCGCTGGAGCTCCAGGAAGCGCTGCGACGGGAGTGGGGCCAGCGCTGATGCTCCTTTTGGACATCAACATGCTGATCGCCTGGCCCTGGCACCACCCCTCGGGCACTGCCGCTGGATTCCCAGCCAACGCCTCTGGCGGTGAAGGGTGCTGGGGGAAGGCAGCAGACGCGGAACCCAACGTTGTCATTGCGGTTGGCCGGGTGGTTGCTGTTCCGGTAGCGCAGTTGTGGGCGGTGTTGAACTCAGAGGGGCGACAGCTGGCGGGAGACGGCATGGACACGGGACGGCCCCACCGTGACCGCCCTGGCGGGATTGGCCTCCTGGCGAAAAAATTTTCTACGCGCCTTCGGCGCGAGGGACCGAACAACCGACTGCAGCATCTGTTGCACGTTGCGACGGCGCTTGAACCATGGCTCACTCTTCATGACTGAAGCAGACCCCCTGTGGAAAAAGGGCCAAACCGGGAAAGAGCCAAGGGCTCAAGGGTTGAAGGACCAAGAAGGCAATCCTGGGGGGAGGCAGCAGACGCGGAACCCAACGTCGCCGCCGAGGCTGGCCGGGGGGCTGCTGTTCCGGGCGGCCGAGCGGCAGCCGTGGGGAACGTTGAACCAGGAGCCGCCGCGCAGCAGCCGCATATCCATAACACCCTGCGCCGGTTCAACCCATGGCCTGCCCTCCAGCGGCCCTCCCAGCGGCGAGGGATGCCACACATCCGCGCACCACTCCCACACATTGCCATGCAGATCGGCCAGTCCCGCTTCATTCACCAACCCGCAGGCCCCCACGGCCGAAGGACGCTGGCGGTGAAGGCCAGCCCGACCCCCCGGGTAGATGTAGTCGGGGCTGGCGTCATAGTTGGCCCAGCTTGCATCCAGCGAGTCGCCAAAGTGGAAGGGGGTGGAAAGGGGGGTGCCGGCCCGACAGGCCACTTCCCATAAACTTTCACTGGGAAGCCCAAGCTGCGGGAGTTCGTCGCTCAGCCCAAGCGCTGGACCGTTCTTCTCCAGCCAGCGGTTGAGCCGTTTCAACCACTCCTGGCAATCCCGCCAGCTCACGTTCTCCACTGGCAGGTCTGCGCCCTTGTGCTGGGAAGGATCCAACTTCAGCTCCCGATCCCCCTCCCGTTGGTGCTCGGGCCCCGCGAGCGTTCGCCATTGGGCCTGGGAGATCGGAAAGCGGGCCATGCCAAAGGTCGGCACCGTCACCTCCCGCCGGGCTTCCACCTCCACATCCGTCGCTTCCGGCCGGTGGCCATAGGCGTCGCGCCCCACCTCCCCCGGAGGTGAGCCGATGGTGTAGGCGCCTCCAAGGATCTCCACCACCTCCAGGTGCTGCCCGTCCGGCAAAGGCAACTGCCATACGGCCTTCTCCACCAGCTGTGTCGTCACGGCCCCGGCGGAAATGGTGAGCGTCAGCATCGGCACGCTCAGTCCGGCTGCGGAGCCCCAGTCGGGCAAGGGATGCGGGCGGGAACGGCTGGCGAGGCGCTGCAAGCCCCGCGCCGCTCCCTGGAGCAAGGGAAGTTTGGCGTCCATCACCTCAAAGCTGGCGCCGTGAAGGTGGTTGGCCTCGTTTGCCAGGATGTCCCTCAGCAAATGCCAATGGGCTGCAGGATCCTCTGGAGGCCCGTCCACCAGTCCCAAGGCCTCAGCCGCCGCTCGGCGCACCGCCACCGGCTCTCCCGTTGCCGCCAACTGTTGGATCAAAGCGTCCGCCACGCGAGGGCCACCGATGTGGCCCAGGGCTTCGGCGGCGGCGGCGCGGTCGGCCTCGGGGAAGGTGGATTGGATCATCGTGAGCATGAGGGGGGCCACCGCGCCCTCCAACGCACGCACGGCCGCAGCGGCCGTGCCGGTGGCGTTGGGCAGGGCCTTGAACTCTTTCGCGAAGGCCGTGAGCCCGGCGATCGCCTCGCCGCGCAGCTTCGGGTTGGCCCACTCCAGATCCGTGGCATGGCGACGAATCAGGTGCTTCGCCGCCAGGATCCGCTCCCCCGCCTGGTCGATCTTCGCTTCACGGGCAAAGTGGTTGAGCAGTCCCTCCCATTTCTCTCGCTCCGCTGGATCCAGGGAAGGGCCAAACCGGTTCAACCACTGCCGATAGCCATCGCGGCAGGCCGCCAGAAAGCCCCGCATCCCCGGCAAGGGATCCACGGGGTCGTCCTCATCCAGCTCCGCCAACCTCCGTCGCCCGATCTGCTCGCTCAACCAGCGCTGAACCTCCTCCCTGTGGTCGAGGCTCTCCTCCCAGAGCTCCCGCTGCTTCAGCGCCGCCAGGTAATCCGCCAACGGATCAAGCGCGATCCGATACATGGCCACCCCATGCACGGGAGGCTTGGAGCTGAGCAGGGTCAACCTGTCTCTCATATAAACAAGCAACCGCTGCTGTTCGGCGGCCTCCAGCGGCTTCCCGTCCAACAACGCAGTCGCCCAGGCGCGGGAGGCCAGGTCCGCCGAGAAGTTCTGCGGCTGATACCGCCCCTCTTGGCGGTGGGCCTCAAGCGCCAGGGCTTTCATCAAAATGAGAATCTGCTGCGGTTCCAGTTCGGGACAGTGAGCAAAGAAACGGTCCGGCTCCGCAATGGCGAGGCCACTGGTTTTCACATACTCTTCCATCAGCTCGGGCACGGAGCTGGGCAGCAGGTCTTTGACACCAGGATTGCGGTTGTCTTTGCGGGCGCTGATGTGTTGGATCGCTTTTTCAATCACCATCCAGGCCAGCAGAACGGTGGTCGGCTGGTTGCCCACCGTCCGCTCCAGCAGGCTCCGCGTCTCCATGTAATCGTCTGGTGACAGCCAGGGTTCCGGGCCGTCCTTGCCTTCCTCCAAACCCCGCTGATGCAGATACTCCCGAAAAAAACGAAACAGCTCCTCCTCCTGCAAGGGTTGGGGCTGGATTTCGGTGAGCGTGAAACCGCGGCGGGCCGCGAGCCGCTTGCCATGGTCCCGCAACCGTGAGGTGAGCAGCACCACGGATTTGGCGGGGAGATTCCTCTCCAACCAACTCCGCTGCGCGTCGGTCAGTTCGGAGAAATGATCCGCGATCAGCAGCAGGCGCTTGTGACGCAGCAGGTCGTCCACCTCCTCCGGAGTGATGGTGCCCCCGCTGAGGTTGTTCAGATACTCCGCCACCCGCTGGCCCAAAGGCATCTCTTCAGCGGGGTCGCCAAGGGGTTCCCAAAAGAAGGGCAGCAGCTCATGCGCCGCCAACCTCCCCTGCACGGCCCAATCGGCAATCGCAAACGCCAGGCTGGTTTTGCCCGCGCCACCCACCCCCCAGATCAACAGCAGTTGGCCGCCTTCACCCTCCACGACAGCACGCAGATCCGCCGGTTCAGGACAACACACCCTTCCCGCCCCGTCACCAGAACCAGACCCAACAATCTGGACCTCCAATGGCACATGCAAATGCTTTTTTTCTTCTTTGCGCCGCTGCGAGAGCCTCTTCTCCACCGCCGCCTTGTGGCACGACACGAAGGTGTCCAGGCGGCGCCGGAGGCGGGAATCAGGGTCTTTGGACCGTGGCTTGGCTGTGGCGGGCGTGGTCTGTTTCGGCCCGAATTTTTCTTGCCAACGGGATTTTACAATCGCTGTGCAGTCCCCATGCTCCCGCGACATACCAGCGGAGAAGTTGATGCGAAAGCAGCGATGGCCATCGTTCTTCATCTTTTCATCTGTTCTGTCTTCCAACAGGCCCAATTCATCTAAAAGTTTGAAGGTATCAAGGGTCTGGTCATGTGAATAAGAAATATTCTTGCACAGGAGCAAGCAGCGACGGATCGCGGTGATCGTGCCCACCTCCATCTCTCGATCCGCCTTCTCATAGCGAGAAGACGTCACCAGAAGGCAATTTTCTTTGCCAGTCTCTTCCCACTTGACAATGAGCGCATCGCGCAGCCAGTTGTTCTGTGCATCATCGATGCGTCGATCCAGCCTCTTCTTGGCTGACGGGTTCAGGGTGGCCACCCGTTCATTTTGCTTGTCTCGAATTTGGCGCCAGCGTTTCTCACCCTCGTTGGCCAGATCCAGGAGCACATCCAGCACAGCTTGCAAGCGCCCATGCTGCAGAGGCGTTGTCACATTGGTCATCGGCCGCCACTCCGGAGAAGCCGCGCTTGGCGCCGCATCCTAAAAGGCGCCGCACAAACCCCAAGGGGGTGAGGCTTCTGCGGGTGCCCAAGCTCCCTTTCGCCCAAGCCAGGCACCGCGCGCCCTTTCAGCGTGGGCGGGCGGGGCCGGGGCGAGCACTCCGGCGGCCTTGGCATGGCCTTTCCCCTTTTTCTTGAACAACCAAGGAGAGCGGGAGGCTCTCTCGCCTCAGCGGCAACCATTGGCCGTCCCTCTCGATCAATGCTGGAGTCATCAGGATGGGAATGGGGCGGAAATGACGGAATTGGCCAGGCAGGACTGCGCACCCAAGCCGATAGTTGCCCAAGCCATAAACTCAGTTATCGCAAGGCTTGGGCGGGGGGAGAGCAACACTTGCAACGGTTGCAATTCAGAACACCCAAGCTGAAGGTAAGGCTCATCCACCTCCTGGAGAAGCCCACCATGGCGACCCCACTTCTGTTCCCGGCAACACCACAAAACATCGAACTCTCGGCCGAAGAGACGCGGCAACTCGCCGCCTTTGGCCACCAACAGCCCAGCGGCCCTGACGACCACGGCGAACAGCGCTTGCTGGCCAATGTCGAGCGCCAGCCGCTCGCGCTGCCCTCCCTGACTGACCATCGGCATGCGCTTGTCGAAACGGAATCCATCAGCCAGCTGCTGGTGGACAACGCACCGATTGACGCGACCCAGCTGCCCCCCGCTCCCCGTGATGGCCAGCGGCCCGCCGGCAAATCCTGGTGTTCCGAGGCTGTCTTGCTGCACACGCAGCGGGCCCTCGGCTTGCGGCCTTTCGCCTATGCGGAGGAATGCGGCGGCGCCCTCATTCATCAGATCGCTCCGGTGGCGGGCGAGAGCCACGTGGCCTCCAGCGCCGGCAGGGTGCCCCTGGGCTTTCACACCGACCTCGCCATCCTCCGCCCCCCCCACAGACCCCACTTCCTCACCTTGATCTGCCTCCGAAATGAGGCCCAAACACCCACCCTCATCGCGGAGCTGGACGATGCCCTTGCAGCCCTCCACCAGCGCGGCCCGGGCCTGATCGCGATCCTGCGGCAACCGCGCTTCCGCCTCGAATCGCCGCCACGGCTCCGGCTCTGGAACGGGAAGATCCTGGTGTCGGAACCGCGGCCCCTGCTCACGCCAGGCCCCTCGGGCCGTGAGGCGCTGGCCGCCAACCTCAACAGCGTGCGCGCCCTGGATCCCGAGGCGGAGGCGGCGCTGCTGGCCTTCCAAGCCGTGCTGCCTGATGTGACGCGGCCGATACCGCTCCGGCCTGGTTCGCTGTTGATCTTCAACAACTTCAGGGTGCTCCATGGGCGGGCGGCCATTCGTCCCGGCCAGCGCTGGTTGCAGCGCGTGTACTCCAGCCGTTCGCTGGAGGCCCTCCAGCAGGCGACAAACTCCGCCGCTGACCGCGTCATCTTTTCGATCAGCCAGCTGATCCTGGAGTGAAGCCCCCAAGCCGCCAGGGAATCCCGCTCGGGCGCGGGACCGGCGTGGAGGAAGAATCCGGGAAGTGGAGACCCCTTCGACATGGAAGAAGCCGCCAAAGCCGCAGCCCCCGTGCCCACGTCCCCCCAGCCGGTGCTGATCCTGGGCGGCTTCTTGATCACCGCCGAGGCCTACGCCCCCATGGTCGACACCCTCGCCCGCCTCAGCGGCCAACCGGTGCGGCTGGTGCCGGTGAGCCGGCTGGAATGGGTGCTCACCGTGTTTCCCTTCGCCTGGGCCCGCATCCTCGACCGCGTCACCACCGCCGCCGCGGACCTGGCCCGCGACTCCCCCACCGGGCGGATCACCCTGGTGGGCCACAGCTCCGGCGGCATCCTGCTGCGCCTCTTCCTCAGCGACCTGCCGTTCCAGGGCCGCGTGTACGGCGGCCGACGACGCGCTGATCGCCTGATCTGTCTCGGCAGCCCCCACACCGCTCGCCAGGCCACGCCGCTGCGGGCCATGGTGGATCGGGAGCTGCCCGGCGCTTTTCACGGCGATCAGGTGCGCTACGTCTCCGTGGCGGGAGCCATCCAGCTGGATCCAGCGGCGGGGGACGCGAGCGACACCGCCCGCCGCCTCGCGCCCACCGCCTACCGCACAAGCACCGTCAACCCCGACGACCGGGGTTATGGGCTGGTGCCCGTGAGCGGGGCCCTCCTGGCGGGATCCCGGCCGATCGTGCTGGAGGGGGTGGCCCATGGCGGTGCCTTCGGCCCCCGCTGGTATGGAAGCCCGGAGGTGGTGGAGCGGTGGTGGAAAGCGGCGGAGGGAAAGCGACAGGAGTAAAACGTTCTCTTCTGCTGGCTGGCTGGCGATGGGCGATCCGAGCCGTGCTGACGCTCGCGCCTGGAAAGACGCCCTGCGGCTGGAACCCCATCCGGAGGGCGGCTGGTATCGGGAGCAGCACCGCAGCCCCATGACGGTGCGCCGGGCCGACGGCGCCGAGCGCTCCGCCCTCACCTTGATCTGGTTTTTGCTGGAGGCGCCGGAGATCAGCCGCTGGCACCGGGTGCTGCAGGCGGATGAAACCTGGCACCATGCCGGGGGCGATCCCCTTGACCTCTGGCTCCTGCCCCCCGAGGGCGGCGAGGCCACGGCCCAGCGCCTCGGCCCCCTGAGCCCGGCCGCGGGGACCGATGCGGCGCGGCCGGTGCGGGTGGTGCCTGCGGGCTGGTGGCAGGCGGCCCGCTGCCTCGGCCGCTGGAGCCTTGTCACCTGCTGTGTCGCTCCCGGCTTCGACTTTCAGGATTTCGAGCTGCTCCACCAGCTGCCCGCCACGGACCACCCCCCCGGAGCCCGGAGCGACCTGCTGTGAGGGGCGTTCCCCCCGCCGGCACCCGCTGGGCCTTGGCGGGGCTCTGGCTGCTGGCGGTGGTCCTTGCCCTGACCGGCCTGGGCGCCGTCCCCCTGCGCGACTGGGATGAGAGCCTGGTGGCCCGGGTGGCCCTGGAAACCGCTCAACAGCCCTGGCCCGCGCGCTTCTTTCCCCTGTTCTGGGGGGATCCCTACCTCAACAAACCCCCCGGCCTGCATCTCCTGATCGCTGCGGCCATCGGGAGCTGGCGCGCCTTCGGCGGCGCACCCCCTGGAGGCCTGCCCCCCGAGGGCGTGCTGCGCCTGGTGCCCGCCCTGCTCTCCACCACCGTCGTGCCGCTGGTGGGGCTGGTGCAGGTCCGGCTGCGCCCCCGCCAGCCCGCCGCCGCCCTCGCCAGCGCCGCCATGGCCCTCACCCTGCTCCCCCTGGCGCGCCATGGCCGACTGGCGATGCTGGACGGAACCCAGCTGGCGGCGATTCTCCTGCTCTGGTGGGCGGCCCTCAGCCCCGACCCCCGCCGCAGCTCCCGACTGCTCCAGGGGGCGCTGATGGGGCTGGCGACCTCCTCTCTCCTCCTGCTGAAAGCCCCCCTGGCCCTGCCCGTTCTGGCCGCCACCCTGCTGCTGCGGGCAAGGGATCGCGCGCCGGGGAAAGGGCCGTGGCGGTGGCTGTGGGCCGGCCTGGTCTTGGGACTGATGCCGGGGCTGGCCTGGCATGGGGCCCATGCCCTGGTGCGGGGTCCGGAGGCCCTGGAGATGTGGCTGGGCCAGGGGTTCGCTCGGGTCCACCAGGGTCTGGAGGGCCATGGGGGCGGCCCCCTGATGCCGATCACCGAAGTGCTGGAGGGCGGTTGGCCCTGGTTGGCCCTCTGGCCCGCCGCCATGGGCCTGGCCTGGCGCGAGCGCCAGACCGTCGCGGGCCGCTGGTGTCTGGGCACCACCCTGCTCACCGCCGCTCTGGTCTTGCCCCTGCGCACCCAGTTGCCCTGGTACAGCCTGCTGCTCTGGCCGCCGCTGCTGCTTGCGTGCGGGCCTGTTTTGGCCTGGCTCGTGGAGCGGACGCCAGCGCTCACCCCTCCCGGGGCGGGGGTCATCCGGCGGGTGCCGGCCTTCTGGGCGCTTCTGGGGGCCTTGCTCGGCGGCGGGGCTGTGGTCGCCGCCATCGGTGGCGGTCCGGCCCTCGCTCCTCTGGTGCCGGTGGCCGGCTGGGGCGGGGCGGGCCTGTTGGTGGGGGGCGCCGGCCTGCTGGCGGAGCGCCAGCGCCTCCGACAACTGGGCGTGGCGGTTCTGATCGCGGGTCTTTGGGGGGCGTTGCTGGCCTTGTTCAGCGGGCCCCTCTGGCTGTGGGAACTGAACGAAAGCTGGCCTGTGGCGCCCATCGCCCGGGAGGTGCGGCGCCAGCCCGAGGGGGCCGTTCGTCTCTGGCGGCTGGAGGAGCGACCCAGCCTCAACTGGTACGCGGGCCGGCGGGTGCGCCCCTGGGACGACGACTCCAGCTCGGGCGAAGCACCCCCCCCCTTTCTGTTCACCCTCGAAGCCACCCCCCCTCGCCCGCCGGGGACCACCTGTGTGGAGATCCCCCTGGAGGCGCCTCCGCCGGGGGCGCGCTCCCCCGTCCTGCTGCCAAGACGCGTGCGCTGCACCCCGGGCGCCTGAGCCCGAAGCCCCGATCAAACATGAAGCTTTTCTAAAGAATGCCTTGTGCCACCTCAAGGCTCCGGGCGATTCCTGACATTCAAAACCCTGGCCGCTGCTAAGGTTGCCTATCACTAATGCCCTCGTCGTGTCTTCACTCGTCATCGAGTGTCTCTTGATTTTTCTGCTCCAGATCGCCAATGGAATCTTTTCTGGATCAGAGATCGCCATTGTTTCCTCCCGAAAAGTAAGGCTTGAGCAGCTGGCGGATCGTGGCAATCGCAAGGCGAGATCAGCCCTCAAACTGGCCAATTCCCCCAACGACTTTCTCTCCACCATTCCGGTCGGAATCACTCTGATCGGCATCCTCAGCGGTGCCGTTGGCGGAGCCACGATCGCGCAACGGCTCAAGCCCGTCCTCGATGAAGTCCCGGCGCTGAGGGGCTCCAGCGAAGTGCTGAGCCTGGCACTGGTGGTATCGGTGATCACCTATCTCTCCCTGGTCGTCGGCGAGTTGGTGCCGAAGCGCATCGCCCTGGGCAATCCTGAATCCATCGCCTGCGCCGTGGCCGGCCCCATGCGCTGGTTGTCCCGTTCCACGGCCCCGCTCGTGCACATCCTCAGCGGGTCCACCGACGGCATGTTGCGCCTGATGGGGGTGAAAGCCTCGCAGGAACCGGAAATCACAGAGGAGGAAATCAAGGCGTTGATTCGTCAGGGCACCGAATCAGGGGTGTTTGAGGAGGCGGAGCATGAAATGGTGCAACGGGTGTTTCGCCTCTCGGATCGGCCGATCAAGTCGATGATGACGCCCCGAACCGAAATCGCCTGGCTCGACCTGGAGGAGCCCCTGGAACTCTCCTTGAAGGAGGTGCTTGAAAGCACCCATTCCCGCTTCCCGGTGGCCCGGGGCACCCTCGACGATTGCGTCGGCACCATCCGCATCCGCACCCTCCTCACCGCCGTGGTGGAAAACCAGCCGGTGGATCTGGAGGCCATGATGCAACCGCCCCTGTTTGTGGCCGCCAGCATGCGGGCCCTCAACGTCTTGGAGCAGTTCCGCGAGACGGGGGTGCACATCGCCTTGGTGACGGACGAATTCGGCGGGATCGAGGGACTTCTCACCCTCAACGACCTGATGGAAGCGATTGTCGGCGACCTTCCCTCTGCGGAAGATCAGGAGGAACCCCTGGTGGTGGAGCGGGAGGATGGCTCCTGGTTGCTCGACGGCTCCCTCGACATCGGCGATTTCAAGGCCGTGGTCGACCGGGATGAGCTGCCGGATGAAGTCTCCGGTGTCTATCACACCATCGGCGGATTTGTGATGCACCAGCTGGGCCACATTCCCAGGGCCGGCGAGCATTTCCACTGGGATGGCTTGAGCTTCGAGGTGATGGACATGGATGGCAAGCGGGTGGACAAGATCCTTGTGGCGGAACTGCCACCCCCTTCCCCGGACGAGGAGCCCGACGTCAACCCGCCGAAATCGGACAAGAACGACGAGCCCCGCTTGCCGCGGCGGGAGTCGCGTCATCCCCAGGATTGAGCTCCCCTGAAGTGCGGGCCCCCTCCCTCAGGGGTTGCACCAGTCGCATTGCGCGGGATCGGCCCGCCGCAGGCCATCGGGTCGGGCCCTGTCCTGTTGATGGTCGCAGCGCGCGCAGCCCAGAATCAGGGCGCGGGTGAGGCCCGTGGGCTCGCCGCACGCGGCGCAGGGCAGGCCGGACTTCTGCCCCACCACCCCCCAGCCCGGGGTCTGACAGGCGGGGCAGGGGCAAGCCAGGCGACGCACCAGGCGGAAGGCCAGATGACGGATCGCCCCCATCCGCGTCGGGTTGCAATGGGCCCGCATGTCGGTTTCCACCAGGGCCTGCCCGTCGGCGGAGGCAGAGGCGGCACGGCGGATCGCGGCGGCCAGCTCCTCCCAGCGATGGAGCCCCTTCTCCACCGGCCCCGAGCCCCCGGGTCCGCCGCTGGCGCGCACCAGGAGGCCGTGGCTGGGGAACCCCACCCGGGCCAACCATTCCGCCAGGGCGGGATCCGGCCCGTCGGCCTCCGCGGCGGCCACCAGGCGATGGGCGAAGTTGGTGCGGCGGGCCAGGCCCTGCTCGCTGATGGTCAACCCGCGGGTGCGATCCACAAACACCAGCACCTCCAGACCCGCAGCCAGAAAGGGCACTCCGGGATGGGGCCCGAAGCTGCCCTCGCTGGCGATCGCGCAGGCCGTGCCACCGGCCTCCAGCGCCGCCTCCGCCTTGGCCAGACAGGCCTCCAGGGCCGTGCCCCGGCGGGGGATCCCTCCGCAGAAGCTGCCCAGGGCATCGGTGTCCACCTCCCGCACGTGCAGCAGATTGGCTCCCAATCCGTGACGCAACGCCCTGCCGATCACCCGCTCCTTGCCATGGCGGGTGGCCAGGGCCACCGTGACCCCGTTGTAGGGCGTGAGTGGGGGCATGAGGTGGTGCGTCGCCAACCCGGCAGGACCATTGTGGAGCCAGGGCAAAAAAAAGCCCGCCATCACGGGGGATGGCGGGCCAAACGCTCCAGGACGGCTCATCCAAGCAAGACCGCCCGTGGGCTGACGAACAAACGCCCACCCCTGGTTGTTGCGCAGACAACCACCCGATCAAAGGCCATGATCGGAGCAATCAGAGACCCTTTTCGATCGTTTCGCCAGGTGTTCGCCACCACTGCCTAAGGTAAGCCGCATACACCATCCGGTTGCTGATTGCTGCCTGTCTTCACGCGCTCAGCTTGGTCTGAATGGGCGCTAAACACGGCTGGTTTGATCCGTCTCTTGCCTGGATCCCCCTGATCAATACGGATCCCCAAGCTGTCAGATCAGGCTCCGTCTTCAGGAACCGTTCATTCTCTTTTTTGCCATGAAGTCGGTCATGATATTGCGTGATCTTGAGCTCAGCCTCCACCCCGGCTCAACCGTGCCCTGCAACCTGAGCTGGCGAATTGATCAAGGCTATCTGCAGGTGGCCAGTTGGAGCGAGCAGGGAGAATCCTGCACCCTCGGCCTCTGGGGTCCTGGTGATCTCGTCATCCCCTCCCTGATGGCTTTCTCCCCCCTGCAACTGGTGGCGCTTTCCACCGCCCGCATCCTCGAAGCCAATCCTGACGGCAGGGAGCGGGAAGCCTTTCTGATGCTGCAGAGCCAGCAGATCTCCACCCTGCTGAAGCTCAGCCGCACCCGGCCGGCGGAGGCTCGTCTCTTTCACCTGCTCACCTGGATGGGGGAACGCTTCGGTCGCGTCAGCCGGCGCGGGGTTAGCTTGTGCTTCGAGGAGATGAACCTCACTCACCGCAGCCTGGCGGAGATTTCCGGCCTCACCCGCGTCACCGTCACCAAAGCCATCTCCCACTTCCGGCAAGTGGGCGCCCTGGTGCGCGAGGGGGAAGACGAGTGGCTGCTGCCAGAGGCCTGGAGCCGGAGGTCGCCATGAGGCCGGCGCCCGCCAATCGAGGCCCGCCCCGACAGACCAGAACCCTCGCTTGATAGCCAGTCAGCCCCTGGTTTGGGTTAGGCAACAGATCACATCCTCTTATCAAGCGCATTGCCAATCCTGGCAAAAATCCTTACCCAACCCCGGCAATTCACCCCTAAAGTTCGCCAACTCCAATTTCAGGAGTGCGACAGAACGTTAAGGACTCACGCCTTTTTGCTCTGTCAATCCCGTTCATCTCCTGGTTTGTTCTTGCTCGCAAGCGCAGCCAACTCTCCCCTCCAGGGTGCAGCCATGGTTGCTTCCCTTATTGACGCGCGTTCGTTCTGAATGGGCTCGCTTGCCCCCCTTCGATCTCCTCCCCCACTGAACTTGACCCACCATGGCCAAGCGTCGTCGTTTCATTGCTCTCCTCGGCGGAACTCTCTCCACCACAATCTTCCTGGCCGGTTGTCTCGGCAATCCTCCCAGCCGCACGGGGGCGACCGCTTCCGCTCCCAAAGCAGTCGCCAATGCCGATATTGAAGCCAAAACCATCAGCCTCGGCTTTGTGCCCATCCTGGAGGCCGCTCCCCTCGTGATCGGTGTGGAGAAGGGATTCTTCGCCAAGCATGGCCTCGATGTGCAGCTGTCCAAGCAATCCAGCTGGTCCGCCGCCCGCGACAACCTGGTGCTCGGCACCGCCGGCGGCGGCATTGATGGTGGCCAGTGGCAGCTGCCCATGCCTCAGATGATCACCGAAGGAGCAATCACGAACGGCAAGAAGGTGCCCATGACCATCTTGGCCATGCTGATGAGCCAAGGCAATGGCATCGCCGCCTCCAACAGCGTCAAGGATGGCAATCTCACCTACGACCTGAAGGCGTCCTCACCCGGCTTCTTTGCCGCCTTCAACAAGAAGGAGGGTCGCAAATTCCGGGCCGCTTACACCTTCGCCAAGGCCAATCAGGACATCTGGGTCCGCTGGTGGCTTTCCGCAGGTGGCGTCAACCCCAACGCGGACGTCGAGCTGCTCACGGTGCCCGCTCCGGAAACCCTTCAGGGCATGAAGACCGGCACGATGGAAGCCTTCTCCACCGGCGATCCCTGGCCCTCCCGCATCGCCCGCGACAACGTCGGCTATCTGGCAGCCATCACGGCCCAGCTCTGGAAGGCACACCCGGAGGAATATCTCGCTGTTCGCACCGACTGGGTGGACACGCACCCGAAGGCTACCGTGGCCCTGCTCAAGGGCCTGATCGAGGCCCAGATGTGGCTGGACAAGCCCGAAAACAAGGATGAGGCCGCCACGATCCTCGCCTCCCGCAAGTGGTACAACGTACCTGTGGCGGTGTTGCAGGAATCTCTCAAAGGCCAGTACAAACTTGGTGCCAAGGGCACACCCTCCACCGACCCCAAGCTGGGCCCGCTCTACTGGAACAGTGATCGCGGCGTGATTTCCTATCCCTACAAGAGCCTCACCCTCTGGTTCCTGGTGGAATCGCTGCGCTGGAAGTTCTACCCCGGCACCGTGGACACCCTCGAGCAGGCCAAGGCGATCAACGACAAGGTGACCCGGGAAGATCTCTGGCGGGAAGCCGCCAAAGCGGTGGGCGTTCCGGAGAAGGACATTCCCACCACCTCCAGCCGGGGCAAGGAGGTGTTCTTCGATGGCACCGTCTACGACCCGGCCGATCCTCAGGCCTATCTCAACAGCCTGAAGATCAAGAACTGAGGCGTGCCGCGGCTCACCCGAGCGCTCCGGAGGGCGTCCAGCAGACCTCAAGTCTGAACAAAGGCGTCTGAAAGGGCCGCCAGCCGTCTCCTCTGGCGCCCCTTTTCTCCCCGGATCGCCTCCTCCCTCTCCCTTCTTTCCTTTCTCATTTCTCTCCAGGACCTTTGACCATGACCAGCTCACCCCGTTCCGGCTCCAGCCTTGGCCTGTGGTGGAAGCAGCACCGCAAATCGATCCTCCCCCCGCTCTTCGGCATCGGCGGTTTTCTGCTCTTCTGGCAGCTCAGTTCCAGCCTGGGCCTCACCAAACTCACCGGCCCCCTGAGCCTCTGGACCGATGAGCGCACCCGTGAACTCCTGCTCTATCCCTTCTTCGATCGCGGTGGGCTGGACAAGGGCCTGTTCCTGCACACCATGAGCAGCCTCACCCGCGTCGGCATCGGCTACACCCTCGCCGCCGTTGTCGGCATCGCGGTGGGCATCGCCGTCGGACTCAACAAATCCCTCGCCCGCGCCTTTGATCCCCTCTTCCAGTTTCTGCGGATGGTGGCGCCTCTGGCCTGGGTTCCGCTCGCCCTGGTGTTGTTCCAGAAAAACCAGCCCGCAGCGATCTTTGTGATCTTCATCACCTCGATCTGGCCCATTTTGATCAACACCGCCGAGGGTGTTCGCCAGATCCCGCAGGACTACCGCAACGTGGCCCTGGTTCTGCAAATGTCGAAGGGACGCTTCTTCAGCAAAGTACTGATTCCCTCCGCTCTTCCCTATATCTTTACTGGTCTGCGCATCTCCATTGGTCTGGCTTGGCTTGCGATCATCGCCGCTGAGATTGTGATGCCGGGAACCCCTGGAATCGGCTTCTTCATCTGGGATGCCAATCAGAATGGCTATGTGAGTGACATCGTGCTCGGCGTGATTTGGATTGGTGCCGTCGGTCTGATCCTCGACCGTTTGATGGCCTTGTTGCAGAAGCGCATCAGCCCCGGACAGTGAGCGCACCCCTGATGAACTTGTTGCACCCACAGCCATGAACGCTTCCGGAAAAAACCTGTTCGACTCCCTTGGTCAACAGGCTTCAGCCATCGAATCCTCTCTCACACGCAAGGACAACGCTCTCAATTTCCTCATCATTCGCTTTGTGCTCATGAGCGGCATGGTGTTGGCGTTCTCCTGGGTTTTTCTCCAGCACACCCCCTGATCCTCCACCCCCCCTGAAGCCATGACGACACTGGTTGATGTTCAAGCGATTGAAAAGAATTTTCCCCTCAGCGGCGGCGGCAACTACCTTGCCCTGAAAGGCATTGACCTTCAAATCAACAAGGGGGAGTTCGTCTCCCTGATCGGCCACTCCGGCTGCGGCAAGAGCACCCTGCTCAACATGATCGCCGGTCTCGATCAGCCCACAGGTGGCGTTGTGCTCCTGGAGGGGGAAGAGGTGAAGCGCCCCGGTCCCGAAAAGATGGTGGTTTTTCAAAACTATTCCCTGCTTCCCTGGCTGACCGTTTCCGAAAACATCGGCCTCGCCGTCGATGAGGTGATGCCTGAGATCAGCAAGGACAAAAGAGCCGCCGTGGTCGATGAGCACATCCGCATGGTCGGCCTCGACCATGCCAAGGACAAGCTTCCCCTGCAGCTCTCCGGCGGCATGCGCCAGCGGGTGTCCATCGCCCGGGCCCTGGCGATCAAGCCCAAGCTGCTCCTCCTCGATGAGCCCTTCGGGGCACTCGATGCCCTCACGCGGGGAAATCTGCAGGAGAAGTTGATGGAGATCTGCAATGAACATTCCCTCACCGCCGTGATGGTGACCCATGACGTTGATGAGGCAGTGTTGCTCTCCGATCGGATTGTGATGCTCACCAATGGGCCCGGCTCGAAAATCGGGGGCATTCTTGAAGTCGACATCCCCCGTCCCCGCCAGCGGCTCACGGTGGTGCACCACCCGAGCTACTACAGCCTGCGCTCGGAAATGATCTATTTTCTCAACCGCCAGAAGCGGGTCAAGCAATGGCAGGCCAAGCCCCACAAGGTTCTCGCTAGCCATGGCCTGGAAAAGGTGAACCTGGATCTGGGATTTGTGCCCCTGGCGGCCTGTGCGCCCCTGGCGATCGCTGAAGCCAAGGGCTTCTTCCAGAAGCACGGCCTCGATCAGGTGCAGCTTGTGCGGGAGACCAGCTGGCGCGGCGTGGTGGATGGCCTCCTGGATCGCACCCTGGATGCGGCCCTGATGCCCTCCGGCATGCCGGTTTGGATGACGGCCGGCGGCCACGGCGGCGATCCTGTGCCGGTGGTGTCGTCTCTCACCCTGAGCCGCAACGGCAATGAGATCACCCTCGCCAAGAGGCTGGCGGAGCAGGGGGTGAGCACGGTGGACGACTACCGGTCCTGGCTGCGGGGCCACGAGCGGGAACCCCACCGCATCGGCATCGTGCATCCGGCCTCCATGCACAACCTGCTCCTGCGCTATTGGCTGGCGGCCAACGGCATCGATCCCGACCAGGATGTGCACCTGCAGACCCTGCCGCCGGCCCAGATGCTCGCCGACCTCAAGGACGGCTCCATCGATGGCTACTGCATCGGTGAACCGTGGAACTTCCGCGCCAGCCGTGAGGGCCATGGCGTGCCGATCGTGGGTGATCTGGAGATCTGGTCAGGCCACCCCGGCAAGGTGCTCGGTGCGCGGGAAGACTGGGCCCTGGCCTATCCCAACACCCACATCGCCCTCACCAAGGTGCTGCTGGAGGCCTGCCGCTACTGCGCCGATTCCAGCCACTGGCAGGAGATGAGCGAGCTGCTGAGCGATCGCCGCTATCTGGGCATGAAGGCGGAGCTGATCCAATTCAGCGCCAAGGCCAACCAAGGAGAGGCCTTCGCCCCCCACGGCGAACCCCATCATCTGTTCTTCGGAGCCGGGCTGAACCGCCCCAGCCGCACGGAGCACCTCTGGATCATGACCCAGTTGGCACGCTGGGCCGAAATTCCCTTCCCCCGCAACTATGTGGAGATCCTGGAACGGATCTGCCAGGTGGGCGTCTTCAGCACGGCGGCCCGCGAACTGGGGTTGGAGGACGTGAGCTACCAGCGTCAGAGCATTGAGCTCTTCGATGGTCGCCCCTTCAACAGCGACGACCCGATCAGCTATCTCAACGCCGTCAGCCTCCATCGCGACTTCAGCGTGGCTGAGATTCCCATCGGCGTTCCCCGGGCCATGGCCGCCTGAACCCCTTTTCGCTCACTTTCCACCCCCATTTCCTCCGCCATGACCACGACTCACTCGGCGCCCTCCGCGCCCCCTGCCGCGAGCGGCCAGCCCCTGCTGCGCTTCAACGGCCTCGGCATCACCTACCCCACCCCCAAGGGTCCCTACCCCGTGCTGAAGGACGTCAATCTCGATGTGGCCCAGGGGCAATTCATCTGCGTGATCGGCCACTCCGGCTGTGGCACGAGCACCCTGCTCAACATGGTGTCGGGTTTTGCCACCCCCACCTCCGGCCAGGTGCTGCTGAACGGCAAACCGATCCAAAAACCCGGACCCGATCGGATGGTCGTGTTCCAGGGCTATGCCCTTCTCCCCTGGTTGACGGCCTACGAAAATGTCTACCTCGGCATTGATTCGGTCAAACCGTCCCTGCCGAAAAGCGACAAACACGCCATCACGATGGAGCATCTCGAGTTGGTGGGCCTCACGGCGGCGGCGGACAAGAAGATCACCCAGATTTCCGGTGGCATGAAGCAGCGGGTGGCCATTGCCCGCGCGCTTGCCATCCGGCCTGAGGTGTTGATCCTCGACGAACCCTTCGGCGCCCTGGATGCGATCACCAAGGAGGAGCTGCAAGAGGAATTGCTCAAGATCTGGAACACCCAGAAATGCACGGTCTTGATGATCACGCACGACATTGATGAGGCTTTGTTCCTCGCTGATCGACTGGTGATGATGACCAATGGCCCCGCCGCCTGCATCGGTGAAGATCTCGCCATTCCCTTCCCCCGCCCCCGCAGCCGGGAGGACATCATGGAGGATCCCCTCTATTATGAAGTCCGCAATCACGCCCTCGATTTTCTCTACAATCGTTTTGCCCACGACGCGGACGCCGCTTGAGAACCGCTGTCGCCCCCGCCGTCAGGGCGTGTAGGGCGAGGGATCTGGTGCGGTGGGATGGGCCTTGTAGGGGTCCATCCGCTCCGCTGGCGCCGGCGGTGGCGTCGGGCGCGAGGGGCGGGACCGATCTGGCCCCTCCACCAAACCCAGCCCCGAAAGAAAGCGCACCAGCCGGTCGGCGGCCCCTGTGATCTCCCGCACGTTTTCCAGGGTGGGAAGCAGCACCGGCCGGGCCTGCCGCAAAAGCGCGGTGGCTTCCCGAGTGGCCCGGGTGGCGGATTCAGCGGTCTGATCCGCCCGTCCCAGCGTTTGGTCCGCCTTGCCAAGGGTGCGGCGCACGGCGGGCCCCAGCTGGCCGGTCTCTTGTCGCAGCGTCGCCGTCAGCGCCTGCACGGAGGGCACCGTGCGCCGCGTCTCGCTGGAGAGGGTCCGGGCCATGCTGGAGAGATCCCCCATGGAGCCCGAGAGCTTGGTGGTGGACCGCTCCAGGCTGCCCAGCGAGGCAGGCACCTGCTTGTTGAGCAGGGTCTTGGCCAGGGTCAGGGTCTGGTCGATCTCCGTGCCGGACCGCGCCAGATTCGCCAGGAGCTGGTTCAGATCCGGAGGCGGGTCGTAGGCCAGGGTGGGCAGCGGGCGGTCCAACGGGGCGCCGGCCGGTTGGGGATCGGGCGTGAGGTTCACAACCGACAGACCCACCACCGCGATCAGGCCGCTCCGCACTCGGCTGCGGGGGCCGATCAGGCGACGGAAGCGCTCATTGATCCGCAGTCGCACCGCCACCCGGGCATCCGGCTGGAGGTCGAGGGACTCCACCCGGCCGATCGGCATGCCGGAGAGCCGCACCTCCATGCCTTGTTGCAGCCCATCCGCCCGGGGGGCCATCACATCCACGCTGAACTGCGGTTCCCCCCAGTGCCGCTCCCGACCGATCCCCACCACCAGGGCCAGCAGCAGCAGGCCGCCTGACACCAGAAAAAGCCAGCGTTCCCGCGGATCACCGCTCTCCTCGGGCTCAGGCGACACAGGCGGCTCAGGCGACACGGGCGGCTCAGGCGACACGGGCGTTTGGTCGGAGGGAAAGGAAGGGGTGGGCCAGGGTATCCGGCTCCGTCAACCGGGAAGGGTGGGCAGGGCGATGGGGCTCACCGCCAGGGTCCAGAGCAGCTTCAGTCCCACAAGCATGGCGATCTCCCGCGCGATCAGGCTCGCGATCAGGTCTTCCGCTCTGGCCCTGTTGAGCGGGAGCCGGCGGGCCTCCCAGAGGCAGAGCAGGCCGGCGGCCGAGAGGTAGAGCGCCGTGCGAATCAGGGCTGCGATGAGCTCCAGGGGCGGGATGGCGCCGATGGCCTCGGCCAGCCGCCCCTCGATCCCCCCGCCGACACCGGTGAGCACCCCTCCGAGCACGGCGCCCATCAGGCCATGGACCAGGAGCAGCGGGCCCACGAGCAGAGCGGGCCCGAGGGTGAGCCAGGCCGCCTCGGTCCCACCCCCCCGGGCCCGCCGCAACCAGAGGGGCGTCAGGCGGGTGAAGGCGATCAGCGCCACGACGAGGGGACCCGCGAGGTAGAGCATGGCCACGACAAGCACCCGGAGCGACTGGGCTGCGGAGAGGTTGAGCCCCCCTTGCAGCAGGCGCGTCAGCCCCACCCCGAGCACGGTCCCGATCAGGAGAACCAGCGGGGCGCAGCGCCGTCCGTCCCGCTCCGCCATCCCCACCAGCCGCGGCAGAAGCATGGGGACGGAACGGGGAAAGGCACCCAAGGGTGACGCGGATCCGAGCCCTGGCAAGGGCCTGCGCCCTGGATACGCTTTCGGGGGAAGCAGGTCCGTGAATGCGCACTCCACGTTTGGCCTCCGCCCTGCTGGAGCCCACCAACCTGCTCCTCCTGGCCTGCGCCTTGATCTACGCCCTGCTCGGTGAAGGCGGCGAGGCGCTGATCCTCCTGCTCTTCGTGGGCGCCATCAGCCTTCTGGACGGCGTCCAGCGGCGCCGGAGCGAGCGCGCCCTCGCGGAACTGGCCCGGCTCTCCGCTCCGCGGGCGCGGGTCTGGCGTGACGGTCTGGAGCGGGAGCTTCCTCCGGAGCAGGTCGTTCCCGGTGATCGGCTGCGCCTGGAGGAGGGCGACCGGGTGGCTGCCGACGGGGTGCTGGAGGAAGCGGTCGGACTCTGGGCCGACACCTCCCTGCTCAGCGGCGAGGCCCTGCCGGTGGCCCTCGCGGCCGGCGACAGGATCCTGGCGGGCTCGCTGGTGGCCCAGGGGAGGGGACGCTGCCGGGTCGACGCCACCGCCACCGCCAGCGAGCTCGGCCGCCTGGCCAGTGGACTGGCCGGGGTGGAGCCCCCCCTCACCCGGCTGCAACGCCGCACCCGTCTCCTCACCGCCCGCCTCACCCTCGCCGCCCTGGCGCTCAGCACCGCCCTGGCCCTGATCCAGGGCCTGCGCGGCGGCGACTGGCCCGACGCCCTGCTGCGGGCCCTCGCCTTCGCCCTGGCGGTGTTGCCCAATGAGATCCCTGTGGTGCTGGCCCTTTTCCTGGCCCTCGGAGCCCTGCGCCTGTCGCGGATCGGTGTGCTGGCCCGCTGGCCGGCGGCGGTGGAGAGCCTGGGGGGGGCCACGGTGTTGGCCGTGGACAAGACCGGCACCCTCACGGACAACCGCATGGCGGTGGAGGCCCTGATGACCTGGCCCGAGGCCCGCCTCTGGCGACGGGGCACGCCGCTGGAGGAGCCCTGGCACGACCTGATGGAGAAGGCGCTGCTCGCCAGCCGGGGCGATCCGGTGGATGCCATGGAGCTGGCGATTCAACGCCTGGCGGAAGACGCCCCCCTCGCGGCGGAGCATCGCCATCCCGATTGGCCCCTGGAGCGGGACTACCCCCTGCAGCCGGACCTCCTGGTGATGTCGCGCCTCTGGCGCGATGCCTCCGGCCAATGGCAATTGGCCGCCAAGGGGGCGCCAGAGGCGGTGGTGGAGCTCTGCCATCTGGAGGGGGAGCCCCGGGGGGCCCTGCTGGCCGCCGCCGATGGCCTGGCCCGGGAGGGAATGCGCGTGCTGGCGGTGGCGGCCGGGTTGGAGGGGGCTCCGTTGCACGACGGGTCCCGGGGTTTGGGGTCGGGCCCGCCGCCGCAGGGGCAGCACGCCTTCCTCTTCCGGCCCCTGGGGCTGATCGGCCTGGCGG
>JBKDSZ010000201.1:0-3883 GCA_046340375.1 Cyanobacteriota bacterium | reverse complement strand
GCCGGGCGGAGGAGCTGGAGGTGCCGGTGTTGAAGGTCGACCACGACACCCTCACCACGGTGGAGGTGATCGAGGCGGCCATCGGCCAAGTGCGGCTGCACGACGCGGTGAAGGCCACCCACGCGATCCGCCTGGTGGAAGAGAATTGTCACTTTGAACGGCTGTTCACGCGACTGGGATTGCCGTGAGCCGGTGAACCGCTGCTAGCTTCCGAAACAGTGCGGGCATACGACGGGTGACCCGGTCTCTCGACCTTCCGGCTCTCGACAGGATCGACACGCTGGCCCAGGAGCTGGCGATGCTCCAGGACAAGGGCAAGCGGCGCATCGCCATCCTCGGCAGCCGCCATGTGCCGGTGGTGTCGATCCATCTGGTGGAGCTGGTGGCGCGCTCCCTGGCACAGGAGGGCCACAGCCTGATCACCTCCGGCTCCCAGGGGGTGAACGCGGCGGTGATCCGCGGGGTGCTGGAGGTGGATCCGGGCCGGTTGACGGTGTTGCTGCCCCAGAGTCTGGACCGTCAGCCGATCGAATCGCGGGCCCAGCTCGATCAGGTGTTGCATCTTGTGGAGAAGCCGGAACACGACGAGCTGCCCCTCCCCATGGCCAGCAGCCTCTGCAACCAGGAGATCATCAGCCGCTGCGACCAGCTGATCTGCTACGCCTTCCACGACAGCGAAACCCTCCTCTCCAGCTGCCGCACCGCCGAAGACATGGGGAAGGTGGTGAGTCTGCTCTTCTTTGATTGAGCAGGGTGGCCCCGAGGGCGACCGGTGGGGCGGACCTCACGAGAAGGCGTTTTTCGAGCAGCCCGGTCAGCCGGCCGAAGCCCCATCTTCAGCGGGCTTCCCAAGGGTTGACTCGCTCCCCCGGGGACGGGCCATCACCTGCAGGCAGTTGCCCTCCCGGCCCATCACGGTCACCCGCTGCCCCGCGCTCGGGAGGGCGCCGCTGTCCAGGCTGCGGGCGGCCCAGCTCTGGCCCTGCCAGCGCACCCGGCCCCGCCCGTCGGCCGCGAAGCCAGCGATCACCTCCGCCTCCTCCGCCCGGGCCGAGGGCAGCAGGGAGGCGCCCTCCTTTCCCCGGCTCAACCAGCGCCGCACCGCGCCGTAGCTGAGGGCCACCAGCCCGAGAAACAACACCGCCTGGGCCGCCACCGGCAGGGGCAGGGCCGCCTGCGACAGCGCCAGCAGCAGAGCGACGGAGCCACCGACCAGAAGCAGGCCATCGCTGTCCACCCCCACCAACACCAGCAGCCAGAGGGCCGTCGCGACAAGCAGCCACAGCAAGGAAGAGGACAACATGCGGAGGGCGGGCCGAAGACGAGATCTTTCCTAGCCTGAGAACACCGCGCATCCGCCCATGGAACCCCTCATCCCCCTGGTGTTGGTGCTGCTCAGCGCCCTGGGTCTGAGCAGCGTGAAGGTGACGAGCAGCAGCAGTTCGAAACTGGTGGAGCGGCTGGGCAAATACAACCGCCAGCTCACGCCAGGCCTGTCCTTCGTGCTGCCCGGCGTGGAAAAGGTGGTGAGCAGCGAGTCGCTGCGGGAGCGGGTGCTCGACATCCCGCCCCAGCAGTGCATCACCCGCGACAACGTGTCGATCGAGGTGGACGCGGTGGTGTACTGGCAGCTGCTGGAGCATGAGCGGGCCTACTACGCCGTTGAGAACCTGCAGGCGGCGATGGTGAACCTGGTGCTGACGCAGATCCGGGCGGAGATGGGCAAGTTGGATCTCGATCAGACCTTCACCACCCGCTCCCAGGTGAACGAGGTGTTGCTGCGGGAGCTGGATGACGCCACGGATCCTTGGGGGGTGAAGGTGACCCGGGTGGAGATGCGCGACATCCAGCCGAGCGCGGGCGTGCAGCAGGCGATGGAAAAGCAGATGACGGCCGAACGGGAGAAGCGAGCCGCGATCCTGCGCTCTGAAGGGGAGCGGGAATCCCAGGTGAACGCAGCCCGGGGCCGGGCGGGGGCGCTGGTGCTGGACGCAAAGGCCAAACAGGAGGCCTTGATCCTGGAAGCGGAAGCCCAGGCGCGGCAGCAGGAGCTCCTGGCCAAGGCGCGGGCGGAGGCGGCGACGGAGCTGGCGGCGGTAATCGATGCCCATCCCGCCGCCGCCGAAGGACTGCGTTTGCTGCTGGCGCGCGATTGGATGACCATGGGCCAGGAAATGGCGAAGGCCCAGGGGGGCAGCGTGTTGATGGTGGATCCCCAAAGCCCGGCGAGCCTGCTGGCGGCGTTGAAGGGTCTGCAGGAAAAAAGCACCTGACCCCTTCAACGCTGGCCAGCCCGGAGTAGGCGAGCGCGACTCAGCGGTGCTCGATCACCTCGGCCGGGGCATAGCGCACCTTGGCCAGGCCGGCGTATTTGTCGGAGGCGTCGCGGTAGCCCGCAGCGCACACCACACTGCTGCGATAGGGGCTGCCCTCCAGACCCAGGATCCGGTCGTAATCCAGGGGCGAGAAGCCCTCGATCGGGCAGGTGTCCACCCCCAGCAGCGCTGCGGCGGTCATGAAGGTGCCCAGGGCGATGTAGACCTGATTGGAGGCCCAGCGCTCGATCTGCTGACTGCGGGGACCATCGATCAAATCGTTCTGCATCATCTCCCGATAGAAGCCCAGCTGCTCGGCCGGCACGCCGCGCACCGCGCTGATGGCAGAGATCAGCTGGTCGAGGTCGGCCGGGCTGATCGCACGCTTCGCCAGGAACACCACCAGATGTGAGGCATCGGTGATCTGGCTCTGGTTCCAGGAGTGGGGGCGCAGCTCCGCCCGCAGCTCCGCCCCGGTGATCACCAGAAACTTCCAGGGTTGCAGCCCGTAGCTCGACGGACTCATCACCAGAGCGTTCTCCAGCGCTGCCCAGGTGGCGGGCGCGATCCGGCGGGAAGCGTCAAAGGTCTTGACCGCGTAGCGCCAGTTCAGGGCCGCATCCAGGGCGCCAGGGGCAAGGGGGTTCAACGCGATCTGGTTCGGCGTGGCGGCCATGCGGAAGGGAAAGCAAGCGCGCATTCTTGGGGGTGAAGCGCGAGGAAGGCAAGTCTGGCGGTGTCGCGCCTCACCCCGCCAGCATTGCCTGCAAGCCCGCGCTGTAGAGCACTCCCGTGCAGAGGAGGCCCCCGGCCCAGCACAGGCTGCGGAGCGGCGGCAGATCGGCCACATAGGCGGCGATGTAGAGCAGGCGCAGGAGGGGATGGAGCCAGGCGGCGCCCAGGGCCACCCCGGTGGGCGCCCAGCCGTGGGCGACCACGATCAAAACGAGCAGGCAGGCGGGAGCGTGGAGCGTGAAGGCCTCAAAGGTGTTCTGGTGGGCCCAGTTGGCCCGCTTGCCCCAAGCGGGCAGCCGGTCGAACATCGCCCGGGGGGCGGCCAGATCGGCGGTTGTGAAATCGGCCCGGGAGCGGGCGGCGCCGAGGGGGATCAGGCTGGCGATCACCACCGCGCCGGACAGCACCAGCGACCAGGCGAACGCTGCCCCCACCGACAGGCCTGCCGGGCTGGCGACCGCAGGAAGGGCGGGAAGGGAGATCGCGGCCAGGCCCATGGAGGAAGGGGAGAGCGGATCTCCGTTTTAGAGGAGCGGTCTGGCGTGGCGCGGGTGCCGCACCTTTTAGGGTTGGGGTGCAGCGCTGCAGACCTTGGACCATGGCCGACTCCTTCTCCTTCGACGTCGTCAGTGATTTCGATCGCCAGGAGTTGGTCAACGCTGTCGATCAAGCGCGGCGCGACGTTTCCACCCGCTACGACCTGAAGGATTCCAAGACCGAGATCGCGCTGGAGGAGACCTCCATCACCATCACAACCGCCAGCGACATGACCCTGCTGGCCGTGGAAGACATCCTGCGTCAGAAGGCCACAAAGCGGAATCTTTCGCTCAAGA
>JBKDSZ010000200.1:0-13295 GCA_046340375.1 Cyanobacteriota bacterium | reverse complement strand
ATTCCGACCGCATGACCTACATCACTGCGGAGGAGGCCAATGACTACGGCCTGATCGATCGGGTTCTGAGCATCCGCAAACAGCTGCCTCTGCCTGAGCCGGTGGCTGCGGGCCGCGGCTGAGCCCATCGGATCCATCTTTCTGCTTCAGCGCTCTCTTTTCATTCCCCTCCGTCCTTCTCCAAGACCATGCCCATCGGCACCCCGAGCGTCCCCTACCGCCTTCCCGGCAGCCAATACGAGCGCTGGGTTGACATCTACACGCGACTTGGCGTCGAACGCATCCTCTTTCTTGGTCAGGAGGTGAGTGACGCGGTGGCCAACAGCCTGGTGGCCCAGATGCTGTATCTGGATTCGGATGATAACTCCAAGCCAATCTATCTTTACATCAATTCGCCCGGCGGCTCTGTCACGGCCGGTTTGGCGATTTACGACACCATGCAGTACGTGAAGTCGGACGTCGTCACGATCTGCGTTGGTCTGGCGGCCAGCATGGGGGCGTTTCTGCTGGCGGCAGGGACGAAAGGCAAGCGGTTGGCCCTCCCCCACAGTCGCATCATGATCCACCAGCCCCTGGGCGGCACCAGCCAGCGGCAGGCCAGCGACATCGAAATCGAGGCTCGGGAGATCCTGCGGATCAAGGACATGCTGAACCAGTCCTTGGCGGAGATGACGAGTCAGAGCCTGGAGAAGATCAATAAGGACACCGATCGTGACTACTTCCTCAGTGCCGCCGAGGCGGTGGACTATGGCTTGATCGATCGGGTGATCGCCCATCCCAGCGAGGCCTGAGCTCCGGAAACCGGCCAGCCCGACCCGTAGCATGGCTTTTTGCCTGGCATTCGCCTGAATGGCTCAGCTCTTCTACGATTCCGACGCCGATCTCAGCCTGCTGAACGGAAAGACGGTGGCGATCATCGGCTACGGCTCCCAGGGCCATGCCCACGCCCTGAACCTCAAGGACAGTGGCGTGAACGTGGTGGTGGGGCTCTATGAGGGCAGCCGCTCCGCCGACAAGGCCCGAGCCGATGGCTTGGAGGTGCTCCCTGTCCCCGAGGCCTGCGCCAAAGCGGAATGGATCATGGTCCTGCTGCCGGATGAGGCCCAGAAGGTGGTCTATGCGGAGGAGATCGCCCCCCATCTGAGCCAGGGCAAGGTGTTGAGCTTTGCCCATGGCTTCAACATCCGCTTTGGCTTGATTGTTCCGCCCTCGGATGTCGATGTGGTGATGATTGCCCCCAAGGGACCGGGTCACACCGTGCGCTGGGAATACCAGAACGGCCAAGGCGTCCCCTGCCTCTTCGCGGTGTATCAAGATGCGAGCGGCCAGGCGCGGGCCCTGGCCATGGCCTATGCGAAGGCGATTGGCGGCACCCGGGCCGGCATATTGGAAACGAACTTCAAAGAAGAAACGGAAACTGACCTCTTTGGCGAGCAGGCCGTGCTCTGTGGTGGCCTGAGCGAGCTGGTGAAGGCCGGCTTCGAAACCCTTGTGGAAGCCGGTTACCAGCCGGAGCTTGCCTATTTCGAGTGCCTGCATGAGGTGAAGCTGATCGTGGATCTGATGGTGAAAGGTGGCCTGACCGCCATGCGTGATTCCATCTCCAACACGGCGGAATATGGCGACTATGTGAGTGGGCCACGATTGATTACAGCAGACACGAAAGCGGAAATGAAGCGCATCTTGTCGGACATACAAGACGGCACGTTTGCGCGCAATTTTGTCGCCGAATGCGAAGCCGGCAAACCCGAGATGACGCGCATCCGGGCGCGGGACAAGCAGCACCCGATCGAGGAGGTGGGCAAGGGATTGCTCGCCATGTTCAGCTGGCTCAGGGCCAGCTGACGGTGCCCCCGGGCGGGAGCGGCTCCTTGGACCATCCCGCCCTGGTGGTGCTGTTGGCCTGCGGGCTGGACCACCTGCTGGGCGATCCCCGCTGGTGCCTCCATCCTGTGCAAGTGATGGGGTGGTGGATTACGCGCCTGCGCAGAGGGAGTGAAGCCTGGGCGGGGGACACGCCATGGAAGCTGCGCCTGGCCGGCGGGCTGCTGGGGCTGGTGGTGGTTGTGGGTTCCGTTGGAGCCGGGTGGGCGCTGGAGGGTTGGGCGCGGGGGACGCCGGGGCTGGGACCGGGGGTGATGGGGGTGGCCTGGGCCAGCGCCCTGGCGGGGGGGCGTCGGGAGCGGGCGGTGCGCGGGGTGGTGGAGGCGCTGCCCGATCTGGAGCTGGCGCGGGAGCGTTTGGCTTGGATTGTGGGGCGGGAGGTGGCGGGGCTGCCGGAGGAGGAGATTCTGCGGGCGGCGGCGGAAACCACGGCGGAGAACGCGGTGGATGGGGTGTTTGCCCCCCTGTTTTGGCTTCTGGTGGGGGTGGGCCTCAGCGGGGTTTCTTGGGGTGGTGCCGGCCTGGTCGCTCCCGGGCCGGTGGCCCTGGCCTGGGGGTTCAAGGCGAGCAGCACCTTGGATTCGATGCTGGGATATCGGCGGGGTCGTTTGCGCTGGCTGGGCACCTTTGGCGCCCGGCTGGATGATGGGCTCACCTGGATACCCGCCCGATTGGTGGCACTCACGCTTCCGCTGGTGAGCGGGCGGCCATGGTCCGTCCGGGGGGCGTTTCGGCTGGCGCTTCAGGAGGGGGCGGCGGATCCCTCTCCGAATGCCGGGGTGTCGCAGGCGGCCTATGCCACGGTGGCGGAGGTGCGGTTGGGAGGAAGAAACCGCTATGCCGATGGCTGGCGTCTCAAACCTGTTCTGGGAGCGGGATTCCCGGGGCCAGACCGCGAGGCTGTGGAGCGGATGCTGGAGCTGACGCGACGGCTGGAGGGCCTGTGGCTGCTTGTCTTTCTGGCCAGCCTCGCGATCGGACAGGCCCTGGCGACCTGAACCGGACTGGATTCAGTAAGCGCCGCGATCGCGAGGATGGAGCACGACCATGATCGTTTTGCAAACGATTTTGAGATCGAGAAGAAAGTGGCGCGAGCGGGCGTAGCGTAGATCCAGCTTGACCCGTTGGCGATAAGAGAGGTTGTTGCGTCCAGAGACCTGCCAAAGACCGGTCATGCCAGGTCGCACAGACAGCACCTCATTCATGTGACGGCCGTAACGATTCAGCTCGGCATTGACGATGGGCCGTGGGCCCACCACGCTCATTTCGCCACGCAACACATTGATGAACTGAGGCAATTCGTCAAGACTTGAGCGGCGCAAGAATTTCCCCAAGGGCGTAATCCTTGGATCATTCTTTAATTTAAAATCGCGAGAGAATTCTTTTTTCAGCTCAGGCGAACTAGACAAAAGCTTGGAGAGTGCCTGATCGGAATCGCGGTGCATTGTGCGGAACTTGATGCAGCCAAAAGATTTGTATTCACGTCCGATTCGCTTTTGCACATAAAACACCGATCCTCTGGAGGAGGCTTTCACCAGCAGGGCAAGCGCAATGAAGACAGGAGCCCCAAGCGTGAGCACAGACAAGGAAAAGAGGATGTCACCCGTACGCTTGATAGCTCTGGAACGCTTCGACTGAAGCTCGATCAGCTCGGTCGGGGCTAAAATGCCAGGTGGCAAGCCGAGAACGGATGAAGCCTGAACTTGAGAGGCCGCTCCCAGACTGAGCACGTCGGACGTCCCATCTCCACAGCCCAAAGGTAGGCAGCCTCTGCCAGCAATCCCACACGAGGAGGCCACTCATGTCAGAGGCACAGCCGGGGGAGGGGGGAGCGGGCCCGGGCCAGCCGACCTTGGTGCTCGTGCCAGAGCCGCTCCAGGTGCTGACTGATGCGCTGGCGGAAGCGGTCGGGGGAGAACCGTTCCGCCCACTCCCGCTGACCTTCCGCAGGCAGCTCCAACCAGAGGCGTCGCGCGATGAACTGTTCCAGAGCCGCCACCAGGCCAGCCACACTCTGCTCCGGAAAGAGCACCCCCGTCGGTTGTGGCGTCTCGCCATCCAGTGGACGCACGCTGTCGCAGAAACCCCCGGCGCCGTAGGCGATCACGGGCGCTCCGGCCGCCATGGCCTCCACGGGAGCAATGCCGAAATCCTCAAGTCCGGCATTGACATAAGCCCGGCAGCGCTCCAACCAATCCGCCACTTCCCGATCCGGAAGCCGGCCCAGAAAGCGAATCCCGGGTCCGGCCATGGCTTGCAGGCGGGACCGCTCCGGCCCATCCCCGATCACCACCAGGGGCAGGCCCAGCCTCCGGCAGGCTTGCACCACCAGATCCACCCGCTTGTTGGGCACCAGCCGGCAAACGCTGAGGTAAAAGTCATCGCGTGGCCGTTGCCAGCGGAACCGCTCCACGTTGACTGGCGGATGGATGACCCGGGAGCGACGGCCCCAGTAGCGCTGAATGCGGCTGGCGGTGAAGCGGGAATTGGCGATCAGGGCCGTGGGGCGCTGGGCACTCAGCCGATCCCACTGCCGGAGCTGGTGCAGCTGCCACCACACCAGAGGGGCCAGGGGGCCCCGCGTCAGGTGGGAGCTGGCCAGATAGGGATGCATCTGATCCCAGGCATAGCGCACGGGGGTGTGGACGTAGCTGACGTGGAGCTGGTCGGGGCTGGTGAGCACCCCCTTCGCCGCCAGATGGCTGCTGCTGAGCACCAGCGGGTATGCGCCCAGATCAAGCTGCTCGATCGCCAGGGGCAGAAGGGGAAGGTATTGCTGCACATGGCTGACGCCCCACGGAAGCCGCTGGATGAAGGAGGTGCGCACGCGGCGTCCGGCCAGCCAGCTCTCGGGCCTTCGGCTCTCGCCATCCACCAGGGCGAAGAGATCGGGCGTCGTCCCGGCCGCCGTGAGGAGGGCATCCAGCTCCCGAGCCACCAGCTCCGACCCTCCCACGGAGCGGGGTGTGTACCACTCATGCACCAGGGCAATGGAGGGAGGCAGGCCCGGGGAGCGGTCGCCGGGGGAACGTGTCACGAAAACTCTCAGGCGATTGCCCTGGGGGAAAGAGATGCCGAAGCTAGGGCGAGTGGCGGCTTGGACCAAAAAGAAAGATGGCGATCCGCGAGCTGTTGGAAGATGCTCTCAAGGAACCCACGATTGGGATCACACCTTGTTTTCGCTGGCACGCCACCCCCGTGGGGATCGCGGCCCTGTGGTCGGAGGGGAAACCGCCTGCCTCTCCCCCCTTTGATGTGGCGCTCAAGGAAGGCCTTCAGGTGGGGCTCGATCTGAGCCGGGAGGAGCGGGAGTTTCATCAAGTGAAATCTGGCTTGGTGCTGCTGTTCCACTCCTGAGGCCCAACCGCGACGGCGGGGAGTGCGGGTTGCGGCCCCCTCACCGACAGAGATGATGCAGCCTCTGTGCCCGTCGCCCTCGACCTGGTGGCGATCGTGGATCTCTTCTCCAGGAGCGCATTCAGCTGGAAGCTCAAGGGCAGCCTGGGGACGGTGTTCTGTCTGGAGGGTTCTGTTTTATAAAATCAATCTGCAATAAGCGTTTCACGTTTATGCTCAGGCCGGGCCTGAAGCGGGCTGGGCTGGTGGGCTCGGATCAAGCGACTGTTTAGACTTCGGCGCTGGTTGTCAGCATCGAAGATCGTCTGATCAGCGCCCCGGCTCGAGCGTGAGCGTCAGACATTTTCCTTGCGTGATGCACGCCCGAACATGTCCTGCGGTGCCCCGGCGAGGCGGTCACCGGCGCCGCCCTCCCCGTTCGCGGTGGCCAGCCCTCGGCCCATTCGTTCAGGCCCGCCTCACCCGAGCGGGCCGGGCCGATAACGTGCTCTCCCATGGAGCCCGTGCAGGTTGTCCTCTTCAAGCGCGATCTGCGGGTGCACGACCATCGGCCCCTGCGGGAGGCCGCCCGCAGGGGCCTCGTGCTCCCCCTGGTGGTCGTGGAGCCTGAGCTCTGGGCCCAGCCGGATGCCTCCGCTCGCCAGTGGGCCTTCTGCGCCGAATCGCTGGCGGACCTCCAGCGCGAGCTGACGCGGCTGGGGGCGCCTTTGCTGGTGCGGGTGGGGGAGATGGTGGCGGTGCTGTCGGCGCTTGCGGAACAGGTGCCCATCGGTGCCTTGTGGAGCCATGAGGAAACGGGCAACGGCTGGTCCTATGCCCGCGACCGGGCGCTGGCGGACTGGTGCCGCTCCCGCGGCCTTCCCTGGCATGAGATGCCCCAGAACGGAGTGGAGCGGC
This sequence comes from Cyanobacteriota bacterium, assembly GCA_046340375.1. Taxonomy (GTDB): domain Bacteria; phylum Cyanobacteriota; class Cyanobacteriia; order PCC-6307; family Cyanobiaceae; genus Cyanobium. The sequence goes on along the minus strand of JBKDSZ010000200.1, from coordinate 7,157 downwards.
GCCTGGCAAGCCGGGACGGTTGGGCCCGGCGCTGGGAGGAGCGTCTGGGCGGAGAGCCCCTTGGAGGCCCCGGGCGGCTGGTGGGTGTCGCGGATCCAGCCCTGGTCGGCCTGCCTCCTGGCGGCCTGCCCACGTCCACGGATCTGGCCCTGTCCCCCGATCCCTGCCCCGGCCGCCAGCGCGGAGGACGTCAAGCGGGCCTCGACCTTTTGGAGAGCTTTTTGGCGGAGCGAAGCCGCGGCTACGTCAAGGGGTTGTCCAGCCCGCTGACAGCGGGGGTCTGCTGCTCGCGGCTGTCGCCCCATCTGGCCTTCGGCACCCTGTCGATGCGGGAGGTGGTGTGGGCCAGTCGACGCCGGAGAGGGCCGCGGGCGTTTGAGGAGCGGCTGCACTGGCACTGCCACTTCATGCAGAAGCTGGAAAGCGAACCGGAACTGGAGTTTCGCGACGCCCATCCCGCCTATGCGGGCCTGCGCCAGACCGACCCGGCCTTCCTGGCGGCCTGGGCGGAGGGGCGCACCGGGCTGCCCTTCGTGGATGCCTGCATGCGGGCCCTGACGGCGGAGGGCTGGATCAATTTCCGCATGCGCGCCCTGCTGATGGCCGTCGCCAGCTTCCACCTCTGGATCCACTGGCGCGACAGCGGCCTGGTGCTGGCCCGCCGCTTCGTGGATTACGATCCCGGCATCCACTGGAATCAGTGCCAGATGCAGGCGGGCACCACGGGGATCAACATTGTGCGCGTTTACAACCCGGTGAAGCAGGGGCTGGACCACGACCCGGGGGGCGCCTATGTGCGGCGCTGGGTGCCGGAACTGGCGGCTGTGCCCCTGGCCCATCTCCACACCCCTTGGACCATGACGCTCGCCGAGCAGGAGGTGGCCGGTTGTGTGCTGGGAGTGCACTATCCCGCCCCGCTGGTGGAGCCCCTGGAGGCGGCCCGCCGGGCCCGGGAACGGGTGTGGGGGGTGCGGCGGGGAGCCGACTTCCGGGAGCGGGCGGCGGCCATTCAGGACCGCCATGGCTCCCGCCGCTCTGGCCTGGCCACACCAAGGGCGGGCAGCGGCCGCCGCCCGCGCCGCCCGCGCGACAGTCCCGGGCAGCTGGACCTCTTCGCGGGCCAGGCGATGGAGGATCTCGGCTGAGATCTCCGCGCTCGTCGGGCTTCGCTTCCAGGCCGGTGAGGTGTCTTGTAGCTTGATCGCCAACCTTGCAGTCCCCTGCCCGTGCTTCCGCCCGTTGAATCGGCGGTCAGTCCCCATCAACTGGAGGTGGCCGAGACCCTGCTGCAGGTGGGATGTTTTTCCGTCATCTTCCTGGCGGCCCGCGCCATCTCCGAGCTCACTGTGCGTGTGCAATTGCCCACGATTCTCGGCGAGCTGGTGGCGGGGGTGCTGATCGGCGCTTCGGGCCTCCACCTGATCGTGCCCCCCGATGTGCAGGCGGAACTCAGCGAGGCGGCCGCTCGGTTCGTGGGTCGATTGGCGGAGATCGATCCGACGGCCGTTCGTGAGATCTATGCGGCCACCTTTCCCAACCTCCAGGCGATCTCGGAGATCGGCCTGTTTTCCCTGCTGTTTCTCACCGGCCTTGAAAGTGAGCTGGATGAACTGATGGCGGTGGGGGCGCAGGCGACGACGGTGGCGATCACCGGGGTGGTGCTGCCCTTCGCCCTGGGCACGGCGGGCCTGGTGCTGCTGTTCCATGTTCCGCTGATTCCGGCGGTGTTTGCCGGGGCGGCGATGACGGCCACCTCCATCGGCATCACGGCGAGCGTGTTCGGTGAATTGCGCTGGCTCAAGCGGCGCGAGGGCCAGATCGTGATCGGCGCCGCCGTCCTGGATGACATTCTCGGCATCGTGATCCTGGCGGTGGTCGTGGCCATCGTGGGAGGGGGGGCCTTCAGCGTTGGGCCGCTGCTGCGGTTGTGCCTGGCGGCCGTGGCCTTTGTGGCCGTGGCCCTGGTGCTGAGCCGCACGGCGGCGCCCCTGTTCGACTGGGTGGTGGACCGGCTGAAGGCCCCGGGGGATGTGGCGGTGGCCAGCTTCCTGGTGCTGACGCTCTGCTGTTTTGCTGCCCAGGCGATTGGCCTGGAGGCAGCCTTGGGGGCCTTTGCCGCCGGTCTGATCCTCAGCGCCTCCAAACACACCGCCGCTATCGACAAGGCGGTCAAACCTTTGGTGGCGTTGTTCGCGACCGTGTTCTTTGTCCTGATCGGCACCGGCATGGACCTCTCCGTGCTCAACCCCTTCGATCCGACCAACAGGGAGGGGCTGATCGTGGCGCTGTTTCTGCTGGTGGTGGCGATCCTTGGCAAGTTGGCCTCCGGCTGGAGCTATCTCAGCCGGGAACCCAGCAACCGCCTGGTGGTGGGCCTGGGGATGATGCCCAGGGGCGAGGTGGGCCTGATCTTTCTCGGGCTCGGCAGCCAGGCCCGCATCCTCTCCCCCTCCCTGGAGGCGGCGATTTTGGTGATGGTGATCGGCACCACCTTTCTGGCGCCGGTGCTGTTGCGCTTGGTGATCGGCGACGAGGGAACGGCGGCGAAGGCGGGGGGCTGAGCTCCCTATCTCCCCTCAAAACCACCGGCGCCACCAGGGGCGATCCCTCCCCCGTCCCCTGGCATGGCTGCCATCACAGAGGGGATGGCGCCGAGACCGCCCGCAGCGGCAGAGCCATACCGTCTCTTGCCGCTCCAACCGAAGTTCATAGGAGACACGGCCGGTGCCCAGGTGGGCGCCATCGCACCACCAGCCTTGCCGCGACAGGCCGCAGGAGCAGAGGTGGTGCACCCCTGCAGGCAGGGTCAAGGGCTCCGGGCCGAGCACCCGATCGGCCTTGGGGCCCGTTTCCGGATGGCTCACCGCCATGGGCGTTGGGGTTGCGCAGGCTCCATCCTGGCGCAGCGGCTCGCACGCCTGCCCCGTCTCACCCCTGCTTTGGCATATCACAGCAATCAGAGAGAGCAATCCATCGCTGATTGACTGCGGGAGCGCCACTGCATAAGCTTCTTGTCACGAAAGAAAAATTCCCGCTCGCAATGACAGTTTCTCCCCCCCGGCCCTCCCCTGTTCTGGAGACGGACCAAGCGGATCCGCAACCTGTGCCATCGCGCGTTTTCCACTGGTATCAGCTGTTCCGTCGCCCTCAGATCGTACAGGCCTTGGAGGCGGTTCAGGATCTGATTGCTGTTTCGTTGTGCCTGGGCCTGTTCTGCGTCATGGCGCTGCAATTGAAAGCTATTTTCTCTTCTCTTCTCGCCACACCTCAATTTCATGCCATCACGGCTGACATCCTGTTCATCCTGATCCTGGTTGAACTCTTTCGTCTGCTGATCATTTATCTGCAGGAGCAGCGGGTCTCCATTGGCGTCTCCGTGGAAATCGCGATTGTTTCGGTGTTGCGCGAAGTGATTGTCAACGGCGTTCTGGAGACTGAGTGGCAGCAGATTCTGGCGGTGTGCTTGTTCCTGGCCACGGCGGCGCTGCTGCTGGTCGTGCGGGTGTGGCTGCCTCCCACCTTTGAGGGCGTGGATCCAGAGGGCCAGGTGTCAGCCCGCTTTCGCCTGCAGAAACCTCATGAGTGAGGGCTGTCGCCACGCGCCGCCCTCTCCCTCGGCCACCGACCCGCAGTACTGTCATTTCAGTTCTCGCCATGGCTCGCGGGTGTGAAACGCTCCTGTCATGACAGCGGATCGTCGCCGCGCTCCAAGGTGTCCGCCGCGCCGGTGCGGGTGGCTTTGCTGGGTCTGCCGAACACGGGCAAATCCACCCTGTTCAATGCCTTGACGGGAGGCAATGCGCAGATCGCGAACTGGCCCGGGCTGACGATTGAGCTGCTGCGGGGGGCTCTTCCGGCCGATGCCAAGGGTCAGCCTTACGAGTTGGTGGACCTCCCCGGCATTCATGACCTGACGGGCAGCAGCGAGGATGAAGCCATCGTGCAGCGGTTTCTGCGCAACAGCCCCCCGGAGGGGGTGGTGTTGGTGCTGAATGCCAGCCAGGTCAGTGGTCAGCTGCGGCTCGTGTTGCAGATCCGCGCCCTGGGGCTGCCGCTGGTGGTGGCATTGAACATGAGCGATGAAGCGCAGCGGTTCGGCATCGTCATCGACCATGGGGGCCTCTCGGCGGCGTTGGGGGTGCCCGTGCTGCCGGTGAGCGCGAAACAGCGCCAGGGGCTGGAGGCGCTGAATGAGGAATTGCATCGTCTCGGGGCCCTCTCCGCCCATGGCGCGGGACAAGACTCCCTGAAGGCCGAGCCGGCGAACCAGGAGGATCTGGACGCTGTCCAGCGGGATCTGGTGGCGCGCTTCGTGCGATTGCCGGCTGGGGTGATGAATCGACGCTCCCGCGCCGTGGATCGGGTGCTGCTCCATCCACTGGTGGGGGTGGTGGTTTTTTTGGCGTTGGTGTTGGTGGTGTTTCAGCTGCTCTACGGCGTGACCACCCCGATCCAGGATCTGCTGGGTCTGCTGCTCGACGGGGTGCAGAGCCGGGTGCTGGAGCCAACCCTGGCGGCGCTGGGAGCTCCGGAGCTGTTGCGGAGTTTTCTGATCGATGGGCTCTGGCTGGGTGTGGGCACGGTGGCGACCTTCATGCCGCTGATCTTTTTCTTTTATGTGCTGATCGGCTTGATTGAGGATTCGGGTTATCTGCCCCGGGCCGCCTTTCTGATGGATGGATTCATGCGCTGGCTGGGCCTGGATGGGCGTTCCTTTGTGCTGCAGGTGATGGGATTCGGTTGCAATGTGCCCTCGATCATGGGCACACGGGTGATTCGGGATCGGGGCATGCGACTGCTGGCCATGCTCTGCATTCCTTTTGCCCTTTGCCAGGCCCGCCTGACGGTGTTCGTGTTTCTGGTGGGGGTGTTCTTCTCGCGGCCATGGTGGGCACCGGGGCTGGTGTTGTTCAGCTTTTACGTGCTGAGTTTCGCGGCGGCCGTGATCACGGGTCTGATCTTCAAGCAGGTGTATCCCAGCCGGGAGGCGTTCGTGCTCGAGCTACCGCCTTATCGCACTCCCAGCGGGATGACCGTGCTGCGGCGAGGATGGACGTCCATGCTCAATTTCTTCGTCACCACGCGGGTGTTCATCCTGGTGGGGGCGACAGCGATCTGGTTTCTCACCCATTTCCCGCCCGGCGCCGAGGCGGCGGGGGAGCCCACCCTGGCCGAAGGCATCGGTCGCCTGTTGCATCCGGTGCTGGGGCCGATCGGCTTGAATCCACAGCTCAGCGTGTCGTTGTTCTTCGGCTTCATCGCCAAGGAAATCCTGCTGGGTGCCCTGGCCGTGATCTACCGCACGACCGAAGCCAACCTGGCCGGAAGTGTGCGGGAGGCCATCACGCCCCTGCAGGCCCTGAGTTTCATGACCTTCGTGCTGCTTTACACCCCATGCCTGGGCACGATCGCCGCCCAGCTGCAGGAGTCCAAGAGCCGAGTGTTTGCGCTGTCTTCGCTGGCCTGGTCCCTGGGGCTGGCGTGGACTTTATCCCTGGTGGTGTATCAAGGGGGCCACTGGCTCACCGGGTTGTCTTAGGGCCGGCCTGGGCCTGGATCAGGGCCACCTTCATCTCCGCCGCCTGGTCGTCGCGCAGCATGAATTCGAGCATGCCACAGGCCAGGTGCAGGATTCCTCCGGGAAAGCCCCGCCGCAGCACCTCCACCTCCGCCCCCGGTTGAATGCCCATGGAATGGAGGCGTTGGCGCAGGGCTGGATGGTTGGGAAGGGAGAGGAGGCGGAGTCGCTGACCCTTCCGCGCGGCGCTGAGGGGCATGAGGGAGTATGTCAAGAAATCAACAGCTTAGAGGCCAATTTTCGTGTGTTCACCTGTTGGCGGGCCCGGATCCCCGCCAATCCACCGTCCTTGTGCCATTTGTTACGTCGAGAGGGGCCGGGTCCGGTCCACAGCAGCCCTGCCCCTCTCGACGACCGAGCAGCCCGCAGAGGTCAGGCCGATCGGTCCGTTTTCAGCATGATCTCCAATCAAGGTCGCGCTCAAAGAAGGATGTCTTTGGCGGGCGACAGAGCAAAAACGTTGGTCAAGACCAGCTTGAAATCAGCTTCAGCATCACCCTTGACATCACCCGAGAGGATCTGATCGGACAGACGCAGTTCACCTGCGCAACCCGAAAACACCACTCCACCCACATAGATGAAGGCCTGATCTCCAGCCAGATTGACATTGGCATCAATCTGAGAAAAGTCAAGTTTGTCCATCTGCGAGACGAAGTCGGTGATGATGTCGCGGCTGCCTGGCGCGAGTCCGATTTCAGCGACAGCGTTGAAGGCAAACGTGTCGTTTCCGCTGCCGCCAGTCAACAGATCGGCGCCCAGACCTCCGATGAGCCGATCGTGATCCGCACCACCGTCCATCCGGTCGGCGCCGGCGCTGCCGAGGATGGTGTCGTTGCCGTAGGCCCCATCCAGCACGAAGGTGTCGCCAACGAAGCTGATCTGGCTGAAGTTGAGGCTGTCCGCCCCCCAGCCGCCAAGGAGACGCACCTTGCCGGTGCCTGCCGCGGCTTCGATGCGCTCGATCCCATTGGCGGCACTGAAGTTGGTCAGGCCGATGTCCACATCGCCAGGGCCGACGGCAAGGATGCGGTCCGTGCCGCTGGTGCCGCTGTCGGCGTAGGTGTCGATGCCGGCAAAGCTGGCCCAGCCGCCCGCCTGGCTGCCGGTCACGATGTAGGTGTCGGAGCCCTCGCCGCCATCAAGGCGGTCGTCATTGCCGCCCCCGATGATCGTGTCCGCAGCGGCGCTGCCGATGATCGTGTCGTTGCCGTAATAGCCGTCCAGGACAAAGGTGTCGCCAACAAAGGTGGTTTGGCTGAAGTCGAGGCTTTCATTCCCCCAACCGCCGATCAGGCGAACCTTGCCCGTTCCCGCCGCGGCCTCAATGCGCTCAAACCCATTCGCTGCGCTGAAATTGGTCAGGCCGATGTCCACATCGCCAGGGCCGACGGCAACGATGCGGTCCCTGCCGGTGCAGCCGGTGTCGGCTTAGGTGTCCGTTCCGCTGTAACTGGACCAGCCGCCGGCCTGTTTCCCCGTCACGAGGTAGGTGTCGGAGCCCTCGCCACCTTCCAGGCGGTCATCATTGCCGCCCCCGATGATGATGTCCGCAGCGGCGCTGCCGAGGATGGTGTCGTTG
>JBKDSZ010000199.1:0-12420 GCA_046340375.1 Cyanobacteriota bacterium | reverse complement strand
GCGGTGTCGGGGCACCGTGTCGCGGCACGCGGTGACCGCAGGGCGCGGTTGCCACAGCAAGGCGGGTTCCCCGGCGGGGCCAGGGCCGGTGGAGACCTCCCCATCCAGCCGCAGACGCTGGAACGCCCAGGGGGCGCGCAGCGGGCTGGTGTTGCCGGTTCGCGCCGCCTGCCACCAGTACTGCTTGTCGGGGTCGGTGGTGGGGTAGGGAAGGTCGAGTTCGACCTCGACGATCGGATCGAACGGGGTGATGCCCAACTCCAGCGGTTGGTTCATCCTCAGGCTGAACGCGATGCCATTGCGGAAAGCGTTGAAGGGAACCTCCTCGCCATTGAGGATCCTGTCCTCCTCGACCAGAGGGATCAGCCCGTTTCTCTGGCCAAGCAGGTCGATCGCGGCCAGCTCCAGGGTGGGCTTTCGGGTGTCGATCGCCGCGCACAGGCCGTCGATGGCCTCCTGCACATTGCGTGTGCTCGGGAGATAAGCGCATTTGCCCGGGGTGTAGCCGGTGGTCCGCGCCGTGTCGAAGCGGGCCGTGAAGACCACTGGCTGGCCCGTGCTGTCCCCCAGGAGTGTCGCGGCCACCTGATGGGGCCCGTCCGGGGCGTTGCCGTTCAGCGTCCACGTCGCCGTGATCTCGCCCCGGGCGTTGGTGGTGCTGGTGGCCCCGGACGTCGTGTTCAGGGCCACGCCATCAATCGTGGAGGGCTGGGCGCCTTGGGGCAGGCTCCATTCCACGACGGCTCCGGCCACGGGCGTGGCGCCCCGCAGCACCGCCAGACACAGCCGCCCCTCCAGGGTGACGGCTCCCCCCGAGCCGGCATAGGCCGACTGACCATCGCCGCCGCGGTAATGGAGCACCCGGTCGGTCAGCCGGGCGAAGGGAATGCGACAGTCCTCAACGCTGGGGGCGCCGCCGCCGCCGCCGCCGCTGACGAGGGCCAGCGGGGCGTAGCGGAGGGTGGGGCCGTGGGGGGGCTGCTGGAGGGGGCTGGCCCAGTCGATGCTGCCATCGGCGCGGGCGGCGAAGGTCCAGTGGTCGCCGCGCCGGAAGGTGGCCGTGGCACCGCCGCCACCGTGCAGCAGCAGGCCATCGCCCAGGGGCACCTCAGCGGTCAGACCTGTGCTGGTGTCGGGGGCGCCCAGCACCAGCAGGCCGGAGCCGTCGGGCAGGGCGTCCCACAGCCGCAGGAACCAGCCCCCGCCGCCGCTGGCGCCGGTGGCGGTGAGGGCGGCGACGGTCGCCTCCAGGATCACCCGGTCGTCGCTGGCCCGTGCCACCCGAAACAACCGCTCGTTGGCCAAAGCGGCCCGTGGATCCAGATCGTCATCGGGGCTGACGATCTCGGCCCAGGCGCCAGGGGCGAACCAAGCGCGGGGATCGGGCGCGGGCGGCGACACGCTGATCTCCGTGCCGCTGATGCCGGTGATCGCCACCAACAGGCTGGCGTTGCGGCGCGACAGCTTGAGCTTCAACCCCTCCAGCCCCAGCCGGGGTCCGTCCGCCAGCGCGGGAGCGCCGGCTGGCGGGGGGATCGCCACACCGCCGTGCACCTCCAGCCGATAGAGGAGGTTTTCCAGCCGGTTGTAGCCCCCCTGGGGCAGGAGGGAGCAGGGATCGGTGCCAGGCCCGCCCGGCTCCACACGCACCGCCACCGTGCCGGTGGAGGGAGCGGTGAGGCGCTGCCAGACGCTGTGGCTGAGCACGGTGGCGCAGCTCACCGGACCGCTCAGGGCCTGGGGAAACACCTGCCAGTCGAGCAGCAGCCGCCCCGAGGCCTGCGCATCCCCCAGGGCCTTGTCGGCGAGGGCTGGCTCCTCCACCGGATCCACATAGCGCACCAACGCCTTGATCGCGACCACGGCCGGCAGGTTGGGGGCGTCGCCCGTGCGCGGGTGCGGTTGGTTGGCGAGGGTGCAGGCCGCCATGTTGTCCAGGCGCCAGCCGTCCAGGAAGCCATGGCCGGGCTCGATCGTCAGGTTCATGGGCCCGCTGCCGCCCGTCCGCACCGCGAAGTTGGCCGGCACCGCGGGCAGCGAGACGTCTGCGGGAACGGCGAAGCGCCCCGGCGCGCCGATCGCATCGGCCATGTCGCCGTCGATGCGGGCCAGGGTCAGCTGGCCGTCCTGCTGGAGGTCGGCATCGAGCAGCACCTGGCCCTGGCGGGGGGCGACGGCCCGCTGCGGGCGGGGGTCGCGCGGGGTGATTCGGAGGCGGGTGGCGTCGGTGCGGATGGTCATGGCGTGGTCCTCCTCAGGGCTTGGGGGGCGGAGAGTGTGTCCTCGAGGATCGCCGCCTCCAGGCCAAACGGGATGAAGTCATCGAACAACGACGCCAGGTTGGCGCGCTGGAGGCTGGAGCCTGCGGGGCCGAAGACGCCCATTTCCGTGCCCCCCTCGCCGCCCTCGCGGATGGAGGCAGGGCAGAGGGGATGCAGGAGGGCGCAGGTGGGTTCATCGAAGCTCTCATCCAGAAACAGCGGCTGGGCTGCCAGGACGACGGTGGCGACCTCCGTCGGCGAGAGGGTGCTGCCCTTGCGCTCCTGCGCCGCCGCCAGGGTGAGATCGGGCTGGCAGCGGAAGCGCCGAGGGAGCCGGCTGTCCGGGTCCGGGTCGGGCGCGATGGAGGAGTAGCGCAGGCAGCCCTCCTGGGTGCGGGTGACGGACAGGCTTTGGGTGAAGAGACAACCGGTGGCCTCCAGCGACTTGGTCCGGGCGGTGCCGAAGAGGCTGACGTCGCACATCCGGGCGTCCAACCCTTGGGCCGCCAGGGCGGGCAGGGTGGCGCCGTCGGCGGAGAGGATCGATCCGGAGATGGCCACCTGCCCCGTCTCCCCGCCCGGCTCCAGGGCCAGGGGACCGCAGAGGCTGTCCTCGACGCGCAGGGAGAGGCCCTGGAAGGGCCCGGCCGTGAGCGCGGCGGCGCCGGGGTTGCGCAGGGTCGCATGGCGCAGCCAAAGACTGGAGGCGGCCCCGGGCCCCAGGGTCATCCCCTGCGTCAGTTCCAGCCCGTCGAGCACGAGTTCGCCCGCCTCCGCTCCCGGTCCGGGCGGTGCCGCAGCGGCCACCGTGAGTGGCGCCGCCAGGGTGAAGCGCCGCTCCCGCCGCACGATGTACCCCAGGCGATCGGGGTCGTCCGGCACGCCAGGGAGCGGCTTCTTCGGACGCCATTGGGCGGCGATCAGCTGCAACGTGGTGCCGGGATGGAGGGAGACCGTGGCGGCGGCCTGCTCCCGGTCGCAGCGAGCCAGCACCACGAAGGCGCGCTGGCCCGCCCCGTTCGAGAGCACATCAGCCAGGGCCAGGGCCAGGCTGGGCACCGTGCGAACGGGGTCGGAGGCGGCGCCGGAGGGCGCCACGGTGGCGTCCACCACACGCACAAAGGAACGAATCGCCGCGGTGTGGCGGATCTCGAAGGGCACCGCGTCGCTGTTGCGTTCCTGGGGGCCGGCGCCGATGGGGCGTCCGATGCCGTAGGCGTAGGCAACGCGCAGTTCGACGATCTCGCTCTGATTGGGGCCTGGAGCTGGAGCGATCGCCCGGCCCGTGGCCGGATCAAAACCCAGCACGATCGGGGCGGCACCGCTCTGGGCCGTGGCGGCGGTCGCCCCCCCGGTCCACCAGGTGTAGAGACGGCTGCCGGCGGGGCGATCCCCGGGGTTGGGCGGGTCGTTTTCCAGGTTGCAGATCGCCAGGGCGGCCGGCGCGAGCCGGCTGAAGCTGGTCTCCCCCTGGCGGCGGGCGAAGATCGCGAAGGGCAGGCCCTCGTCGGTGAACCAGCGCCGTTGCGCCGGCCGGCCCTCCAGCGCCCCCTGGCGCAGCCCCTCGGTTTCCTGGTGCAGGGGGAGGCGGCGCAGCCGATCGGGCAGGTGGTGGGCCTCGGCGCGGCCTGCCTTGCCTTCGGCCTCCGCCTCGGCGGCGCGGTTGGGATTGAAGAGGCGCAGCTTGCGGCCGGGTTGGGCGGCCAGCTGCCAATAGCCGGGATGGACACCGCCGCCCGCCGGCCAGGGGCGCATCGCCGGCACGCCCGCCAGCTCCGCGGGCGACAACGGGCCACGCGGGGCGGGAAACAGGGGTGCCGCCAACCGCAGCAGGTGGAGGCCCACCATCGGCCCATGCCAGCGCCCGGCCGCCCCGGCGAGGGAGCGCCGGTCCGCCCGGCGGGCGGCCTAGTCGGAGGCCCGGAAGGCGCCGGCGGCCGAGTCGCCCCGGCGGAGCTCAGCCAGGGCGGGCCGATCGGGGCGGGGGTCGATCAGGTGCGCCAGCCGCGCCAGCCGCTGGTGGTATTCCACCGCCACCGTCCCCTCCCCCGTCACGTCGGCGGCCAGGTCCGCCAGCACCCGGGCGGTGCCCTTGCCCCGGCGCGCCCGCAGCAGGTTGGCGATGAAGGCGCGCGGCGCCCGGCCCGAGGGAAGCGGCGCGAAAGGGGGCGCCCCCACCAGCGCGGCAAAGGCGGGCAAGGCGACATCCGGCGCCGTTTCGACAAACAGCGCGTCCAGGAAACGATCGAGTTCGGCGTCGATCTCCGCCGAGCCGCGGGCCAGCACCGCGAACAGCGCCTCCAGTTCCCGCCCGGCGCGGGCGTCGCGGTCGCGGATAGAGGCGGGCAGCAGCGCGAACAGGCGGGCTGCGGCCGCGGCGAGGCGTTCGTCCGAGAGGACGGGGGAGCGGGTCATGGCGCCATCTCTGAGCCGCTCAGGTCGTCAGCGGCCACGGCGATCAGCCCGCCGCGGCGGAACAGTGGCGGCGCGGCCGCCAGCTGGGGCTCGAAGCGGGGCTGCGGGCAGAGCAGGCGCCCCCCGTCCTCCGCCGGGCCCTGGACCAGGGCGAAGTGGGTCAGGCGGCAGGCCAGCAGGCCTGGCACCGCCTGGGCCGCCGCCAGCACCTGGGCCCGGTGCAGGGCCTCGCCGAAGGGCCGAGCGGCGGGCGAGAAGCGGGTGCGCAGCGCCAGGCGCAGCGCCCCCTCCACCGCGACGCGCTCCAGGGCCGGGTCGTGGGCGAAGGCCAGGGCCACCCTCGCGGTGAGGGCGTCGAAGCCCTCGACACGGATCGCCAGTCCCGGCGGGCAGGCCGCCAGCAGCGCCTGGCGCAGGTCATGGGGCAGGCTGGAGCCGGCTCGGGGACTCTGAAAGGCGCTGTCGGCGATGGTGAGGCAGAGGACGCGGCGCATCCCCTGGCGCAGTTCCGTGGCCAGGGCCTTGCCGACGCCGCGGTAGTCCAGGGCAAAGGCTTCGAAATCCTCCCGGGCCACGGCGCGGCCCAGGGTGCGCACCGAGGCGGGCAGGGCGCGGCGCAGGTCGTCAGGGCTTTCGGCGGCCGTGCCGCCGCTGGCGGCAAAGGGGTTGGTCGCCCCGCGCAGACCGGGAACGGGGGTGAGGACGGTGGTGAGCCGACCGGCGGCCACATTGCCCCGGGGGCCGCCCCCCGTGCGGTAGGCGGCCGTCACCGCCTGTCCCGCCGGCAGCGGGCCCGGGAATTCCACCAGCGTCCCCACGGGCGTGTCGGCGGCAAAGCGATACACCCGCGCTTGGGGGGGGAGATCCAGCAGGCTGTCGGCCCGGACGTACTCCCCGCCGCCCACCCGCACCACCAGCGCCGGGGCATGGCCTCGGGGCGTTGGGGCGGGCACCTGGGCCACGGGGCCGGCGTTCAGGCGAAAGCGGGGCCGGGCGCCACCGGGCGTGCCGCTGCCCAGCGTCTCGGGGCCCAGGGGAAGGGTCTCCCCCTGGCTGGCGGAGACGCAGTTGGCGTGGATCTCCAGTCCCTCCGCGTGATACCGGGCGGTGGTCGCTGCCGTGAACACCAGCGTGGTCACCCCCGCCCCCACCTCGGCCCGCCGCAGCGTCACCACCTCGCCGCCCCGCGCGCCCGTGGTCCAGTCCCTGCCCAGCAGGATCAGCAGTCGGCCCGCTTCCAGGTCTTGCTCGCCCAGCACCACGACGCGGTCGGGGGTGGCGGGGTCAGGCACCGAGGCGTCGGCCTCCGGCAGGGCCAGCCGTTCGCGGGCGGTCTCGATGTGGATCGCGGTCTCCCGCACCCGGTTCGCGAATCCTTGGGGGGGAGGCGGCGTCGCGGTGGCGGGCAGGGCGAGGTTGATGCCGGTCACGGCGATGCGGGACACCTTGGCCGACAGGCCGAAGTCGCGGCGCGCCCCCTCCCACACATCCGTGATCTGGCCCATCTGGGGGGCGGGGCTGTTGCCCAGCGCCGCGAACAGCACCGCCTTGCCCGCCATGGCGGCCCCGTGCACGGCTGCGAGGTCGAGGGTGCCGCCGTTGATGGTGCCGCTGCTGGTCATGACAAGGGACCTCCAGTCGGAGGGGCGGGACCCGCCGGCGGTCATCTGGCCGATGTCGATCAGTTGAGCTGTGGAGAGCAGCGACAGATCCGGCGCGGTGGCGCCGAAGGCCGAGGCCCGATCCCCCAGCAGGATCACCTGGTTCTGAAAGGCCGCCGCGGCGAAGACGGCCGGACAGGGCACCAGCTCCCGGGAGGTCAGGGTCAAGACGGTGGTGGCGGGGGCGGTGGGCGACGGCGACGGCGGGCGGTCGATGGCGACGATGCGGGCCGAGAGCCATTGCTTTGCGGCTTCATCGGCCCAGACGAGGACAAGATCTCCCGCCCGAGCCTGGGGGGCGGATCCCTCCAGCGTCAGGGTGGCGGTGGAGGTGGAGATCGGGGGAGCCGGGCGGGCGCGTTGCACAGTCAGCCGGTTCCAGGCTTTGCGGGCCACCAGGGGGGCATCGGTCTCGAAGGTCTGGGGCAGTTCGTCCTTGCTCGGCAGCGAGGCCACCTTGAGCCCCAGCGGCAGCTCCACCGTCTCCGGTGCGCCAGGCAGGTCGTCCAGGTCCAGGCTGAGAACCGTCACCGCAGACAGGGCCGGGCGGGGGGCATGGCCCAGCAGCCGCGCCAGACCACCCAAGGCCCCCGCGTCCTCGCTCGCCGGCAGGGTGCCATCGGCCCAGAGCCGGTGAAGGTTCCAGGCCAGCACGTGCAGCGCCACCGCCTGGGCGTCCAGGAGGGCGATGCCCGGGTCGGCGGTGTCGCGGCTGGTCCAATCCGCCAGCGGCGACGCGCCATCGACGCGGGTCGCGGCGATCCCTCCCCTCATCCTGGCGAGGATGGCGGAGTGGCGGAACAGCAACGGGTCGCCGATGGCTGCCGGCTCGTCGCGAAAACCGCAGGTGCAGGGTCCCTCCCCGCCGCAGGCGCAACCGCTCATCGGCCCCCTCCCAGCCGCAGCTCCAGTCGCCCCTGCTCCGGGAAGCTGGGATCATCGGCGCATTGCAGGATCTCCGCTTCAGCGGGGCGGATCACGCCCGCCGCCCGCTCGCCCTGGTCCAGGCGTCCCAGCCGCCGGAAGGTCAGCGGGGTGACGCTCTCCACGCCCGGCACCGCCATCACGGCCGCCACCAGGGTCGAGAGGTGGAGCGGCGTGCCGAAGCTGAAGCGATCGGGATGGAAGAAGCCGGGGCTGCCATCGGCCGGTCCGAAGGGGAGCAGGGCCTGGCGCACCCGCTGCCCCACGGCGGCGCGCAACTCCCCCGGCCGGGCGCAAACCCGCAGGCTCAGCTCCAGCGGCGCCGGCCGGGCGGCCCGCGGGACAAGGTCGAAGCCCATCAGGCGGAAGCGTTCCAAGAAGGTCAGCAGGTCGGCCAGGAAGGGGCGATCCACCGGCAGGCCGCCCTTGCGGTCGATGTAGAGAACGATGGTCTGCCAGGCACCGGTCCAGCGGGGAATCGCCAGGGCATTGGCCACTTGGGGATGGCGCAGGGCGCAGGCGGCGTAGTCGGCCGCAGTCACCGCCCGGTCGGGGAGGCGGTAGGCCTCGGGAGCGCGCAGGCGGATCTGGTCGGGACCCTCGGGGTCGCTGCCGCCTTCGGCGCCCAGCGGGTTGGTGACCGTGAGACGGGCCGCGGCCTGGGCGATGGGCAGGGCGACATGGGCCAGGGTGTCGTGGCCGATGTTGCCCGCCCGGCCCACACCGAAGCGGCCGGAGGGCAGGATGGCGCTGCCGGGGTTGGGGGCCAGGCCGTGCACCCCGTCGCCGAAGCGGAGTCGCACCCCACCGTCCAGCCCGGATTCGACGACGAAATCCCGGTCGAACGGCCCGGAGGCGAGCAGGTCGTCGCGGCTGTCCCAGGTGGCGAAATCATCGTCGAGACGCAGGGCGGGCCGCACCGAGCCAGGGGTGAGCAGGGAGCGGGCGCTGGCCCAGGGCGGGCCGGTGAGCTCGGGTTGGGCGACCCGGGCCAGACTCCCCCCGGACAGGCTGGGGCGCCAGGGCAAGCCGGGCAGGGGCAGGGGGGGATCGAGGCGTGGGCGCAGGGCGTCGCTTTCGCTGGCGGTCAGCCCCAGATGGGAGGGCGGCGGCAGGGAAGCGCCGTGGTCGGCAAGGGTGACGTTCCCCCGGGCCTCGGCGCAGACGAGGGCGGGGGCGGCCCGCGACTGTCCCGCCAGCCGCGCCGACACCACCAGATCAAAGGGCAGGGCATCGTCCGCGCCCCAGCGGACGGTCACCAGGTTGCGTCCGGGGGCGAGCCCGTCGGTCTCGGGGATGGCCGCGTGGAGCCGCACCAGCCAGCGCAGGCCGGGATCGGCGTCGGCCTCGGCTCCGGTGTCGGGGGAGCGGGTTTGGCAGAGAATCAGGAAGTCCCCTGGCGCCAGCGGCCCCAGCCCACCGCCGGTGTCGACAAACGTGCAGCCGGTGGCCCCTTTGGGCAGACAGCATTCCGTGTCGCCCCAGGTGTGAAAGCGCAGGCGATTGCGCCAGGACCAGCAGGTGAGCGGGGCCAGGGTCTGGAAGACATCCGCTGCGGCGATCCGCGACCGGACCAGGGCGCGGGCATAGTCGGGCGCGGCCAGGACGGGAGGCAGGTCGGGCCGGCGGGCGATCACCGGTGTCGCGGCGGCGAGCACCAGCCCATCGGGCACGACGCCGGGGGTGTGGCTGAAGGCCAGGGGCACCCGCGCGCTGGCGCCCGGGTCGGGGCGGTAGTCGACCAGCCGCGCCAGCCGCGCCAGGGACGACGGCGCCCGGGCCGTGTCCAGAAACGCCTCGGTGCCGATCGAATCCAGCCGGTAGCTCTGCTGGTCGGCCCGATAGGCCAGGGCCTCCACCAGGGTCACGGCAAAGTCCGCCGGATCGTCCTCCCGGAACCCTGGCACCAGGGCGGCGATCCGATCCAGCATCTGACGCCGGAAGCCGCGCCAGTCGCGGGCGGCGTAATTCACCACCGGCTCCAGCGGGGGCGGCTCCGGGCGGGGCGTACCGTCCTCCCGGCAGTCGAAGGGCGTCGGGCAGCCGGCCTTGAAGGAGAAGTCCACCGCAGCCAGCCGGGGGTCGAGAAAGGCGGGCGGGGGGCCACCGGGCTGGCTGACGATCGCGAGCCGGTAGGTGGAGAAATCGGTGGGCTGGTTGCCCGGCAACCGCACCCGGTAGGTGGCGACCAGGCCGCTGGCGTTGGGGTCGGGCAGGTTGTCGACCCGGTCCGCCTTGGGGGCTGGAAAGCGGATGCCGCCGCTGATCTCGATCTGGTCCTTGGTCAGCGCTGCGGCGGGGAGGGGCAGGGGCTTGACCAGCCGGATCTCGATGAAGGTGAAGTCGGCAACGCTGGTGCCCTGTTTGACCTCGATGAAGTCGATGCCGGAGAAGGGAATGCCGGGAGCGGCCAGGAGCTCGCGACGGCCGGGATCACAGCAGTGGTAGATCGCGCTCATGGCACCCCGGTTCTCAGGGAGAGGGTGTCGGTTTGGCCGGTCGCCTTGACCGCGTAGGTCAGGGAAATCAACAGGGCGGCCGCGGCCTCGTCGTTGTCGACTTGGAGGTTGATCAGGTCCAGCAGGTGGCCGAGCTCCTGGGTGACGGTGGCCTGCAACGCCGCCTCCAGAGCCACGGCGGCGGGGCCGTTGCCGGAGGCGAAGAGCATCTCGCGGGCCTGGGAGCCGAAGGCGGGGCGCATCACCCGTTCGCCCGGTCCAGTGAGGATGAGCAGCTCCAGGCAGTCGCGCACATGGCGTGCCGAGCCGTAGGGCCAGGCGGTCGCTTGCCCCAGCGGCGTGGCGGTGAAGGGGAAGGCCAGTCTCATGTCGCGATCACCCGGGTCTGGCTGGCGGCGATGATCGGCGGGCCGCCGGGGATTTGCTCGGCCGAGAGGCACAGGGCGACCATGGGGTTGATCAGCACCGGCTGGCCGTTGGCCAGGACGCGGCTGGCCGGGGCGATCCAGCGGGTGGTGACGCAGGGCTGGGGCTTGCTGGGAGGAACCGTGAAGACGCAGCCCGCAATCAACCCCTGGTCGCTCAGCACCGCCACCGGCAAGCCGGAGACGGTGACCCGCGGCGAGGCGGCGACGATGTTGAGCACGCCGCCGTGGGGACAGGTGGCGGTGACGCCGCTATGGAGCACGGGGCCCGGCATCAGGTCACCACCAGGGCGCCGTTGTTGATGATCACCGAGGGACCCGTCATCTGGATCGAGGCCCCCTGGCCGTTCATCAGGGTGATGCCCGCCGCGCCGATGATCACGAGGGCCCCGGTGGCGGTCTTGATGAACACCTGCTGGGCGGGGTTGTCGGAGAGGGTGATCGAGGTGCCGGTGGTGGTCTGCAGGTGGATGTTGGGCGTCACGGGGGTGGCGCCGGCCAGGGCCAGCAGGGGAAAGCCCGCCGGGTCGGGGAAGAAGCCGCCCGACCAGATGGGAAAGTCGGGGTCGCCGGCCTCGAACTCCACCCACACGGCGCTGCCGATCTGGGGCAGGGCGACGATCCCCGCCATCCCTTTGGCCGCGAAGGGGAACGAGGGCAGGGCCCAGGTGGAGGGGAACAGGCCGTAGCGATCCCCGAGCTGCACCAGGATCCTGCCCTGGTTCTGGGGGTCGAGGTTGTTCAGCACCGTGGCGCGGTACTTGCCGAAATAGCGGGGGCCTGAAGTCATGTGGGTACCCTTGGCGTTTGGGAGATCAGGCCATCCCGCGACAGCTGGAACGTCTGGCGCCAGGACCCTCGTCCAAGCGCATGGCTGACTGAGCGGACATACCAAAGTCCATTGTAAGCCCGGCTGGCGCCGCGCACAAAGATCAGGGAGCGGGCGTCGATCGGCCGCCCGTAGCGCACCAGATCGACGGAACCGGAGGCCGTCACCGGCTCGGCGCCGCCGCGCCCGGAAAGCAGGGTGGCGGCCACCTCCACCGGCCCCAGTCGCTCCGTTTCCAGCAGGCGCACTTTCGTCGGGGGGATCGGACGGGAGGCCAGGGGTGGCTTGAGGAGGCCGATGTCGGGCACCGGCACGGGCACGGAAAAATTGGCCACCTTCACATGGCCGTAGGGCAGGATCGCCTGATTGCCATCCACCGTGAGGCTGATGGCATTGGTTTGCCCCGCCTGATCAAAGTCGATCGTCAGCGGGGTGGTCTGGGGCAGGCCCACCCGGGCCTGGGGGCCCCAGTAGGCCGTGTTGGCGCCGGGGAGAGGACCAGGGGTGACATAAAACTCATAGCCCGCATCCTTGGCCAATTTGTTGGCGTATTCATAATCCGATCCCTCTTGGCTAGGGATCTTCTCCGTGGGCAACGGGGCAAAGGAAAAGGGGGCGGGGATGGTCAGCGGCACCACGCCAAAGGCCGCGTACTTCGCCATCATCAGCGCCACCCGGGCAAAGGAAGGCATGGCTGGAAAGGGAAAACCGGTGAAATCGAGCAAATCCATGTAGCCGGAAACATCCTCGCCGGTGACCACAAATTTGTATTCGCCGGGCTTGCTGCTCACGGTCAGGTCCGTGCGCTTGATCGGCCCATCGGCGAGCACCTTCGCCACCCCGTTGAGCGTGGCCACCAAAATCACCCGCACCAGCGGATCGAAGGCGCCGGAGGGCACCAGGTCGGTGAGGATGGGGGAGGTCTTCGACAGGGCGAAGGTGAGCTGAAAGCCGGAGCGCTGGCCCACCGCCTGGGTGGCGGTGGCGCTCTCCAGGGCGTCCACGATCGCCCGGGGCGCGGGGGCCACCGCCACCGGCCCCATCAGCAGGGTGAGGGTGACGCCCTTAAGCGAGGCCACGGTCTGACACCTCCAGGGGCAGCGGCAGGGGGATGCGGCGGCCCTCCTGGCCCAGCAGGTCGGCAGGGTCCTCCAGGGGCAGGGCGTCGGCGAGGCGCCAATAAAGTTCCGGGTCGCCGTAGGCCTCGCTGGCAAGGTCGTCGATGCGCTCGGTGCCGCTCAGCCGACGGTGGCCGAAGGCGGTGAACCGCTCCGGCGCGGGGATGAGGCGGCGCGGCAGAAAGGTTTGCACCGACCCGTCGGCGGCGATGCGCTGGCGCGGCACGAGGCCGGCGTAGCGGCTGGCGGGGGCGACGTCCATCAGGGCACCCCCGTCAGGCCCAGCGCCCCCACCGGTGTGGCGCGGGCATCGGAGAGCCTCTCGCGC
>JBKDSZ010000198.1:0-3307 GCA_046340375.1 Cyanobacteriota bacterium | reverse complement strand
GCGCAAGACGATCCCCGAACCGGTGTTTGGGCAAACCAAGGAAGTGCGAGGCCTGCGGCGCTTCCTGATGCGGGGGCTGGAAAAGGTAAACGGGGAATGGACGCTATGGTGCACGACCCACAACATTCTCAAGTTGTTCCGCTTCCAAACAGCACAGGAAGCAGGGGCGATGGGATAGGGAGCCACGCTCCAACCCTCCCCCCAGGAGGATTGGAGGGAGCCAAGAAAGCAAAAGGATTCGACGATCCGAAACTGACGGCGCAGTTGAAGTTGCCGTCATCAGCAAAAACTTTTGGGTGAGGCTCTACTCCTGTTCGAGAGACAGACTCCGAGCCCGCCTGGGACAGACTTTTAATCAGCCCTGTGGGTGGTCGATCAACGCCGTGCAGAATCTCAATCACACCTGGGCTGTGTTTGCCAGAGCCAACCAAGCCTCCGATGCGGTGACCTCCATCCGGCGCTCCTTTGCGCTGGGCGCTGCAATGAACAATCCTCTCGGGCGAAACCAGTGGGATCAGATTGGTGTGGCGGTGGGTTACAGCACTCCTTCTTTCCCTCCAGCCAACCCCGCGGGGGCCCGGAATGAGACGGTATTTGAAACCTATTGGAATTGGACCCTCCTCGGTGGCGTCCTGCTCACGCCGGGGGTGCAGTTCGTCATCAACCCGGCGTTGGCACCCCATCGCGATCATGACTGGCTGTTGTCTCTGCGGGCCACGTTGATGCTCTGAGGCGGTCCAGATCCGCCAGCGCCCGATCCCGATAAGCCCCGTGGCGGAGCCGCTTCTCCCGGATGCGCTCGGGCAGCTCGGGCAACAGACCGAAGTTGGGTGGCATCGGCTGAAAGCCCCCCTTGCCCCCTGCCCCCCGAGCCGCGCTGATGAAGTGGATCAGGGCGCCGGCCATGGTGCTCGGCGGCAACGTGAGGGGCTCCAGCCCGCAGGCCAGCCGCGCGGCGTTGGTGCCCGCCAGCCAACCCCCCGCGACGGCTGCCGCATAGCCCTCGGTGCCGGTGAGCTGGCCGGCGGCCAGAAGGGTGGGCCGGCGGCGGAACTGGAGGGTGGCATCCAGGAGGCGGGGCGATTCGAGAAAGGTGTTGCGGTGCATGACGCCATAGCGCACGAATTCCGCCTCCTCCAGACCAGGGATCAGGCGAAACACCCGCGCTTGCTCCCCCCAGCGCAGATTCGTCTGGAACCCCACCAGGTTCCACAGGCGCCCATCCCGATCCTCCTGCCGGAGCTGCAACACCGCATGGGCCCGCCGTGCGCGCCGCACCTCCCGATCGTGCAGGTCGCCCCAGCGGGGATCCCAGAGCCCGATGGGCTTGAGAGGGCCGTAGCGCATGGTGTCCTCCCCGCGCCGGGCCAGCTCCTCGATCGGCAGGCAGCCCTCGAAGAAGGTGGCGCTGTCCTGCTCGAAGTCTTTGAGGGGAGCCTGTTCCGCCGCCAGCAACGCCTCCCGGAACCGCTGATAGCCCTCCCGGTCCATGGGGCAGTTGATGTAATCCGCGTCGCCCTTGTCGTAGCGGGAGGCGCGAAAGGCCAAGGTCAGGTCGATGCTCTCCCCCGCCACGATCGGGCTGGCCGCATCGAAGAAGTGACAGTCGTCGAGGCCGGTGAAGGAGCGCAGGCGTTCCGCCAGGGAATCGGCGGTGAGGGGACCGGTGGCCAGCACCGTGATCCGCTCCGGGGGGGGCAGGTCGGTTTGCTCCCGCCGCTCGATCGTCACCAGGGGGTGGGCGTCCAGGGCGGCGGTGAGGGCGGCGCTGTAGCGCCCCCGATCCACCGCCAGGGCTCCACCAGCGGGCACCGCGTGGGCATCGGCGGTGTGGATCACCAGGGACCCCAGGCGCCGCAGCTCCTCCTGCAGCAGTCCCGCTGCCCGATCGGACGCCAGCGCCCCGAAGCTGTTGCTGCAGACCAATTCCGCGAAATCGGCGCTGTGGTGCGCGGGCGAGCGACGGGACGGCCGCATCTCCACCAGCGTCACAGGCACCCCGGCGAGGGCCACCTGCCAAGCCGCTTCCGTGCCGGCGAGGCCGGCGCCGATCACCAGAACGGAAGGAGACACAGCGGATGGAGATCGGGCCTCAGCAGAGCCTAGGGATCAGTCCGGCCCGCAGACGCCCCACGGCCGAAGCCTGGCCACCCCCCGCGCCATCCCTCCCCTCAGGCCTTGGCCCGCTTCAGGAACAGTTGCAGCTGGCCCACCGCCGCACGGCCGATGTGGAAGACGGCCCAGCTGGCGGCCAGAACAATCGGTGTGGCCACAAGCACAACCCGGAGATCCATGGAGACGGCAGATCAGAGCGATGCGATCTTAAGGAATGGAATCAGACCCCGCCCTCGCCGCTGCCGGCTTGTAACGTCCCGTGCCGCTCCCGTGCCGCGTGGGCCTCGGCCAGCCGCCGGTAGCGGCGGGCATGGCGCCGCTGCTCCACCATCGCCTCCGGGCTGAGCTGGCGCTTCACCTGCGCTGGAGCCCCCATCACCAGCGCCCCCGCTGGCACATTCTTCGTCACCACCGATCCCGCCGCCACCAGCGCCCCCTCGCCCACGGTGACCCCGTTCAGCACGATCGCTCCGATCCCCACCAGGCAGCCATCCTCCAGCGTCGCCCCATGCACCACCGCCCTGTGGCCCACCGTCACCTCCACTCCGATCCGCACCGGCTGACCCGGATCCCCATGCAGCACCGCCCCGTCCTGCACGTTGCTGTCACGCCCGATCACCACCGCGCTCACATCCCCCCGGGCCACGGCCGTCGGCCACAAGCTCGCCCCCGCCTCCATCCGCACATCCCCGCACACCACGGCCGAATCGGCCACCCACGCCCCCGCTGCGATCGCAGGCTCCGTCCACGCCAACTCCCACTCCTGATCCCCTTCGTCCTCTGCCATGGGTCCTCTCGCGTCACTGGCGCATTGTCGCCCCCCCACCCCGGGTGATACCGTCGCAAAGCGTTGACGGCTCCCTTCACGGAGGGCACGGATCGCCAACCGGGGTCGCTAGCTCAGCGGTAGAGCACTCGGCTTTTAACCGATTGGTCCTGAGTTCGAATCTCAGGCGACCCATTTTTTCACTTCCTTTGTCAGTCCTGGCTTTTGCCAGTGGTCGCAAGGGCTTTCGGGACTTGCGACAGGCCTGCGGCCACCCCGGCGCATGCTCGCGAGAGTCGGCGAAAGTTTGGGATTGGGTCATTTCCTTGGCAGTCCTGCCAAGGAGCTGGGCAGGGTGTACCCGTCTCATTGAGAGGGTCTCAAGACATTGGCTGTGTGCCCCGGAACCCTCAAAGGTCCCTGGTG
>JBKDSZ010000197.1:0-14087 GCA_046340375.1 Cyanobacteriota bacterium | reverse complement strand
GCCGGCACCCACCACCAGCACATCGCTCATGGCCGTGGAGTTTAGGCTTTCTCCAGGATTCATGGTCCGCTGTTTTCGCGCTGATGGTTCGCACGCCTGTCGATCCGCTCGCTGATTGGCTGCACGACCAGCTCGGAATCCAGCTGGTGTCCCGGACCGCCGTGGGGGGAGGCTGCATCCACAACGCTTGGTGCCTGGCAACCCGGGGCGAGGGTCGCCTGTTTGCCAAAACCAACCATGCGGACCAGCTGCCCCTGCTGGAGGCGGAGGCGGAGGGCTTGACGGCCCTGGCCGGGGTGGCTCGGGAGGGCCTGGTGATTCCCGCGCCCCTGGCCTTGGGCCTGGCCGGGGAGGAGGCCGTGCTGGTGCTGCCCTGGCTGGAGCTGGCCCGGGGTGGGACACCCGACGCCTGGGCGGCCTGCGGCGCCTCCCTGGCCCGGCTGCATCGCCGAAGCCTGGTGACGTTCGGGACGGCGGAGACCGGCCGCGGCTTCGGCTGGTCTCGCGACATCTTCATCGGCGCGTCCCCCCAGCTCAATGGCTGGCGAGACGACTGGAGCGCCTTCTTTGTCGCCTGCCGCCTGCGACCTCAGCTGCGCTGGCTGGCCCGCAAGGGCAGCCCGATGACAGATGCCGAACGCCTGTTGGAGCGCCTTCCCGCACTCTTGGAGGGCCACTCCCCTCCCCCCTGTCTGGTGCATGGCGATCTCTGGAGCGGCAATGGGGCCCTGCTGGCGTGGGGCGGCAGCAGCCTGTTCGATCCAGCGGTGCACCGCGGAGATCGGGAGGTGGATCTGGCCATGGCCCGTCTGTTCGGCGGGTTCCCGGAGCCCTTCTTCCACGGCTACGAGGAGGAGTGGCCCTTGCCGGAGGGCTGGCGCGAGCGGAGGGAGATCTACAACCTTTACCACCTGCTCAACCACGCCAATCTATTCGGTGGTGGATACAAAAAAGAAGCCCAGTCAATGATCAATGCACTGCTGGGCTTGGGTTGAAGGGACGATGGGATCGGGAAGGGGTCGGGGTCAGCCGAGGTATTCCTTCTTGAGGTGATCCACCCGGGCCATGAGCTCCGAGCGCTTCTCGTTGGTGCTCAGATTGTTCCAGGCCCAGTTGCCAACAACGATCAAACCGAGCAATTCGAGCAGTCCAGGGACGATGGGCAGGAGGTTGATCGTGTCAAGAATGCCCTTGATCAGGATCTGGGCAATGATCACAGCGAGCAGGATGCCGGTGGCTTTGATCAACTTGCCGAACTGGTTCCAATCCACATGGGCAAGTGTCTCATTGACTTTGCTCACTACCTCGGCATAGCGCTTTTGAAAATCAAAGCCCCCGTCACCGGTTGGATTGCCCTCGGCGGTTTTCACCTCAGATGTTTCGTTTGGGGTGTCACTCATCGCCGAACAAGCCTGCATCAGAAAACGCCCCCTAACATACAGGGGTGACTCAAAGCTGGCCAGAGTGCATTTCCTTCCGTCGGAAGGCGCTGACGGTCGCCAGACGGCTGGTGGAGGCCGCCGAGCCCGAGGAGGCCTGTGGCCTGCTGCTGGGAGCCCCCTGGCAGGTGTGCCTGCTCTGGCCCTGCCGCAATGTCTGGCGCCCGGCGGAGGAACGCCGCTGCCGTTTTGCCATTGATCCCCGGGAGCAGCTGCTGGCGCAGAAATGGGCGCGGCTTCGGGGCTGGCAAGTGCTGGGGTCGCTGCACAGCCATCCCGAGGGGGAGGCGGTGCCATCGGTCACGGATCGGGCCCTGGCCGTCCCTCCCACCCTGCTCGTCATTCAGGGGGTGACGGGGATGGCCTGCTGGTGGTTGCCGGAGGCGGGCCCGCCGCGCCGGCTGGTGTGGAAAATGGAGGATTCCCAGGTTTCCCGCGGGATTGGCTCTCATGCTCCCTCCTGACACCACTGGCGTTCAGTTGAGCCCCGATGAGGTGGCCCGATTCTCGCGCCATCTCATCCTGCCGGAAGTGGGCATGGAGGGGCAGAAGCGGTTGAAGGCCGCCTCCGTCCTCTGCGTGGGCACCGGTGGGCTGGGATCTCCGCTCCTCCTCTACCTGGCTGCGGCCGGGGTGGGCCGGCTGGGGATTGTGGATTTCGACGTGGTGGATTCCAGCAACCTCCAACGCCAGGTGATCCATGGCACCAGCTGGGTGGGCAAGCCGAAGATCGAATCGGCCCGCCATCGCATCCTGGAGATCAACCCCCACTGCCAGGTGGAGCTCCACAACACGGCGCTGACCAGCGAAAACGCCCTGGAGATCCTCGCCTCCTACGACGTGATCTGCGACGGCACCGACAACTTTCCCACCCGCTATCTGGTGAACGACGCCTGCGTGCTGCTGGGCAAGCCGAACGTCTACGGCTCGATCTTTCGCTTCGAGGGACAGGCCACGGTGTTCAACCATGAGGGCGGGCCCAACTACCGCGACCTCTTCCCCGAACCGCCGCCCCCCGGTCTGGTGCCGTCCTGCGCCGAGGGGGGCGTGGTGGGCGTGCTGCCCGGGATCATCGGGGTGATCCAGGCCACGGAGACCGTGAAGATCCTCACCGGCCTCGGCACCACCCTCAGCGGCCGCCTGCTTCTCTTCGATGCCCTGAAGATGAGCTTCCGGGAGCTGCGCCTGCGTCCCAGTCCGGATCGTCCCGTGATCGATCGCCTGATTGACTATCAGGAGTTCTGCGGGGTGGCAGGCACCGCCCCGGGCCAGGAGGAGGCCGCCGCCGTGGATGCGATCACCGTCACCGAACTCAAGACTCTGCTCGAGGAGGGAGGCGCCAACCTGGTGCTTCTCGATGTGCGCAACCCTCCGGAAGCGGAGATCGCTGTGATTCCGGGGTCGGTGCTGATTCCTCTCCATCGGATCGAGAGTGGCGAAGCCGTCGACGAGGTGCGCGAGCTGGTCGCGGGCAAGACGCTCTACGTGCACTGCAAAATGGGAGGCCGCTCGGCCAAGGCGTTGATCGCCCTGCGACGCCACGGCATTGAGGGGATCAATGTCAGCGGCGGCATCCAGGCCTGGAGTCAGGAGGTGGATCCCGCAGTGCCGCTTTATTGAAGATCCGCATCAATAATCGACGCCGCGTTTGAGGTCCACCCCCCGTTCGGCGTAGTGCTTGTGGCAGACCATTTCGGAATGCACACCGGCGAGATTGAAGTAAGCCGGTCTGCTTTTGCATCGGCCGGTGATGATCACCTCCGTCTCCGCCGGTTTGCGCAGCAGGGTCTGCACGATCGGCTCCACAGGCACCAGCTCCAGATCCACCGTGGGGTTGAGTTCATCCAGGATGACGGTTTTGTAGAGACCGCTGGCAATGGCTGCGCGGGCAATCTCCCAGGCCCGCTCAGCTTCCACATAATCGATCGGTTGTTGTTGGCCGCGCCAGACGATCGCATCTCGCCCACTGCGCAGATGGTCAACAAGATGGGGATAGCTTTCTCTCAAGGCGGCGATGGCCGCGTCTTCGGTGTACCCATTCCCACCCTTGAGCCATTGCAGGATCAACACCCTGTGGCTTTTGTCCTGGCTGATGCCCCGCCCGATCGCCTGCAGGGCCTTCCCCAGGGCGCTGGTGCTTTTCCCCGTGCCTTCACCGGTGTAGATCTCGATGCCCTGCATGCCCGGGGCCTCAACGCAGTGGGCCCGCATCTCGGAGTGCAGATCCGCCAGATGCACCAGGGCTGCGGGGGCTCCGCGGCCGGTGCAAATCACCTCCACCCCGGGCGGTTTGGTGGCCAGGGTGCGCACCACCTCCGCTTCGTCCAGCAAGCCGAGATCCAGCACGGGATTGAGTTCATCGAGCACGACCACGTAGTAGAGATGGCTGGCCAGGGCCCCCTTGGCGATGTCCCATCCCCGCTGCGCCTCCATGCGATCAAAGGGGGTGGCTTCGTTGGCCGTGAAGTAGTCGCCCCGACCCGTGCGCACCTGGTCAATCAGGTGGGGGAAACCCTGCTGCAGGGCCTCGATGGCTGCATCCTCGTCATAGGACCGTCCGGGCCCTTTCAAAAAACGGAGCAACAGCACCCTGGTGCGCTTCTGCTCGCAGATCCCCAGCCCGATCGTGCGCAACACCACCCCGAGGGCCGCCTGGCTTTTCCCCTTCCCCTCACCGTCATAGACGTGCAACTGGCCATGGGCCCGTTCATCCCGATCCCGGGCCGTGCGGATGCCGATTCCGCGTCCGGTTCCCCGTTGACTCGTTGCGCTGTCGGTCGGCGGGGTCATGGGCCAGGCCTGAGGGTGTGGATGCTACCGAGGCCAACCCCCGGCTTCGCGGATGACTTGCCAGGATGCCCTGGCGGATCGGGGCAATGGATCGGATGGCTCTGAAACCCTCCCTCACGTTGCTGGAAGCCCTTCCCGCCGATCTGGCCCGGGCCCTCGACACGATTCGTCAGTCGCTGGACGGACTGGGACGGGTGGTGGTGGCCTACTCCGGTGGTGTGGATTCCTCCCTGGTGGCGGCCCTGGCCGCTGAGCGGTTGGGGGAGGGCGCCCTGGCGATCACCGGGGTGTCCCCTGCTCTGGCGCCCCACCTCCTCGCCGAAGCCCGCGCCCAGGCCCGTTGGCTGGGCCTGCGCCACCGGGAAATTGCCACGGCCGAGCTGGAGGATCCGGCCTATGCCGCCAATCCACCCGACCGTAGCTACGCCTGCAAGCGAGAACTGCATGGTCTGGTGGCGCGCATCAAGGTGGAGGCGGGGGCGGACCAGGTGATCGATGGGGTCAACCTGGATGATCTTCAGGACCATCGCCCGGGCCTGCAGGCGGCCCGTGAGCACAACGTGCGTTCCCCCCTGGCGGAAGCGGGGGTGGACAAGGCGGGCGTGCGGCACCTCTCCCGAGCCCTTGGCCTGCCGTGGTGGGAGAAACCGGCCCAGCCCTGTCTGGCCTCTCGCTTTCCCTATGGCGAGGGGATCACTGCGGCCCGTCTGCGCCGGGTGGGTGCGGCGGAGGACTGGTTGCGGCACCAGGGGTTCTCCGATGTCCGCGTGCGCAGCCACGGGGAGGCGGCCCGCATTGAAGTGCCGGCATCGCGCTTGCCGGCTCTTTGCGAGCGACTGGCCTGTGATGAGCGGCGTCAGGAGATGGTGCGGGCTCTGCGCGCTTTGGGATTCAACGCGGTGGCCCTCGATTTGGAGGGATTGGTCAGCGGCAAGCTCAACCGCGACCTGGCGTCCCGGACCGGTCAGGAGGCTGGGTCCATCACCGCCATGGAGCCCTCCACAGACCCTGCGGAACAACGCGAGCCATGACGAAAAACCCCAGCCCCTGTTTTCAAGGGCCGGGGTGAAGGGACAACGCTGGATCAAAGACTTGCCGGGCAGGGCTCCCGATCGCTCTGCCCCACCCCCGGGGGTGTTTCCCTCCGGAAGCTGGTGAGTTTGTGGCGGGAAGCTCCCAGGGCTGTTTGCAGGACGTGACACGCCCGCTCTGGCATCGTGTGATCGCCGCACGTAAAGACATCCACCGCCGCGTAGCCCGATTCCGGCCAGGTGTGAATGGAAATGTGGGATTCAGCCAACAGGGCCAGTCCGGTCACACCCTGCGGATCGAAACGGTGGGTGATCAGGTGCAACAGGGTGGCACCAGCACGTTTGGCAGCGCTTGTGATGGTGGTCCTGAGGAAAGCTTCGTCGTCGAGCTTGGCGCCGTCGCAGTCATAAAGCTCGAGGATGCAATGTTTACCGACCGTTTCGCTGGCAGAGGCTGGAGCTGGCGCGGTGGAGGTCAGGGGTGAGGAGGCCGCGCCCCATCCCGGGTTGGGATGCAGGCAGGACAGGCTCTGATTCATCAGGGTCTGAAAGACAACAGCTTTCCACCATAAGGGCTGATCCGCTGAGTTGCCGGACGCACGGGGCCGCCGTTCAGTCCAGGGAGCCCAAGACACCCCCGCTCATGGCCACCATCTGGGCTCTGCGGCACCAGCCGCGGCTGAACATCTCCACATGGGTGGCGCTCACCAGGCATTGATGCCCTTCCCCGACGGCCTCCAGCAGCAACTGCTGTCGTCGAGGATCGAGCTCCGCGAGCACGTCGTCCAGCAGAAGCAGGGGCGGAGACCCCACCACGTCGGTCACGAGTTCCAGCTCCGCCAACTTCAGTGCCAGAACCAGGGTGCGCTGCTGTCCAGCGGACCCGTAGCGGCGGGCGGGAAGCTCGCCCAGCAGCATGGCCACGTCATCGCGATGGGGGCCCACCAGGCACTGACCCTGCCGCTCCTCCTCCCCGCGCTGCTCGCGCAATCGGGTCTCCAAGGCCACCCGCCAGGTGCTTTCCTCCACCGTCGTGTCGGTGAGGCCGGCGGTGCCTTCCCCGTCGGCAAGGGGCGTGCCGCTCCGGTAGCCCAGGGCCAGGGATTCGCCCCCTCCCCCCAGGCGTTCCTGCCAGCGGGTGGCCAGGGGAGCGAGCCGTTGCAGGGCGCGCAGGCGCCGGCGGTGGAGGCGTGTGCCCAGAACGGCCATCTGGGCGTCGAAGGCATCGAGCAGCGGGTCGCTGTTCCAGCGCCGCCGCACCAGTTGGGCCCGCTGACGCAACACCCGCCCGTACTGCCGAAGCAGGGCGTCGTACACCGGCTCCAATTGCATCACCACCCTGTCCAGCCACTGGCGCCGCAGGGCCGGCTCTCCCCGCACCAGGGTCATGTCCAGCGCGCTGAAGCCCACGCTGCGGAGGCTTCCCAACAGATCCACCTGGCGCTCCAGGGTCTTGCCGTTGCGCAGGGCCTGTCGGCCCCCCACGCGCCGGAGCTGCAGTTCCAGGTCGTCGCCCTCCACTGTGGTGGCGCGAATGAGGCTCTCCGACTGGCCTCGGCGGATGAGATCCCGGTCGCTGCCGCAGCGGTGGGAGCGGAGGCTGGTGAGCAGCTCCACGCTTTCCAGCAGGTTGGATTTCCCTTCCCCATTGGCGCCCACCACGATCAGGCGGGGCTCCTGCAGCAGCAGCCGCAGGCTCTCCATGTTGCGGAACTGTCGAAGCTCCAGGCGCTGCAGCCGCATGGTCAGCCCGGGGCGGCCGAGGGGTAAGCTAATGGTTCAGGCCCAGGCCTGAGATTGGGCATGTAGCTCAGTTGGATAGAGCATCAGATTCCGGTTCTGAGTGTCGGGGGTTCGAGTCCCTCCATGCTCGTCGCCCCCCTGCCGGAACAGGGGGACACTCTTCGTTCTCTTATTGCATCGTTGGTTTGATCGGGGCGGAGAACAGGTCGGACTCGTCGGCCGTCCGCCTGTGCTGAACACGCATTCATCGACAGCTCCGCAAACCACCCTTTTGCTCCGGCCAGTTCCGGTGGCTCTGACCGGACCACCGTCTCGCCAAGTGCATCGGCGGCATTGGCAAGTTTGCGAGGCGCACCCAAGCCGTTTCCCAGCTCTCAAAGGCTTCCGTCCTCAACGCAGGAGGGGTGAATGGTGCGCCTTTGCGTCAGGTCCTGTTGAATCCCCGTCAGATTTCCTGGGATGGGAAGTGATCGGGGTTCGCCACGTTCAGCCGCAGGCCCATGGCGCGGATGCCACCAGGATCAATCACAAATCCCGCCCGCTGCAGGGCGCCGATCGCTTCCTCGGGGGCGGAGATGGAGATGCTGCAGCCGCTCAGCTCCCGTCGCAGCCGATCCAGGGCGGCCCCCACGAGAGCCTGGATCACCTGATCCCTGCATGGATCGGCCGGAGCGGTGATCAGGTCCCAGAGATTGGCGTTGAGGGCGCGGTCACTGGTGGCGCGAATGAACCCAACCCACGACCCCTCGGGATTTTCCACCGCCAGATGCCAGGCGCTGTGGTCGATCACCCGCTGCCACAGGGCGGCGGGTCGGGGCTGCCCCCCACAGCTCCGCAACAGTCCATTGAGGGCATCCACCCGCAGGCTGGGCTGCACCAACAAGGCATAGCCCGGGGCCAAGGGGCTGGCAGAGGAAGGACCACGGAAGGGAAGCAGCAAGGGTCGCTCCAGCGGGTCAGCCCGTGTTGCGCATGCCAGCGGCTATGCCGTTGATCGTCAGCAGGGCACCGCGCAGCAACTCGCTGCGGCTGTAGGTGTGGCCGTCGGCGCCGGCTGAGACATCGCCGGCAGCTTCGCTGATGGGAGGCTGACGATTCTGATCCCGCAACCTGCGCAGCAGGGCAACCTGGAGAAAACCGAGGGGAATGATGGTGCGGTTGCGCAAATCCACGGACAACTGCAGGGCCGGATCCCCATCCAGCAGGCGTTGATGGTTGCTGATCCGCAGGATCAGCGCATGGGTGAGGGCGAACTCCGCGGCGATGGCCTCAAAAATGCGTTCGAAGGCCTCGCGGTTGTCCTGCCGACCCAGATGATGAACGTAGTGCTTCGCGAGATCAAGATCAACCTTGGACAGGGTCATCTCCACTTTCGAGATCAACATCCGGAAGAAGGGCCAGCGTTGATACAGGATCTGTAGCAGTTCAATCTGCTCGGGATCCTGCCGCAATTCTTCTTCCAAAGCCGTGCCAACCCCATACCAACTGGGAAGGAGAAAGCGACTTTGCGTCCAGCCAAACACCCAGGGAATAGCCCGCAAACCAGAAAGATCCTGGGCACCACTCTTGCGCCGTGCAGGACGGCTGGAAATCTGGAGTTTGCTGATTTCCACAATCGGGGTCACCTGTTGGAAAAAAGCCACCAGATCGGGGTTGTCATGCACCAATGCTCTGTAGTGCTCGCGTGAACGCGAAGCCAGGCGTTCCATGAGCGAATTCCAGCTGGGGGTGTCGTCGATGCGTGTACTCACCAGGCTGCTCTGAATCACTGCCGTCGTCACCGTCTCCAGGTTATAGAGCGCGAGATCGGGGAGGGAATACTTCGAGGCCAGCACCTCACCCTGTTCAGTGATTTTGATCCGTCCTCCCAGGGTGCCACTGGGTTGGGCGAGAATGGCCTGATAGGCCGGCCCACCGCCCCGGCCAACAGATCCGCCCCGACCATGGAAAATGCGCAGACAGACCGCATGTTGATTGGCCAGAGCCTGCAGGGCGATCTGAGCGCGATGGATTTCCCAGTTGCTGGAGAGAAAGCCGGAGTCTTTGTTGCTGTCTGAATAGCCGAGCATGACTTCCTGCAGTGGCAGGGAGTGGTCTGATCTCAACAGCTCTCTGTAGAAGGGTTCCTCAAACAGCCGTTCCATCACGGCCGGAGCCCGCTGCAGATCCTCCACCGTTTCAAACAGGGGGATGACCAGCAATCGAGATCGCTTCTCAACCGGATCCACCAGGCCCGCTTCCTTGGCCAGTAGCAGCACCTCCAACAGGTCGGACACGGTGTGACTCATGGAGATCACATAGGTGCGACAGATGCGGGAACCAAACTCCTGCTGCAGGCGTTGCAGCATCTGAAACACCGCGAAGGTCTCCGCCGTCGGCGCGCTCCAGGAGGCCACCGTGGGCAGGAGGGGACGGCGGGTCTGCAGCTCCTGCAGCAACCACTCCACCCGTTGCTCTTCTCCCATCTCTCCATAGGGGACGGGAAGCTGGAGGTAGCGGGTGAGTTCATCGATGGCGTCGCTGTGACGCGAGCTTTCCTGGCGAATGTCCATGCTGGCCAGGGAAAAGGCAAAGATATGGACCTGGCTCAGGAGGGCCGTCAGGCCTTCGCAGTGCAAGCCAGTGGCTTCCAGGCTGCCACGGATCAACTCCAGATCGTTGCGAAATTCTTCCTCCGAGGCGTAGTGCAACTCCTGCTGCGCGGTGGCTTGGACCAAGCCTCCCCCGAGTCGGCTGGCGGGGCTTGGCGGCTCGCTGGGCGGGGACTCCCACCCAGCCTCCGCCAGCAGGGCGTTGCGACGTTCCGAGAGTCGCAGGCGCTCCAACATGTAACTCAGCTTCAGGCGATAGGGTTCTTTGCGATAGCGTGCGGCACGCTCATCGTAGATTTCGGGGAAGCGCAGCCGATCCATTTCCAGGGATTCCAGCAGCGCCTGGCTCACCGGGCTGCACTGCATGGAAATGCTGAGCTGATCGCGCAATTCTGTGGCGGCTTTGACATAGCGATCCAGCATCAACTGGCGTTGATAACAGGCGGCTCGCCAGGTGATCTCTGGGGTGACGGAAGGATTGCCATCGCGATCGGCCCCAACCCACGAGCCAAAGGTGCAGAAGGCATCGCGCGGCGGTTGAACGTCGGGGTAGCTGTCCTTCAGGGCCGCCCGCATGCGCAGTTGGAGCAGCGGTAAGGCGTCGAACAAGACCTGTTGGAAGTAGTGCAGGGCAAACTCCACCTCATCCAACACGGAGGGCTTGAACTGATGCAATTCATCCGTGCGCCACCAGAGGCGAATCTCTTCCGTCAACTGCTGCCTCAACAGAGAGCGAGCATCTTCATTGGTCGCCTGTTCCAGTTTGTCGATCAACGAGGCCACGCGCCTCTGCTTATGGCGAATGGTGTGGCGAACAATCTCCGTTGGATGGGCGGTGAAAACAAGGCGAATATCCAGATCGCGCAGCAGATTCTCCAAACTGATGGGTGGCACATTCAACGCCCGCAAGCGTTCAAAGAGTTGCCGAAATGTTTCCGGTTCACTTTGGTTGGCCAGGGGCGGCAGGAAGGGGTCCCATTTGCCGTGGGATGCGGACTGGCGCAGACTCTCTATATAGGTGTGTTCTTCAATATGTTGCTCCAGAATGTTGATCAGCTGAAAATAAAGTGAAAAGGCCCGCGCGGCGGCGATGCCATCGGACAGATCCATGTCACGGATCACCTGGGACATGGCCTCGCTGTCGATGCTGCCGTCGTTCAGTCCCTTTCGGCTGCCATCATCCTCTGGATCAAAACGCCCGCTGAGTTCTTTCAGGCGAATCAACCGCTCCACCTGCGTCGGCGGACATTCACTGTGGAGAACAGCCAGCCAAAGCTCCTCCACGAGCTCCAGCCGTTCGCCGAGGAGTCGCGTGGTCTGGGGGGGCACTTCCAGTGCGGGACGTTGGGGGGCTGCGGGCTCCCGCATGGGGGTGGTGTCGGAGGCTGCTGCCATGATCATCCCAAAGAGCGCACGTGGTCTGTCGTCAACTGCTCCCAAAGCGCTGTGTCCCTGGCTTCCATGGCCATGGCTTCCGTGGCCAGGATGCGCGCCATGGGTTCGCCAGCCCGATGGCGTTTCAACCAGCGCATGGATTCACTCCCCTCCTCCAGCACGGTTGTGAGCGGCTCCAGGATGGGGCCCAGCCCCAGTTGCTCCGCCAGCGGAACCATGGCGTCTCGCTCCTCCCCCAGCCAGTCCCGCGCCCGGAGGGTGTCGCCCGTGCGCCAGTGGCTGATGGTCGCCTCCAGTCCGTCCCGGGCCACCGCTTTGTCATTCCCGTCGGCAAGCTCGGCAAGCTCTTCCGGGGTCAGGGCGCTGGCCTGAAGGGGATCGAAGCGGGAGGGATCGCCCATCAGCAGCAGCAGCCGGAGTTCGGCCCAGGCCGCCACCGCGAGCAACACGCGTGGATCGCTGATCAGATCACAGATCCGGATCTCCAGCCGGTTGAGGGACTCCGGCCGACGATCCCCGTTGGGCCGCACGGAGGTCCAGAGATGACGGACGTTCAACATGCTTCCTTTGGCCAACTGCTCCCGCATCCAGGTCACATAGTGGTCGTGGCTGAGAAACAGGGGAACCCGGGGAGGGGTGAGGGGAAACTGAAGCCAACGTTCGGATTGGCTGCCCGTGACCTGACCGTCCAGGAATGGCGAACTCGTGCTCAGCGCGAGCAGAAGCGCCCCTTCGCAACGCAGCAGCCGCAGGCCGGCGAAGAGCGGCTCCATGGCCCGCATGCCGAGGTTGATGTGCACGCTGGCGGTGACAACCCTGGTGCCATAGAGCTCTTCGATGGACGCGTGATAGTCATTGGCGGGATCGGAGCGTTCAAAGCGGCCACTGTCTCCCAGGCTCAGGCTGCTGCCGGGAAGAAGTGTGAGATCCCGTTCGGCCAGCCAGCTCCTCAGCCGTTGCCGCGGCGCCAGGAGATAACCCAGTTGTCGGGTGTAGTCCGCGTCTGGAGGGGTGATGTATTCCAGATTGCGGTTGTCCGGTTCGGTGACGAATCCCTCCAGGGCCCGGGCCACCTCGGCTGCGCAGCCCACCACCGTGCCATCGGGCCGCCCGGTGAACATCTCGACCTCGAAGCCTTTGGTCAGCAAGGGGCCGCTCATGGATCCAGAGAGGGATGGGGGCGCTGCAGGCAGGCCAGGGCCTTGAGCATGCCACGGGCTTTGTTGAGCGTTTCCTGGTATTCCATCGCCGGCATGGAATCAGCCACAACGCCAGCCCCGGCCTGAACCAGCACGAGGGATCCCCCCTGGGGATCGGGAAGCACGACCATGGAGCGGATGGTGATCGCCGTGTTGAGGGCGCCATTCAAATCCACCGCACCATAGACGCCCGCATAAGGCCCCCTGGCATCGGGCTCAAGGGCATGGATCAGCTGCATCGCCCGGATCTTGGGGGCGCCGCTCACCGTCCCCGCCGGAAAGCAGGCCATGAGGAGATCCCACACATCGTGGCTGGCCTCCAGCTCCCCCTCCACCTGGCTGACGATGTGCATCACATGGGAATAGCGCTCGATCACCATCAGCTCGGTGACCGACACGGAGCCCGGCCGACAGACCCGACCCAGGTCGTTCCGGCCCAGATCCACCAGCATCACGTGTTCCGCCCGTTCCTTGGGATCGGCCAGAAGCTCAGCCTCCATCTCCCCATCCTCCGCGGCGTCCGCCCCCCGGGGACGGGTGCCGGCGATCGGTCGCACGGAAGCGCGAATGGCGCCGTTGGCCAGGGGCTCCGCTTTTACCATCACTTCCGGGCTGGAGCCGATGAGATGCCAGTCGCCGAAGTTGAAAAACGCCATGTAGGGCGAGGGGTTCACCATCCGCAGGCTGCGGTAAAGCTCAAACGGATCGCGATCCACGGTTGTTTGCAGCCGCTGGCTGAGCACGAGCTGAAACACGTCCCCAGCGGCGATGTGCGCCTTCCCCTGCCGCACGACCTCCTCAAAGTCGGGCTGGCGCCAATTGCTGCGGGTGCGCAGGCCCAAAGTGGGATCCTCGCCGGAGACCTCATGCCAGTCGAGGGGGGTGACGCCTGGAGGGAGGGGCGCATGCATCCGGGCTTCAAGGATGGCAATCCGGCCGGCGGCCTGGGCCCAGGCGTGCTCGGGGTCGGCACCGCCACTCAGATCGGCATAGGCCACAGCGGTGATCTGCCGCTTCACCTGGTCGAACACCAACAGGCTGTCGGCGAGCATCCAGCAGCCATCCGGTGGCCCTCCCGGAGGAGGGGCATGGACCGGCACCGTGGGCTCGATCCAGCGGATCAGCTCATAGCCCCAGCAGCCAAAGAGCTGGCCCACGGGCGGCAGATGGGGAATCGGGTCCGGGCGGATCGGCGCCAGGCATTGGCGCAGGAGGAGAAAGGGATTGCCGGCGAGCTCATCCAGCCGACCATCCCGCCACTCGCGCTCCGCCTGCTCCCCTCGGCAGGTGAGGGTCCAGAGCGGATCGCTGACCACAAAGCTCCAACGTCCGACCTTCTCCCCTCCCTCGACGGATTCCAGCAGGACGCCCCGTCGGCCGCCTTCCCCAACCTAGAGCCAGCTGGTGAGAGGGGTTTCCAGATCCGCTGGCCAGCATTTCCAGAGGGGGATGAAGGTGCGCCCTTGCCGCGCCCTGGCGAGATAGGCGGAGTGATCCACGTTCCGATCAAGGCCTGGCATGGCGAGCGGCGTCAAGGGAACACACAAAAAAAAGGGCGGGTGTGCATCCCCGCCGCAGCTGACGCATGGCAAAGGTGATCAGGCGTCGTAGGTGGCCTTGCCGGTGAACTTCAGGCTGGAGGGATCGGGATTCTCGCCGATGCGACGGGGATTGTGTCCAACGATGGGTCGTCCCTCGTTCACTTTTTCAGGAAAAACGCCATCCTTGGGATGGAGAAACTCAACCTCGCCGCCGGGATCGATGCGATAGAACTTGTAGACGTCGATATTGGGCTTGAACTTGGTGCGCAGCTGGGTGCCGAGGGCCAAGCACTGCTCCTTGCGTGCGAAATACATGATGTTTTCGCCGGCATTCATCTCGGCGGCGCCCCCGGTGGGC
>JBKDSZ010000196.1:0-5643 GCA_046340375.1 Cyanobacteriota bacterium | reverse complement strand
GACTCAGTCCGTGCTGGCCCATCACCCATGCCGACCTGGATCCTTACTACACGCGACTGGAACGGCTCCTCGCCGTTCATGGCCAACGGGATGGCCTGCCCCAACTCCCCGACGGCGCCCTCCGGGATCCCCTCCCGGGGCTTCGCCCTGCCCGCTCCCAACAGCGGCGAGGCCTGGCCCCGCTCCAGCGCCCAGGGCTCCACCCTCGCGCGCGCCCTGGCCACCGGGAGGGTGCGGCTGCGTCCTCTGGCCACGGTGAGACACCTGTGGATGGAGGCTTCAGGGGACCGGGCCCGGGGCGTGGTGGTCGTGGATGGCCACACCGGCCAACTGGAACGGGTTGCCGCCGATCTGGTGGTGCTCTGCGCGTCCACGATCGAAACCCTGCGCATTCTTCTCCACTCCCGCGCCGGCCTGGATGGTCCCCCCTTGCTCGATCCTTCCGGCCAGCTCGGCTGCCACTTGATGGATCACATCTCCAGCAGTTGCTTCTTCAGCCTTCCGGTGGAGGGATCGCCGGGGGCCGTGGCGGAGCTCTCCGGGGCAGGCAGCTGCTTCCTGCCAAACACATTGTTCGGAGACCACGGGGCCTCCGACTTCGCCCGCGGCTACGGGCTCTGGGCAGCCGTGCAGCGCTTTGATCCCCCCGCCCTCTTCAAGCGTCGCCCCGACGAGGCTCTGGGCTTTCTGATCGGCCATGGGGAAGTGCTTCCCTCGCCGGAGAACCGCGTCAGCCTCTGCACGCGGGAACGGGATGGCCTCGGGCTGCCCGTGCCCCTGATCACCTGCCGCTGGGCGGCCAATGAGCAGGCGATGGTGGCCCACATGGGAGCCCGCATGCGGGCCGTGGTGGCTGCGGCGGGAGGAGAGGTGCGGCCGCTGGAAGACCTGGTGGTGCTTCCCCTGCTGGAACCCTGGATCAAGGGCAGCCCCGCCATGGGAGTGGCCGCAGCCCCGCCCGGTTACTACATCCACGAGGTCGGGGGAGCCCGCATGGCCAGCCAAGAAGAAGACGGCATGGTGGATCCCTGGAATGCCTGCTGGCGAGCACGCAACGTGCTGGTCACCGATGGGGCCTGCTGGCCGAGCGCGGGCTGGCAGAGCCCCACGCTCACCCTGATGGCCCTCAGTTGGCGGGCGTGCGAGGGTGCGCTGCGGCGGCAGGGCAGGACGAACCTCGGTTGAGGCATTGATGCGGAAGCCCTCACCGGCGCAAGCTTGTGGTGTCAACCACCACAGAACCCAACCCGCCAAGCGGAGATGATTGCAAGGCGACCTAAAACGGGTCGGGCAAGGGAGAAAAGTCAGGCGGAGGTTGGCCCCTCCGCCTTTTTTATGGCTGATGATGCCGAGGATCTGCCGAACCACCAATATCAGAAAAAAGACCGGCCAGATAGTGATCCCTCACGCAGCTGTCGCTTGCGCCATTTTGAAACAGAAAGCCCGCCAAGGCGGAGGTGATCACGCTGTATTGATCCCATTGGGGATGGTTGCGGATGAACTCCCGCATTCCGTCAAAGAGCGCCTCCGGCACCTCGGCCTCCAGGCTCACGCGGGGGATCCGGGAGCCCTTCGGCCCATCCGCTGGACGCTGCGCGGATCCGATCACCCCTGCGACCTCTTTTTCCGTATCGGAATCCCTCACGCGTCACCTCAGCAGTGCAACTCAGTACGCCATGCGGCCACCGCTTTCGTCAAACATCTTTCGCTGAGGGTTCTGTCGGGTCTAGTCGAACGAGACTCCTTGTCGGGACAAGCTTGCACGCGCCAGAGCACAGGCGATTTCTTACTGCTTGGCTCCAGCAAGCGACTTGTCAAGGGAGACAGCAAAAGAGGATGACTTTCCCCAGACCCGGCTCCATTCGAGGGATTGGTGCCGAGAGACGGGGAAAAACCGGGCACAAACTGTGGGAAACCGATGGCCCATGGGGAAAAGGGCCAACCATAGGAATCTCTTAACTGTTCAATCGAGCCTCGCCCCCTCCCCGCTGAGACTCTCTCAAGGTTGGCGCAGAGTTCGCGGGCCAAGCGGGTGATTGGCATGGGGGTACGGAGGATGGTGAGCGGCATGGTGATGGTCCGTCTCGGCAGGGTCGTGGGTGCGGTGGGGGGCGTTGAGAGCCTCGCTCTGGCAGGCGCCGGTGCATTCCTTGTCGCAGAGATCACAACTCTCCATGGATCCCTCAACATGATGGTGGTGACTGTGTTGAGGCAAACCCACCTCACGCTCAAAGCCAAGCACCTGCGCCCTGTATTTACAGAGGGAGCAATTCATGGCGCTGGTGCCC
The DNA here is from genome assembly GCA_046340375.1 of Cyanobacteriota bacterium. GTDB lineage: Bacteria > Cyanobacteriota > Cyanobacteriia > PCC-6307 > Cyanobiaceae > Cyanobium. The sequence goes on along the minus strand of JBKDSZ010000196.1, from coordinate 3,355 downwards.
TCCAGCACTTCCGCCAACCGATCCTCAAACGTGCGCAGCACCAACGGATGATCCCCCAAATACGAAGCCTGCAGAACCTCCACATCGGGGTGGTCAGCGGCGACCAGGGCACTGTGCTGTGCGATGCGACTGACGAGAACTCCTGAAAAGAGAAAATAAGGAAAAACAACCAGACGACGAAAGCCCAGTTTCATCACCTGCCGCAGGCCCGGCTCCACCAGGGGGAAGGTGACTCCGGAATACAGCGTTTCTCCCCAGCCGAAACCAAAGCCCTCCACTAACATGCGCGTCACCTTGGCCACATTGGAGTTGGCATCCGGATCCGAGGACCCCCGGCCCACCACCACCAGCAGCGTGTCATGCAGGGGAGGTGCCACCCGTCCAGCCGTTCGCTCACGCTGATCCGCCTCATCCAGACAGGCGCGAATCCGGGCGCCAGCGGCCTGGATCATGCCCAGATCCACCCCCAGTTCCCGTCCGTACTCCACCTTCAGCCCCGTCTCGGCGGCATAGGTGTTGAGAACGGAAGGGATGTCATTTTTGGCATGGCCCGCGGCGAACAGCATGGCGGGCAGCGCCAGGATGTGTCGCACCCCCTGACCGCGCAGGTGCTCCAGTCCCTCTCGCAGGATCGGCCGGGCAAATTCCAGATAGCCATGGGCCACGGGCAGAGGCTTCAGGCGCTCCCGCAGGCCCTCAGCCAGATGGGCAAATTCAGCGACGGCAAAACGATTGCGGCTGCCGTGGCCGCAGATCATCACCCCGAAGGGGCCATCTTGGCCTTGGAGGGGGATCTGGAGCCTGTCGGACAAGGAAGACGTCATGAAGAGATCCAATGGCAATGACCCTATGCCGGCGACCGCGCAATAGGGCAAAGCGTCAGGATCCAGCCGATCGGCCCCTTAGATTCAAGACCCTCGCCGGTACGGCAGCGCCTCCTCCGCGCCTCCGCGTGCCAGACCCGTGACCCTTCGTCTCCCGCCCTATCAGCCCCTCCCACCCCCCGATCCAGCTCAGGACCTGATCGAGGTGCGGATCGCGGATCTGCAACCCACCCAGATGTGCGTCGGGCTGGCGGAAGTGCGAAGCCGTCAGCGAGATTTCTCGGCGGATTCACTGGCCGAACGCCGTTCCTACCTCGGAGGGAAGCCTGTGCCTCTTGTCCAAGGGGCGGAGGGGAACTTGTGGATGGTCGATCGCCATCACCGGTTGAGGGGTCTGGTGGAATTGGATCCGCTGGCCACAGCCTTCGGCTATGTGGTGCTGGAACTGGCCACGGCCTCCCGTGCCCAAGTTCTGGAGGAGCTGCACCGCCGCGGCTGGCTCTATCTCTATGACGGGCGCGGGGTGGGTCCCCATCCTGCCAGCGCCCTGCCAGAACGCCTACACGATCTGCTCGATGATCCGTATCGCAGCCTGGTGTGGAAATTGAAACGGGAAAAGCGGATCGCCGCCCAACCCCTGATCCCCTTTCATGAGTTCCGCTGGGGCGCCTGGCTGCGGCGGCGCCCCCTTCCGCCCTTCAGTTCCGAATGCTTGGAGCCTGCCCTGGCCACGGCCCGCGCCCTGGTGGCCTCCCGCGCCGCCTCCCATTTGGCTGGCTGGACAGGACACAGGCCGGCATGATGAACCAGCTTGAGCAAAACCAACTCTGACGGGAAGCCATGGTTTTTACACAACCATCACCAGGAGAATCGGCCCGCGAAGAGGAAAGAGACCGACGCCTGCGCCATCGCATCTGCTTCCTGCTGGACTTTGGATCCATCAGTTTGATGGCCTTGTTCGGAGTGCATCTGTTGCCCCTTCTAGTGGACAGCAAACCGATGCAAGGCCTTTGGCAGGGGCAGTTTGTTGAGGGAATCGAGCGTCAGGCCATTCTGGCGTTTCTGGGTTTTGTCCTGCTGCACCTGGCCGTACTTCTCAACCCAAAGAGACGGGGCCTGCGAAATCGTCTGCGACAGGTGAGACAGCTGGCCGTGATCGCCACCATCGGCTTCCTGCTGTTGATTCCGGTCCAACTGGCAAGTTCCCTGCAAGCGTTCAGGGCCGGACAGCTCCAGCGGGGTAATCAGGGGGCCCAGGTCACGCGCCTGATGCAGGTGCGCGAGACGATCGTCCGATCAAAAACGATGCAGGAACTGGATTTGGGGCTGCAAGCCTTTTCCGAGCCTGTCTTGTCACCAAGTCAGAGAAAAAGGACTGTTGCGGATGTGCAGCGGGAATTACTGCGAGCGAATGATGATCGCCAAGCTCAGCTCTCTCAGATGATCAGGGATGACACCTCAAGCACTTCACCTCTTTCCATCCTGATCAGCCGCGTGTCCTCCTTGATCGCCTGGTCCGCCGCCTTCGGAGCCGGTGCTGTTCCCTGGGGATCGAAAAAAACACTGTTGGAACTCGTTGTGCGTCGCCGATCAGATCATCCTTGATGACGCAGAACACACCGCGACCCTCACCACCACCCTGCACGGTGGGAGTCAACCACCATGCGACAAGAGATGATCGTTGCTCACCATGCGCAGAACGTCTAGGGTCTCAGTTGGAAAAGATTGCCAGCCGAATCAAAGGGGCCTCCCAAAGGTTTCCCCTTGAAGGCCTTTGCTGGGGGATGTCTGCCAAAATACAGGTTGACCAACGGGGGTAACCACTGCGAGGGACCAACGTCTTCCACCGCGGCCGACCGATTGCCCCGGGTGATTGGATCAACATTCTGAAGGCCATCACCGTTTGCCGTTAGTGACGAGAGTGTGCGAACTCAATCGCGAGCCTACAAAGAGGGACCGCGTCCTGGCTGAGGCCCCAGCCCACCTGGATCGCTTGGACCCCGTGGCGATCGACGACATCAGCGACGTGCGGAAGAAACAAGCCTCAGAAGAGCGTCACCTGAAGACCCATGGCACATCTTTTGCTGACGCAATGGGTCTTACTGCAATGGCTCAATGTGCTCAGAACCGTTTGCGACAGCGAATACCAAGCATGGATTCAACAGCAGATGTCTCGCCACACCCACAGATCTGAAAACATCCGCAAGAATTGGCTTCACTCAAGATTCCTTGAAGGAAGAAGGAGAATCAAGCAAGAGAGGAAAAATCTCTAAAAATATCGAAGTGAAATAGCACAAACCAAGGAATCCCAGAGAAAGTTATTATCAATTCATCGAGTGGGTTGGGCAAAATATAATTACTGTGAAACAAAGGCAGAATTAAGGGCACCCTGAAAAATCAGAATTGACACATATGTGACTCCAGCCCTGATATAATGACAAGAGTCAGATTAAACCGCATGAGCCAAAGAGGTTTCTGGGATGAACAAGAGCGAATCAGCAAGCTTCACAACAAAAAGCCAATCCTAAAAG